>NZ_DATHFV010000169.1:0-21193 GCF_035317925.1 Sphingomonas sp.
GCCTACACGCCGATCGCGGCGCCGACCGATCTGCAGGGCGAGCGCACCGATGCAGCGGTCACGATTGGTTATCACCACGTGCCGAAGACGCCCGCTGCCGCAGCGCAGGACGCGCCCCAATTGCCCTATGACGACCGTGCCTGGTCGGCGTCGGTGTTCGCGCAGAAGACGCTCGAGCGCGACGGTGGCAGGCTCGACAATGACCGGGTCGGGGTTGCCGGCGATATCGCCATCAATCAGCGGCTGACGGTCGGCGGCGAAGTGTCGGACGGCGATCTTGGCCTCGGCGCCAACGCCAAGGCCAATTACAAGATGGGCGACCGCGGCTCGCTCTATCTGGGCTATCAGCTCGACGCCGAAAATCCGGACGCGTTCAACACCGGCCGGCTCGGACGGCTGACCGGCGGCACCAAATATCGCTTCGGCGAGGGCGCCAGCGTGTTCGCCGAGGAGCGCTACGAATATGGCAGCGGCCCGACCGGCTTCAGCCAGGCCTATGGCGTCGATTTCGCACCGTGGACCGGGTGGAGCGTCGGCGGCAAATATGAGAACGGCAAGCTCGGGGATGCGCTCGGCGGGTCGATCAAGCGCGATGTGGTGAGCGGCACGGTCGGCTTCACCAACAAGACGATCCGCTGGTCGAGCGCGGTCGAATACAGGATCGAGGATTCAAGCTCGCTCGGCGACCGCAAGACCTGGGCGACGCGTAACCTCGTCACCTGGCAGGCGAACGACGCGCTGCGTCTGTTCGGCAAGGCCAATTTGTCGGTGTCGAACGGCGGCACCGATACGAGCGGGCTCGACGCGGATTATTACGAAATCTCGCTGGCGGCGGCCTATCGTCCGGTGTGGAACGACAAGCTCAATCTGCTCGCCAAGCTGACCTATCTCGACGATCTGCCCTCGCCCGCGCAGGTGACGGCGTACAACCTACCGATCGATTATGCCCAGCGCAGCAAGATCGGCGCGTTGGACGCAACCTATCAATTGACCCCGCGCCTCGCGATCGGCGGCAAGGTCGCCTACCGCATCGGCGAGCTGCGCATGTCGCGCGACGACAGCCAGCCGTGGTTCGACAGCAAGGCGTTTTTCTGGGCGGTGCGCGCCGATTATGAGGTGATCCGCCGCTGGGACCTGCTCGCGGAAATGCGCAAGCTGACGGTATCGACTGCGGGCGACAGCCAGCTGGGCGCGCTGGTGGCGGTCTATCGCCACATCGGTCCGAACCTGAAGATCGGCGCGGGCTATAATTTCACCGATTATTCGGATGACCTGGCCGATCTCAGCCATCGCAACCACGGCTTCTTCTTCAACGTCATCGGCAAGTTCTGACGCTCAGCCCTTGCGGCTGGGCGCCTCGGTGGCGGCATCGCCGGGCGTGCGCGATTCGATGCCGAGCCGGTGCCGGCGCTCGTGCGAACGCATCTCCACCTCGCGCAACTGATCGATGCACTTGGCGACGCGGGCGTCGAAGCTGCCGCGCTTCATTTCTTTGCGGAGGACGAAGGCTTAGTCGATGTCGGACGCGGCGGATTGAGCGCGGCACGTTCCTCGGCTTCGGCGACACCGGCGATCAGGCGCCGATAGATGCTGTGCGCACGATGGTGGAAGGCGCGCTCGCGCGCGTTGGTGGCGGCCGCAGTCGCCGCCAGGCTTTCCGCCGCCTTCGCGGTATATTGTTCGAGCTTGGTGGTCATCGCATCTATCCTCGGTTCGGGCGGAAGGGTCAGGCGGGCGGCAGGGCGGCGAGCGCGCGCTCGACGCTGAGCAGACCCTCCTGGCTGGCAACAGCAAGGTCGATCGGACGGCCGCCCAGTTCCGCATCATGCGTGTTGAGGAAAGCGATCACCGCAGCGGGTTGGCGCAACGCTTCGAACGCGACGCGCGATACCCGGCCCTGCCGCGCGGCCTGATCGGGCGCGAGGCGAGGGGTGGTGACCCGTTTCTGGAATGCCCGGTTCATGACGTTTCATCCTTCTTGGCGGCGGCCGCGACGCGCAGCCGTTCACCGTGGAGCAGGCGGGCGGCCATGGCGCGCCAGACCGTTTCGGATTGGAGATGCCGCGCGCGGACATTGTCGAGACTGGTATCGCGTGCCGCGCGCGCGCTTTCATCGGCGCGCGCGAGGTAGAATGCGCTGGTGTTGGTCATGCGATGGCTCCCGAACGGCGTGGCGGGCGGAAGAGCTAGCCGACCATCTCCGCGACGATCCGGCGCAATTCCTTGCGCGGGAGGGAGGTGGCGGGCTGCGGCTGCGGCCGGGCCGGGATGTCTGAAAAGCAAAGCGACAGGCGTCGGCGCGGATGATCCGCGCTCGTTATATTTTGAACGTACATGTTTTCCTTGGACGGGCCGATTGGGGCCCGCGATAGTCTGGATTGGTTGGGATGCTAGCGTCGGAAGTTCCGACGCGGTCCGCCACCGCCGGGCGTTGGCTCGCGATAGACGAGCCGGCCCTTATCGAGGTCGTAGGGCGTCATTTCGACGTGGACGCGATCGCCCAGCACGGTGCGGATGCGGAAACGCCGCATCCGACCGGCTGTATAAGCGATCACTTTGTGCTGATTATCGAGCAGGACGCGGAAGCGCCCATCCGGCAAGACCTCTTCGATCAAGCCCTCGAAAGTTAGCAGTTCTTCTTTCGCCACTCAGGCGGCGGAAAGGTTGGTAGCGGACTGCTTGCCACGATTGTCGGTTTCGACTTCGTAGCTGACGCGCTGGTTTTCGTTCAGCGTGCTCATGCCGGCGCGTTCGACCGCGCTGATGTGAACGAAGCTGTCGGCTCCACCGCCCTCAGGCGAGATGAAACCATAACCCTTGGCGGCATTGAAAAATTTGACGGTGCCGATCGGCATAAGATGTTTCCTTTCACGAAAACAAAAATGGTCCGCCGGCGAAAAAACCGGAGGAGCCGTAGAAGCGTGAAAGGGAAGATCAGACCACTTCTGCGAAGGGCATCAAATTCCGTCGCAGGCGACGTTAGCCCCTTCTAAATAAGCTTTTGGAGGCAAAAGTCAATCTGGGCCGAAGCAATAGGCCGAATCCGGCGACTTTTTCCGCTGAATAAAGGCCAACCTGCTTACCCATATTTCGATAATATTCGCAAGCTATCGTGGCCGGTCGACGGTTGACGGGAAGCAGGCGATCCCCGACGCTGATTGCCGATGACGAAGGTCCGCAGGCAGAATGTGACGGTGGGCGGCTTTCGCGCCGTGAAGCTCGGCGCACCGGCGGCGATCAGCGACCTTTATTATCTGACGATGCAGATGACGTGGCCGGCGTTCATCGGGCTGGTCTCGCTCGTCTTCCTGCTGCTCAACCTCGTTTTCGGCGTGGTTTATGCCTGTCTGCCCGGCGCGATCGCCAATATGACGCCCGGATCGGTCGCCGACGGCTTCTTCTTCTCGGTCGAGACGCTGGGTACCGTCGGCTATGGCTATATGGCGCCCGTCACGCACGCCGGCCACAGCATCGCCGGACTCGAGATACTGGTCGGCCTGTTCTTCTCGGCGACGATCACCGGCCTGATCTTCGCCCGGTTCGCGCGGCCGCGCACCAGCCTGATCTTCAGCGATGTGGCGGTGATCGGGCGTTACGAGGGCAGGCCGGCGCTGATCGTACGCGTTGCCTCCACCCGGATGCATCCACTGGCGGACGCATCGGCGCAGATGGCTTGGCTGAAGCGCACCGATCTGCCCGACGGGCGCATCCAGCGCCGGCTGATCGATCTTCCGCTGGTGCGGGCGCACAATGCGATGCTCAGCCTGTCCTGGAACCTGATGCACGTGCTCGACGAGGACAGCGAATTCTTGGCCGCGATGACCGGCAGCCAGCCTTTCTCGCTGACGGTGACGGTCGGCGGGCTGGACACTCTCTTGGCGAGCCAATCGTTCGGCGGCCATTTCTACCGGCGCGAAGACATCTTGATCGACCACGAATTTGTTGACGTGATCAGCGACATCGAAGGCATGGTCCAGCTCGACCTCACCCATTTTCATGAGGCGAGGCCGATCTAGATTTCAAGATTGGGCCGGACGATCAGCCAACGTGAACGCCGCCGAGCGAACCCAGCAGGCCGAACGCCTGGAGCAGCCACAGCACGACGATGATGACGACGACGATATTCAGGATGTTTTTGATCTTGCCGTCCATCGGGATGTAGTTGTTGACCAACCACAGCAACACACCGACGACAATCAGCACCACAATGATCTGTAACATGCGGACCTCTCCCTTTGCCCGCGCGATTCCCGGGGCTCTGGGACTTCAACCGTGAATGGTTCGAAACGTTCCGCGCGCTAAACGAGCGTCAGGCCACGCGTTCGAAGGCGATTAGGCGCCGATCGGGATCGGTCGAGACCAATCGCACCGCGATCGCATCCCCCGGCTCCACGCTATGCGCGCCGACTCGGGCCACGACCGGCTCGTCGCGCAGCTGCATACGCGCGCCGCGATCGTCGATATCGGTGACGATCGCCGGGAAAACCTTCCCCTCGCTGCCCGTCAGCATCACCGCCTCGGCCAGGTCGACCACCGCGCGTTCGATCTGTCCGCCCAGTGCGTCCGCACGCGCCATCACCGGCGGCAGTTTCGCGAAGGCCTGGGCCACCACATCGGGCACATCCTGGCCGTTGGCGATCGCGAGCGCGGCGCGCACGACATAGCGATCGGCGAGCCGGCGGAGCGGTGCGGTGGCATGGGTATAAGTCGCCGCCATCGCGACATGCCAGGGAATGACGCCAGGCTGCCAGGGCGCATAGCGCGCGCCCTCTCCGGCGCGCCGGATCGCGAGCATGAAGGCTGCCTGCCTGGGATCGGCGGCGCTGAGATTCTTCTGATATTGGCCGAGCGTTTCTTCGGCCGGCCACTCCAGCCCGAAAGCGCGCGCCGTGAAGCGCAGCCGTTTGATCGCGCGCTCGTCAGGTGGGGCCATCACCCGGAACAGGCCGGTATGATGCGCCAGCAGCGCATCGGCGACGGCAAGATTGGTCGCGAGCGACATCGCCGCGTTGCGATCTTCCGACTGCAGGCGCGGGCGATAGGTCAGCGCGAAATCGCTGTCGCCGACCTTCGACACTTCCTGTTCGGGCGGATCGACACGCGATGCACCGCGCCGGTCCTCGGCCGCCTGGATGCGGTCGGCCAGCGCGGCGAAATCGGGCGGTAGTGCGGCGTCGGTGACGCTGTCGTAAGCGAGCTTGGCGCGACTGCGGATCACCGCGCGTTCGGCGCCGCCGAGTTTCACACCACCGTCGGGCGCGACCCGTACGGTGAAGATAACGCACGGGCGCGGGCCGTCCGGCAGCAGGCTCGCGGCCTTCTCGCCCAGCACCGGCGGGTAAAGCGCGGCCTTGCCATCGGGCAGATACTGGCTCTCGCCGCGCACCCACGCCTCATTATCGATCACGCCACCATCGTCGACGAACCAGGCGACGTCGGCGATCGCGTAATGGAGCAGCAGATCGTTGCCGCTGCGATCGATCGCGAAGGCCTGGTCGAGATCGATCGAGCTGGCCGGATCGAGCGTGACGAACGGCATTTCGGTGCGGTCGGCATGTTGCGTCGGCGCGCGCCTAGCCGCGTCCTCGGCGGCGGCGAGCACCGCCGGCGGGAAGGCTTCGGGGATTTTATATTGGGTGCGGATCGCGGCGAGGCCATGGGCTAGCGCGTGGGTGGGATCGACGATCGTCTTCATCGCGGACGGCGGTACACCGGCGGGGTGCCATCCGGAAGTCGCGCCCTTTCGATGGCACCGGACCACGCTTGTTTTTCGCTCAGCGTAGCGAGCGAACGCCGGTGAAGTCGCGGTTTCGGGGAAATTACCAGAATTTCATGATGTTGCTTCGGCGCAACAGCGCGGGCACGACGAACACGGCCTTAGCATTTTGATGGTTCTTTTATCCCGCGAGAGGGGCGTAAGGCGCGAACGCAACAGAAAGGAACCACCCCCATGGCCCCCCGCACTTTGCGTAGCTCCGCCCTTGCGCTGACCGGCGTTTCGCTGATCGCCTTGCTGGGGGCGCCCGCCGTCGCGCAGACCGCGCCCGCGCCAGCCGCCGATGCGCCCGAAGCTCCAGAAGTCGTCGTTACGGGCTCGCGCATTCGTAATCGCGATTTCGAGACCGCTAATCCGGTGGTCAGCATCAGCGCCGAGCGCATCCAGGAAACGGGCGAGACCAACCTCACCCAATATCTGCAGCGCCTGCCCGCGCTGGTTGGCTCGTTCGGCCCGACCCAGGCTGCTGGCGGCAGCGGCGTGCTCGGCATCGGCGAGACGGGCCTCAACGAGCTCAACTTGCGCAACCTTGGCACTAGCCGCACCTTGGTTCTGATCGATGGACGTCGTCAGGTCGGCGCCGAGCCGGGCGTCGCCTCGGTCGACATCAACACCATCCCGACCGACTTGGTCGAGCGCGTCGACGTGCTCACCGGCGGCGCGTCGGCCATTTACGGCGCGGACGGCGTGACCGGCGTGGTCAATTTCATCCTCAAGAAGGACTTTCAGGGCCTGACGGTCCGCGCGCAGAACGGGATCTCCAATTATGGCGACGGCGCGCAGCGTCTCTTTTCGGCGACGTGGGGTCAGAATTTCGGTGGCGGGCGCGGCAATATCGCGGTCGCGTTCGAATATGCGCGCAACGAACGTCTGGCTTCGGCGGACCGGCCCTATCTGGTCGGCCCCAACGTGCCGACCTTTCAGAATAACCCGAACGGCACGACGCCGAGCCGCGTGCCGCTTACCAATATTCGTTATTATGACAGCTCGCGTCAGGGCGGCGTCGACTTGGATTTCGACGGCCTGCCCGATTATACCGGCACCGGCCAGCCGTGGGATCCCGGCAGCTTCGTGCCGGATTTCTACCAGCAGGGCGGCTCCGGCACGCTGACCACCGACTATCGCGGCGACATCCTGCCCCAGGTCACGCGCTACATCGGCAACGTCATCACTCATTATGACTTCAGCGACAAATTCTCGGTCTACGCCGAAGCCAAGTACGCCCACACCATCTCTTACTCGGTCGATCAGCCGACCTTCGATTATTACATCCTGATCAACCCGGATAATCCTTACATCCCGGATTCACTGAAGCCGCTGGTGGCCGATGCGGGCGGCGCTTTGCTCAACCGCGACAATTTCGATCTCGGCGTGCGCGGCGAGCGCATTATCCGCAACACGGTGCGCGGCGTGCTTGGCGCGAAGGGGGATCTGTCGAGCCACCTGCGCTACGACGCGTCCTACACCTACTCGCAGAACAAGATCACCAACCACTTCATCGGCGACCAATATACCGACCGCTTTTTCTCGGCGATCGACGCCGTGCCGGACGGGCATGGCGGCGTGACCTGCCGGATCAACCTCGATCCGGCGGCATTGCCCGACCAGCCTTATTCGTCGCGTGTGCTGCCGGATGCACCCTTGTCCTTCACGCCCGGCCAGTGCGTGCCGCTGAATCTGTTCGGCGAAGGCTCGCCCAGCCAAGCGGCCAAGGACTTCATTTCGGTCGATACGACCGATCATTCCAAGCTGACCCAGCAGGTCGCGACCGCGTCCCTGAACGGCGACACCGGCGCTTTCTTCAACCTGCCGGGCGGCCCGGTCGGTTTCGCGCTCGGCGCCGAATGGCGGCGCGAAACCAGCAAGGACGTGCCCGATATCGTCGCGCAGCAGGGCCTGACCTTCACCAACGTCACGCCCATCTCCAAGGGCCATTTCGACGTGAAGGAAGTGTTCGGCGAGGTTGACGTCCCGCTGCTGCGCGATGTGCCGCTCGCGCACCTGCTCGACGTCGGCGGCGCGGTGCGCTTCTCCGATTATTCGACGGTCGGGCACACCACCACCTGGCAGCTCAACGGCAAATATTCGCCGATCCGCGACATCACCTTCCGCGGCACTTATGCCCAGGCGGTACGCGCGCCGAACATCGGCGAATTGTTCGCGCCGAACGGACAGGATTTCGAGTTCATCAACGATCCTTGCGCCGCCGCCAACGTCAACCTCGGCAAGTCGACCCGCGTGGCGAACTGCCAGGCGCTGTTGAGCGGGCTCGGCGTCGCCGATCCCTCGACCTTCGCCGACCTGAATTCCGCGAACATCCCGGGCCTGCTCGGCGGCAATCCGACGTTGACGGAAGAAACCGCACGCACCTGGACGGTGGGAGCGGTGTTCCAGCCGCACTTCATTCGCGGGCTGACCGTCTCGGCCGACTGGTATGATATCCGGCTTAAGAACGCGATCAGCTATGCCACCGCGCAGCAGCTCGCCGATCTGTGCGTCGACCAGCCGACGATCGACAACCAGTTCTGCGCGCAGGTCGAGCGCAACAATGGCGGCAACCAGCCCGGGAAGATCGTCGGCTTTACCCGCCTCCCGCAGAACGTCGCAAGTTACGTGACCAGCGGTCTCGACGTGGACGTGAACTATATACTCAAGCCCAACTGGGATTACGGCTCGTTCGATTTACATCTGGTCGGAAATTATCTGAATAAGCTGCAGCTGATCGGCATTCCGGGCGCCGACCCGACCGATTATCGCGGCACGCAGGAGCTGCCCGCGCCGAAATATCAGTTCAATCTCGACGTTGGTTGGACCATCCACCAGCTGACGCTCGCGTACAACCTCAACTGGTTCTCGCACACTTTGCGCTATTCCAACGATACGGTGGCCGCCGATCCCGACCACACCGCGCCCGAATACAAATATATCAAGGCGCGCGCGCAGCACGACATCTATGCGAGCTACGACGTGACGGAGAAGTTCCAGGTCTTCGGCGGCATCAACGACTTCACCAACCCGAAGCCGGCCTTTGCCGCGCTCAACTATCCGGACGATCCGCTCGGCCGCTTCTTCTTCGTCGGGGCGAAGGTGAAGCTGGGCAAGTTGTTCTGATGCCCGGTGGGGCCGGTTACGGCCGGCCTCACCGTTCCTTGCGTTCGGTATAGTCGATCCGGATCCGGACCCAGGCGCCGACCATCATATGGCCGCCGACGCGCGGCGGCAGGACGAGGAATTGCCACGCCGCCTCGCGCACCGCGCGGGCATAGCCCGAGCCGAGCGTCTCGCCGATCTCCTCGCAATTATCGACGTGGTAACGTGCCACCGTCTGGCAGGCGATCATGCCCCAGCCGGGACCCGGGCGTGCATATTTGGTGTAGCCACCAAGCTCGGCATCCGTCGGCTCGCGATACCAGGCAGCGTCGTAGAGGGGCTGTCCCTCCTTGCCGAAAGCGACCGGGCGATCCGAATTGCCACTGCCATTGGAGTCGTCGCTGGCGCTGGCGTCGGATTGCTCTGCGGGCTGGGGCGTTGGCGGGACCTGGCGCACGTCGAACTTCTCGAGGCCCGGAGTCAGCACCCAGGGTGCGGCGATCGGCGGCAGCTTGATCTTGGGCGGCGGAATGGAGGGCGCGGGCGTCGTCGGGCTGACGGTCTGATGGGTCTTGGAGACGGTTTTGGTGTGGGCGGCCGCTTCCTGTTCTTCGGGCGCGACCGAGAACGTCATCAATTTGTTGCCCGGTTTTGCCGATCCAAACTGGGGCGGAGCCAGCTTGATCAGCAACAGAAGCAGCAGGGCATGCGCGAGCAACGTCAGCAGAATCGAGACGACGCGCCGACGCGTCGCCACAGGCCGATTGGAATCCGCCGAAGACTGAATAGCCGAAGACTGAAGGGACGCCGCTTGCATCGGCGGCCTAGCTAGGGCGCGTCGCGTTGCGCCGCAACGGAATCGCGACAGGCCGAGCGGAGAGCGTTTCGGATATTTTGGGGGCTGGTACCGCAATCATCCGGCGATACGGTTGGCGCAGTGGCGGCAGCAGACAGCAAATGATCGGTCGGATTGGGAGCAAGACCGGCGTTGCGTACGGCTGCGTGGCGGCGTTCGCCTTTTTGGCGTCCGGCAGGGCTGAGGCGAAAGACAAGGAAAAGAGCGAGCCCGCCGACGTCGTCGTCACCGGCCAGCGCGGCTCGGCGGTGAGCAACATCCTGCCGCTGACGACCTTCGATACAAGGCAAATCGAGGCGATCGGCGCGACCAGTATGGCCGATCTTCTGCGCGTGCTCGGCCCGATGGCGCAATCCGCCGACGGCAGCGAGCCGATCTATCTGCTCAACGGACAGCGCACGTCGAGTTACGAGGAGATCGGTTCGCTCCCGCCCGAGGCGATCGCCAAGGCCGAGGTGCTGCCGGAGGAGGCCGCGCTCAAATTCGGCTATCCGCCGACGCGCCGCTTGCTCAATTTCATCACCAAGGCGCATTACCATTCGGTCGAGGTCAAGGCCGGCGCCGGCATGTCCACGCATGGCGGCGGCGGTGCGGCGACCGCCAATGCGTCGCTGACGCGGATCGACAATGGCCGCCGCCTGACGCTGGCGGGGGAATATCGCCACACCGATCCGCTGCGCCAGTCGCGCCGCCAGATCATCCCCGATTCGTCCAGTCCGTTCGACGCGATCGGGAATGTGACCGGCGCGACCGGCGGCGAGATCGATCCGGCGCTGAGCGCGGCGGCGGGCCACAAGGTGTTTATCGCGGCGGTGCCGGCCGACCCTGCCGCGCGCGACCAGATCGGCGCTTATGTCGCGGGCGCCGACCAGCCGCGCATATTCGACATCGGGCCCTATCGCACGCTGGTGGGGCGCAATGATGCGTTCAAGATCAATGCGGTGCTGGCGACATCGATTACGCAGGCGATCAGCGGATCCTTCACGCTGTCGGCCGAACGCAGCTGGGACCGCTCGCTGCAAGGTCCGGCGGCGGCGGCGATCCAGGTGCAGGCGAACAATCCCTATTCGCCGTTCGGCAGCGATGTGCTGCTCTACCGCTATCTGACCGAAGACGCACCGCTGGTGCAGCGCCGGGTCACTACCACGCTCAACGCCGGGGCGGTGCTGCGCGGCGCGATCGGCGGCTGGACGTGGGACATGACCGGCACCTTCAACGAATATGACGTCACCAGCCACAGCGATCGCGGCGTGGATCAAGACGCGATCGATCAGGCGGTTGTGGCGGGCACCGATCCGTTCGCACCGCTGCCGGCCACCTTGCTTGCTGACCGCCAAACGCAATTGTCGACATCGCGCAGCCGCAAGGGAGAGGCGAAGTTCGTGATCCGTGGCACGGCTTTACGCCTGCCCGCAGGCGATCTCGATGTGACCGCAACCGGCGAGGCCGAGCGCGCGACCGCGCATACCGAAAGCTGCGGCATCATCGTCGCGGACAGCGATCTCGGGCGGACGCGGCTGGAAGCGGGATTGTCGGCGAACGTGCCGATCGCATCGCATGACGACAATGTGCTGCCCTTTCTGGGCGCCCTGTCGGCCGATCTGTCGGGCAATGTGCGCCACGTCGAGGGCTATGGCGAACTGACCGACAGTACCTATGGCCTCACCTGGTCACCGCTCAAGACGGTGCAGCTGATCGGCACGATCAAGAATAGCGAAGCCGCGCCGACCATGGCGCAGCGATCCGCGACGATCGTCCAGTCGACCAACGTACCTTATTTCGATTTCAACACGGGCCAATCGGTGCTGGTCACCACCATTTCCGGGGGCAATCCCGACCTGTTGGCCGACCGGCGGCGCGTGAAGACGCTGAGCCTGAACTGGCGGGCGATCGGCGGCGAGGGGCATTGGAACGCGCTCAATATCAGCCTGAGCTATACTGACTCGCTGATCCACGATCAGTCGGCGCAGGCGTCGGCGCTGACGGCCGCGACCGAAGCCGCTTTCCCCGACCAGTTCGTGCGCGACCCCATCACGCACCAGCTGACGACCGTCTTACTCCGGCCGGTCAACTTCTATCGCGAGCGGCAGCGCGGGCTGCAGATGCAGTTCAATTATTACGGTCCGCTCGGCAAGAAGCCGGCGCCATCCGGCGATCCCGCGCATCCGCCGCAGCGGCCCAACCTCTATGTAGGCATGCAGCCGAGACTCTCTCTGGACGACACATTGCAATTTCGGCCCGGCTTGCCGCCGATCGATGTGCTCCATGGCGGCACCTACAATGGGTCGGGCGGCAGACCCAAGCTTACGATCTACGGCTGGGGCGGGATCAGCAAGAAGGCCGTGGGGATGAATTTCGATTGGCAGTATTACAGCGCCAAAAGCGCCAATGGCGGCACGCCCGAAAGCGACCTCCATTTCTCATCCTTGTTCAAGGTCGGCGGCAGCGGTTACGTCCGGATCGGTGACGTGCTGCCTCGTCAGCCCTGGGCGCATGGCCTGTCGGTCATTCTCGACGTGACCAACCTGCTCGATCACCGGCAACGCGTGCGCGATGGCAACGGCCAGACGCCCAACCGCTACCAGCTCGATTATCTCGATCCGCTTGGGCGGACTTTGAAGCTCAGCCTGCGCAAATTGTTCTGAGCGGCTATTCTCACTTGTCCGCGCAGACCGCTCCCGATGCGGACAGGGTGTGGAATTCGATCAGCATACCGAGATCGTCGCGGGTCGGCGCGAGGAAAGAGTCGCCGAGCAGACCGGAATAACGCGTCAAAGCGCGCTCATAGCCGCGCTCGACCAGGCGCTGGGCGCGGCCGAGATCGGCCACGGCGATGCTCACGCCCAGGATCTGCGGTCCGCCGCTCTTGAGCGCATCGTCCGCCATGCCCGGCCCATCGGGCTGCAGCGCGAGCAGGCTGCTCGGTCCGATTTTCACACAGAAGCCGTGCGCGGCGATCTGGGCGATGTGGACGGGGCGGGCATCGGCGAAGCCCATGCGCGCAAGCTGGCGGCGATCCTTGTCGGCATCGGCCGACAGCAACCAGACGGCGGACAAAGCGCGCGCGCGGTTGGGATGCTCGCGCGCTGACGCCAAGTCCGCGACGCTCGCTGCGTCGGATTTGGGCGGGGCGTAATCGATCAGGAAAGTGCTGCTCGACAGAGGCTGCGGATCGAAGGCGAACAGCCGCCAGCGCCGGGGCGCCGTCGGCCCGCTGCCATCGGGATCGTCGGCGGCGGCGGTGAATACCGGCGTCACGCCGAAGCCGCTCTGCTGAAGCACCGCGCGAGCCGCCTCGATCGCGGATGAATGGATGCCGAAGGATCGCGCACCGGCGCCGCCGTGGAGCGAGGCCTGGTCCGCCTGCGAGCCGGGATCCATCTCGGGATTGGGACGCGTTATGCCCAGCATCTCGATGAAGCTGGTATCGGCAAGGCGGATATAACGGTTCGCGACGCCGCTGGGATCGCGGCCCGGCTTCACCTGAAAGCCGAGTTTGACCGTCATGATCGCGGTCACCTGGTCGATCGTGCGGCCCCAGAGCAGGATATGGTCCAGCTTGGAGCCCGCCGTGGGCACAGGCGCGGCCAAGGCAGGCGCGCTCAGCGAGAGCGCCAGCGCGGAAAGGATCAAGGGCAATCGCACGGAAAAATCACTCCCAACGAACGGCGCGCCTGACTTGCACGACGCGCGTGCCAACGCCATGACCTTGGAGGTTATGGAAGGCCGATGATGACAAAAAGCGCGGCCGAAGCCCGTATGCCGCCAGTCGGGCGGTTGCTGCGTGAGTGGCGCTCCGCGCGGCATATGAGCCAGCTTGATCTCGCGCTCGACGCCGCAATATCGAGCCGGCACCTGAGCTTCATCGAGACAGGTAAGGCCAGCCCCAGCCGCGACACGATCACGCGGCTGGCGGATGCGCTTGCCGTGCCGCTACGCGAGCGAAACGCGCTGCTGCGCGCCGCCGGTTTCGCGCCCGGCTATTCCGAAAATGCGCTCGCGACGCCGGAGCTGGATCGGATGCGCGCGGCGATCGAGCTGATTATCACACATCAGGAGCCCAATCCGGCGTTCGTCGTCAACCGCCACTTCGACGTGCTGATGGCGAACCAGGCGGCGGTGCGGGTCAATGCCTTGCTGATGGAAGGACGGACCAGCCCGCACAGCAACCTGCTGCACCAGGTGTTCGATCCCGCCGATTTCCGCCGCGTTATCGTCAACTGGGATGAGGTCGCGAGCAAGTTCGTGCGCCATTTGCAGGAAGAGATCGTCGCCGTGCCGACCGACCTTGCCGCACGCCAGTTGCTCGACGAGCTATTGCGTTACCCCGGCGTGCCGGACCGCTGGCGCTTCCGCGATCTGGAGACCGAACTGTCGCCGATCCTGACATTGGTCTTCCGCAGCCCGATGGGCGAGCTGCGTTTCTTCGAGACGATCACGACCTTCGCGACGCCGCGCGATGTGACGCTCGACGAGCTCCGGATCGAATGTTCCTTCCCTGCTGACGATCATACCGCGATGGTATGCGCCAAGCTTGCTGAAGCGGGTTGAGTGCCGGGCCTATTGGCCGCCGGCGCCGATCCCGTTCAGCTCATCCATCACATCTTCGGAAAGCGTCACCATTGCCACGTCGAGATTCTCGCGCAGATGGGCGAGCGACGAGGTGCCGGGGATCAACAGGATATTGGGCGCGCGGCGCAGCAGCCAGGCGAGCGCGGTCTGCATCGGCGTCGCGCCGATCCGCTCTGCGACCTCCGATAGCGTCGAGGATTGAAGCGGGGTGAAACCGCCGAGCGGGAAGAACGGCACATAGGCAATGCCCTGCACTGCCAGATCGTCGATCAGCGCATCGTCCGCGCGATGGGCGAGATTGTAGTGGTTCTGGACGCAGGCTACCGGCGCGATCGCCTGGGCCTCCGCGATCTGCGTCGCGGTGACGTTGCTGACGCCGAGATGGCGGATCAGGCCTTGCTGTTGGAGCGTGGCGAGCGTTTCGAACTGCGGCGCGATCGGGCCGTCAGCCGGGCCATGGATGCCGCCGACGCGCAAGTTGACCACGTCGAGGATATCCAGCCCCAGATTGCGCAGATTGTCATGCACGCCCCGCGTTAACTGCTTGGGCTTCAGCGCGGGCAGCCATGAGGCGTCGTCGCCACGCTCCGCGCCGACCTTGGTCACGATCGTCAGGCCGTCCGGATAGGGGTGAAGCGCCTCGCGGATGATTTGGTTGGTGACGTGCGGGCCGTAGAAATCGCTGGTGTCGATATGGTTGACCCCGTGCGCAATCGCTTCGCGCAACACCGCGATCGCCTGATCGCGATCCTTAGGCGGACCGAACACGCCGGGGCCGGCGAGCTGCATCGCGCCGTAACCGAGGCGGTTCACAGTGCGGTCGCCGAGGGTGAAAGTGCCGGCTTGTTCGGTCATGATCGGTCTCCATTGGGTTGACGCCGATATGGACCTCGCCAGTAGGCGTGATAATCCGTACAAACCGGCACGGGCTGTGCGGATTTAAAGACAATGGCGACGGAACTGGATGATCTTTCGGCGTTCGTGGCCGTGGTGCGGGCGGCAGGCTTCCGCGATGCTGCCCGTGCAAGCCAGGTCTCGGCGTCGAAGCTGAGCGAGGCGGTGCGGCGGTTGGAGGCGAGGCTGGGCGTCCGCCTGCTCAACCGCACCACTCGCAGCGTCGCGGCGACCGAAGCGGGACAGCGCCTGTTCGAGCGGCTGGTGCCCGCGCTGGGCGAGGTGGAGGCGGCGCTCGATGTCGTCAACGCCTTCCGCGACCGGCCGGCGGGCACGCTCAAGCTCAACGTGCCCGCCAGCGTCGCGCGGCTGGTGCTGCCGCCGATCATCGCCGGCTTCCTGAAGGAATATCCCGACATCAGGATGGAGGTGACGGTGGAGGACAGCTTCGTCGACGTGCTGGCGGCCGGGGCCGATGCCGGCATCCGCTATGACGAGCGGCTGGAGCAGGACATGATCGCGGTGCCGATCGGCCCGCGTATACAGCGCTTCGCCACCGCCGCATCGCCGGCCTATCTCGATGCGCGGGGACGGCCGCAACATCCGCGCGAACTGCTCGGTCATGATTGTCTGAGTGGCCGCTTCGCCAGCGGCCGGGTCCCGACCTGGGAATTCGAGCGCGCTGGCGAGGTCGTGCGGATCGATCCGATCGGGCCGCTGGTAGTGCGGCTGGGTGCGGCGGTCGATCTCGCGGTCGAGACGGCGGTGGCCGGGTTGGGCGTGATCCATCTCTTCGAAGGCTGGCTCAGTCCGCACATCGCAACCGGCGCGCTCGAGCCCGTGCTGCCCGATTGGTGGCAGGAGTTTTCCGGACCGTTCCTCTATTATCCCGGCCGTCGCCATCTACCCGCGCCGCTGCGCGCTTTCGTCGATTTCATCAAGCGATAGCGCTCAGGCGGCGGCGCGGCGCAGCCGATCGTTGATCGCGACGCCCAGGCCGGTGGCGGGCACGGGCGCGACCGCTATGCGTGCCGCGGCTACGGCATCGGCCTGGTGCAGCAGGTCGAACAGCCGCGCGGCGGCTTCGGTGGTGTCGCCGGAAGGGGACAGGGAGGCATCGCCCGCGACCGCGCCGAAGCCGATCAGCCATTCGTCCTGGCGCTTTTCGGTCGCATTGAGGCGGACCGGCTTGGAGGGGGCATAATGTTGCGCGAGCTGGCCAGGGGCAGTGATCGTGTCGGGCGTGTCCGCGCGCACCGGCAGGCCCGTAACGTCGGCCAGTTGCTCGGCAGTGATCGGGCCGGGACGGAGCAGATGCAGACCGCCGTCGGTCACGGTGACAATGGTGGATTCGAGGCCGACCGCGGTTGGGCCGGCATCGACGATCAGGTCGATCGCAGCGCCGAGCGAGCGCGCGACATGCTCGGCGCGGGTTGGGCTGATCGTGCCGCTGGCATTGGCCGAGGGCGCGGCGAGCGGTTTGCCGGATGTCCGCAGCAGATCGCGCATCGCGGGATGGGCGGGAGAGCGTAGCGCGATGGTCGGCAGGCCCGCAGTTGCCAGAGCGGCGATCGGGCTGCCAGGTCTGAGCGGCGCTACCAAAGTGAGAGGACCCGGCCAGAAGGCCTCGGCCAGTTTGCGCGCTGGTACGGGGAGATCGGCGATAGCATCGGCCGCCGTGAGATCGAGCACATGGACGATCAACGGATTGAAGCTCGGCCGGCCCTTGGCGGCATAGATGGCGGCGACCGCATCGCCGCGCGTTGCATCGGCGGCGAGGCCATAGACCGTCTCGGTTGGCATCGCGACTGGCCGGCCGGCGGCGATCAGGCGCGCGGCCTCGTCAATTGCGTCGTCGTCATAGGGAAGGATGCGGGCCTGACTCACGCTGCCGCGCCTAGCAGCGCAGCCGGCCGGACCCAAGCGTCAGGCCGGAACGCGGTCGAGCAGTTCGCTGGGATCGATGTCGAGGCGGCGGATGCGCGAGGCGATTTCGGGCCATTCCTCATCGAGGAAATGCGCGCGGGCGGCGGCGCGTAGCCGCTGGGCGGCACCGCGATCGACGAACATGCCGACGCCGCGCCGGACGGTGACCAGCCCATCTTCCTGGAAGCTCTGATAGGCCTTGGCGACGGTGAGCGGATTGGCGCCCTGATCGGCGGCGAAAGCGCGTACCGACGGCAGCGCGTCACCCTCGCGAATCCGGCCGTCGAGGATCATCGCGACGATCTCGTCACGCAGGCGAAGATAAACGGGGCGATCGGATGCTGCCATAGCGTGATGGTGTAATAACACAGCACGGCGCGAATAGGCAAGAGAGACTGACATATTTTGTCCGATAGCGGACAGAACCTTCATAACGTCGGAGATCAGTTATGGGTCACGCGGTGATACATGCCCCAGGCGATGGCAGCGACGGCAAGGATCAGCAGGAACCAACCGCAGCCGCCGGCCGAATCGCGCCGGGAATTGCCGCCGTACCAACCCAGGATCAGCACCGCGAACACCATCAGGATCGCGCCCCCAAAGAGCGACATGTCCTTGGGAGTCAGGCCTGAAAAAGCGTGGAGAGTATCCATCGGCGCTGGCTATCGCATCCCCGGTTTCACGCCAAGAGCCGGCGTCAGGGGTTCCAGACGCGGATCACTGCGTCGCGATCGGGCCGCGGGCGCTCTTCCATCTCTCTGATCGAGGTGCCGAGGAAAAGGAAGCCGGCGATGCGCTCGCCCGGCTGGCCGAAGGCATCGCGGACCATATCCGAATAGGCTGCCCAGCCGGTCACCCAGCCGCCAGCGAGCCCCTCGGCGTGGGTCGCGATAAGCAGGTTCATGCAGGCCGCGCCCGCCGACAATTCCTGCTCCCAGATCGGGATATGGCTGGCATGCGCCGGCGCGGACAAAGCGACGATCAGCGCCGGCGCCTGGTGCGCGAACTGGCGGATCGCCTCCAGCTCGACCTTGCCGGGATCTGGCCGCTCGGCGCGATAGGCGCGGTCGAGCAGGGCGGCGAAGGCGTCGCGCCGGTCCTCCGGCACCACCACGAACCGCCACGGCGCTAGCTTGCCATGATCGGGCACGCGGATCGCGGCATTCAGGATGCGGTCGAGCTGGGCAGGCGTCGGGCCGGGCGCGCCGAGATCGCGCGGTTTGCCCGAGCGGCGCGTGGCCATCAGTGCGGCGGGGGAGGAGAGGTCATTGAACATGACGGCGCGCCTATCAGGTGAAGAGGTCGGATGCGAGGCAGGGCTGAATGACGGTGCGATAAGATCGGCGGAAAGGGATCATTTGCTGCGCAACGCCGTGCGCAACAATCTTCTTCCCACGCGCAATTTCCGAGCTAGTCTGCAGCCCCATGCCGCGCCTCCGGGCGCCTCGAACTTTTTTTGAAAGGTCCGCATGGAGACCCCCACCGACGCCTCGCCAGCCGAGCCGGATATCAGCCATATCAATCCCGTCGACGAAAAGACCTGGTTTGGACATCCTCGACAATTGGCGCGGCTCTTCTCGACCGAGATGTGGGAGCGGTTCGGTTATTACGGCATGCGGGCGCTGCTGACGCTCTATCTGACCAAGCATTTCGTGTTCGGCGACCGGGAAGCGACCGGTCTCTACGGCGGTTACACCGCACTGGTTTATCTGACGCCTTTGATCGGCGGCTATCTCGCCGACCAGTATCTCGGCTTCAAGCGCGCGGTGAAGTTCGGGGCGATCCTGATGTCCTTCGGCTATTTCGTGCTCTGCTTCGGCGGCCCGGCGGCGACGCCGTTCGCGACGATCGACGGGCAGAAATATGAGGTCCAGATCGACAAGGTTTCGGGGACCGAGCAGCAATATGTGATCGACGGCGGCCATCGTCTGGCTGTCAAAGGGCAGGAGGACGGTTCGGTCACCCTGACCGCCAATGACGGCTCGGGCATCGTTCGGACCATTCCCAAGGGCCATTTTGCCCCCGGTGGCGAACGCAGTCCCTTCTACGTGATGATCCTGCTGACCGCACTGTCGATGATCTCGGTCGGCAATGGCTTCTTCAAGCCCAACATCTCGACCATGGTCGGGGAATTGTACGCGGTCGGAGACCGGCGCCGCGATACCGGCTTCACCATTTTCTACATGGGCATCAACCTCGGCTCCTTCTTCTCGCAATTGCTGTGCCCGTGGCTGGCGGAGGCGGTCGGCTGGTGGGCAGGCTTCGGCCTCGCCGCGATCGGCATGCTGTTCTCTTGGAGCCTGATCCAGTTCGATGGCGGCAAGCTCGCCGGTTACGGCGACCCGCCGAACAAGGGCGGGCCGGACCGGTCGCTGATCATCTATGCCGGCGCGCTGTGCGTGATTCCCTTCTTCTATTTTCTCTACACCAACCTGATGGCGCAGACGCCGCCGGTGCCGGGATCCGGCATCATCGGCTACATCGCGTCGCTGTCGCTGATGGGCAAAATGCTGTTCGGCACCTTCATTATCGCAGTGCCGGCGATCATGATCTGGTCCGCTAAATCGGGCGACAAGCGCGAATTCCAGATGATGCTCGCGGCGATGGTGATGATCGTGTTCAACGTCGTCTTCTGGACTTTGTTCGAACAGGCCGGGTCGTCGCTGACCCTGTTCGCGGATCGCAATACCGACCTCAGTTTCTTTGGATTGTTCAGCATCAACGCCGGCCAGACCCAGTTCTTCAACGCTGCCTTCATCGTGATCTGCGCGCCGATCATGAGCCTGATCTGGAACGCCCTGGCGCGGCGCGGGCGGGAGCCTTCGGTGCCGGTGAAATTCGCGATCGCCCTGATCCTGGTGGGCGCGGGCTTCCTGTTCCTGGTGTGGGGCGCAAGCATGGTCGGCCCGACCTTCAAGGTCGCGGTGTGGTGGCTGGCGGGCCTCTATCTGATCCACTCGATCGCTGAATTGTGCATCTCGCCGGTGGGGCTTTCGATGATCACCAAATTGTCGATCGTCCGCATCGTCGGCCTGATGATGGGCCTGTGGTTCCTGTCGATCTCGGTCGCGCAATATGTCGCCGGCATCGTTGCGCAGGTAGCGAGCGTCGAGACGGTCGGCGGGCAGGTGACCAACATGCAGGTCAGCCTGCACACCTACACCGACGTGTTCTGGACGATCGGTTGGGTCGCGGCCGGCATCGGCGTGGTGCTGCTCGCCATTTCCCCGCTCATCAAGAAGTGGATGCACGGTGTCCAATAAGCTCGTCTGGCTCGCCACCGCGCTCGCGCTCGCCGGCTGCACGCAGGTCCCGCCGCGTTCGGCCAGCGCAACCTCGCATGACGAGCGCGTGGTCGAGCCGTGGACGACCGATCCCTTTCCTTCGACCTATCATGCCTATCCCGGCGTCCCGACTTTGATCACCAACGTCACCATCTATGACGGCGAAGGCGGGCGGATCGACGGCGGGCAGATATTGCTCGCCGACGGCAAGGTGGCCGCGCTCGGCAAAAATGTGAACGCGCCTGCCGGAGCGGCCGTGATCGATGGCACCGGCAAGTGGGTCACGCCCGGCGTGATCGACGTGCACAGCCATCTCGGTGTCTATCCCTCGCCTTCTGTGAAGGCCTTGTCGGACGGCAACGAGGCAACCGCGCCGACCACGCCCGAAGTGTGGGCCGAACATAGCGTGTGGCCGCAGGATCCCGGCTTCAGCCGCGCGCTTGCCAATGGCGGCGTGACGGCAATGCAGATTCTGCCTGGCTCGGCCAATCTGATGGGCGGCCGTTCGGTCGTGCTCAAGAATGTCTATGCGCGCACCACCCAAGGCATGAAATTCCCGGGTGCGGCCTACGGTCTCAAGATGGCGTGCGGCGAGAACCCCAAGCGCGTCTATGGCGCCAAGGGGCGCGAGCCCTCGACCCGAATGGGCAATATCGCGGTGGATCGCGAAACCTGGCAGCGCGCGGTCGAATATAAGAGCCGCTGGGACAAATATGAGAAAGAGGGCGGCGATCCGCCGGCACGCGACCTCGGCATGGATACGCTGGCGGGTGTGCTCGACGGCAAGATCCTGGT
>NZ_DATHFV010000170.1:0-10402 GCF_035317925.1 Sphingomonas sp.
TGGCAGTTCCCGGCTCGGCGTGGGCCCGGTGCTTGGCGGCAAGCAGGGATCCTATGTCGAAACCGGCGTATCCGCGCGCCTCGCATCGGGGCAGTTCGGGGTGACGCTGGGCGTAACCAACCTGTTCGATGCGGTCGGCAACCGCTTCGCGCTGGGCACGCCGTTCGCGCGCGACCAGGCGCAGCTCACGCCGCTGCGGCCCCGCACGATCCGGATCGGCATCGACCACGCATTTTAGGCCCGCCACAGATCCCTTGTCGTTTGCGCCGGGCGGCCCCAGATTTCTCCTGAAAGGTAAGCATGATGGTCTCGCCGATCCGCATCCTGCTGCAGACGACAATTCCGACGGTCGCGGACGATTGGCATGTCGGCCGTTTTTCGATGGTACGCGACTATCTGGCGGGGCTGGTCGATGATGATGGCGCGCCGCTGTGCGTGGTGACCGCGCGCGATCGCACGCCACCAGGCGCTCCCGATCCGGTGCTGTCCACGATCGACCGATCGGATTTCGACGAACTCTGGCTGTTCGCAGTCGATACCGGCGATGGGCTCGATGTCGAGGATTGCGCGGCGATCGGCCGCTTTCGGAAGAAAGGCGGCGGGTTGCTGATCACGCGCGACCACATGGATCTGGGAAGCTCGGTCTGCACGCTCGGCGGCGTCGGCGATGCGCATTTCTTCCACAGCAAGCATGTCGATCCCGACGAAACGCGCCACATCATCGACGATCGCGAGACTGCGGCGATCCTGTGGCCCAACTATCATTCGGGCGCGAACGGCGATTTCCAGGAGATCGCGATCGTCGGCGATCCCCACCCCGTGTTGCGCGATCCGGCGGCGCGCGATGGGCTTGTCCATTTTCTTCCGTCCCATCCCCACGAGGGTGCGGTCGGCGTTCCGCCCGACGATCCGTCCGCGCGGGTGATCGCGACGGGCACCAGCAAGGTGACCGGCCGGCGCTTCAACATCGCGGTCGCGTTCGAGCCGTCCGCTGATGGCGGCCCGGCCGTGGCCGAATCGACCTTCCATCATTTCGCGGACTATAATTGGGACCCGGCCATGGGTTCCCCGAGCTTTGTCAGCGAAGCGCCGGGTGACGGCCTCGCTCATTCGCCCGAGGCGCAGCACGCGATTCGGCAATATGTCCGGAATCTGGCGCTGTGGCTGGCTGGGCGGCCGGTCGAGGATCGCACCGAGCACCTCGATCATGCGCTGGACGAGGCGCTCGAAGAGAGCTTCCCGGCGAGCGATCCGCCCGCAATCAGCTGAAGCGCTGGATGCCCCGTGAGGATTCGAACCTCAATTAACGGAGTCAGAGTCCGTAGTCTTACCTTTAGACGACAGGGCAGCAGCGGAGGCGGCGAAATAAGCAAGCAGCCTTGCCCTGTCAACGCGTGGGATCGCTCCTCAGGCGCGACCGGTGACGCGGTGCCCGCGCCGCGCGGCTTGCCGCTGGGGCCGCGCCGGACTAATCAGGCGGCAAGTACCGGCGGCCTCGTGCCGATTCCGGAGAACATAAGAGACGGTAGATGGCAGAGCGTGCGCATCAAGCGGCGCAGGCGTCCGGCGGTACCCGTCAGGGCGCGGCACCCCCGCCCCGCACATCGCGGGCCGCGCCGATGCGCGGCACTTATGCCGCCCTCGATCTAGGCACCAACAATTGCAGGCTTTTGATCGCGCGGCCGGCCGGCGACGGCTTCGTCGTGATCGACGCTTTTTCGCGCATCGTCCGTCTGGGCGAGGGGCTCACCGGGTCCGGCAAGCTCAGCGACGCGGCGATGGACCGCGCGGTCGCGGCGCTGGCGGTCTGCGCGGACAAATTGCGGCGGCGCAATGTCACCTTGGTGCGCTCGGTCGCGACCGAGGCGTGCCGCCGCGCCACCAACGGCCGCGACTTCGTCGCGCGCGTCCTGGCCGAGACCGGTATCCGCCTGCAGATCATCACCGCCGAGCAGGAGGCGCGGCTGGCGGTGACGGGCTGCCACGCCTTGCTCGAACCCGGCACCGGTCCGGCCCTCGTGTTCGATATCGGCGGCGGCTCGACCGAACTGGTGCTGCTCGACGGCGAGAGTGGCGGCGCACCGCATGTCGGCGACTGGTATTCCGCGCCGTGGGGCGTGGTCTCGCTGAGCGAGAGCGAGCCGCATGTCGGCGACAGCGAGGAAGAATTGCGCGCCGCCTATATGCGGATGCGGGACCGTGTCGCCGCGGCGTTCGCGCCCTTCGCGACGACACTCAAGGAACGCGGCTTCGGCGCCGGCGGACGGCTGCTCGGCACCAGCGGCACGGTGACGACATTGGCGAGCCTGCACCTCGAACTGCCCAATTACGATCGGCGCGCGGTCGACGGATTGATCGTTCCGGCCGCTTCGATGCGGAGCTTGAGCCAGCGGCTTGCCGGCATGAATATCGGCCAGCGCGCTGAGCTCGCCTGCATCGGCAACGAGCGCGCCGATCTGGTGGTGGCGGGCTGCGCGATCCTCGAGGCGATTCTCGATCTGTGGCCGGCCGAGCGGCTGAGCGTGGCCGATCGCGGCATTCGCGAAGGCATTTTGCGGACGCTGATGGCGCACGAGTTCCGGACATGAGCCGGGGCGGATCCGGCGGGCGCGTGCGCGTCAAAACCGGGCGTGGGCGCACCACGGCGTCGACGCGCTGGCTCGAGCGGCAGTTGAACGATCCCTATGTCCGCAAGGCCAAGGCGGAGGGCTATCGCAGCCGTGCCGCCTATAAATTGATCGAGCTGGACGAGCGCTTCGGCTTTCTGAAGGGCGTCAAAAGCGTGATCGATCTCGGCATCGCGCCGGGCGGCTGGAGCCAGGTGGTGCGGCGCCAGCAGCCGAAGGCGCGGATCGTCGGTATCGATCTTTTGCCGACCGATCCAATCGACGAGGTCGTGATCCTGCAGATGGATTTCATGGACGATGCCGCACCCGCCATCCTCGCTGAGGAATTGGGCGGCAAGGTGGAGCTGGTCCTGTCCGACATGGCGGCCAACACCGTCGGCCATCAGCAGACCGATCATCTGCGCACGATGGGGCTGGTCGAGGCAGCCGCCTATTTCGCGGGCGATGTGCTCGCGCCCGGCGGCGCCTTCGTCGCCAAGGTGCTGGCCGGCGGCGCGGACCATGATCTGGTCGCCTTGCTCAAGCGCATGTTCGCGACCGTGAAGCATGCCAAGCCGCCCGCGAGCCGCAAGGATTCGTCCGAATGGTATGTGGTCGCGCAGGGCTTCAAGGGCGTGCCTGCGTCACTCCCCCAGGAGGTGGAGGACGACTGACCGCCGGTGCGGGTGGCGACGGTGCTCGAACAGATAGAGGCCCTGCCAGGTGCCGAGCGCGAGCCGGCCGTTCACCAGCGGAATTGTCAGCGAAACCTGAGTCAAAGCCGTCTTGAGATGCGCGGGCATGTCGTCCGGCCCTTCATCGTCATGTTGGTAGAGGGTGCGATCCTCGGGCGCGATCCGGCCGAAGAAGGCGACGATGTCGTCCTTGACCTCGGGCGCCGCATTTTCCTGGATCAGCAGGCTCGCCGATGTGTGGCGGCAGAAAAGCGTGAGCAGACCCTCGTCTAGGCCCTGTTCCGCGACCCAGCGGGCGACCTCGCGCGTGATCTCGTACAATCGCTGGCCCGAGGTCGCGATTTCGAGCGCGGTCGATGCCTGGCGCATCGCGCTCAGGCGGTAGCGCGCAGCGTGGCGCGCACACCATCATGGGTCGCGTCATAATCGACCACGGCCTTGAGCGTCGCCGCCATCGCGTTGACCAGTTTCGATCCGAGGCCGGTGCCCTTGATGCTGCCGTCGGCGGGCATGCCGCAGCCGTCATCCTCGACCCGCAGCAGAAACTTGTCGCCTTCCGCCCTGAGCTCGACCCGCACTTCGCCGGTCGCCGCCGGGCCATAGGCATATTTGCAGGCGTTGGAGACGAGCTCGTTGACGATCACGCCGACCGACACCGCCTTGTCGGTGCCGAGCGCGAGCGGTTCGGCGAGCAGAGTCAGGGTGCGCGGTGCCTCGGCCGTGGACCAGGTCTCCTCCAGGTCGGCGAGCAGCGCGCCCAGATATTCGGCCATATCGACCTGGCTGACCGATTCGCCGGTGTAGAGGCGGCGGTGCACCTGCGCGATTGCTCCGATGCGGCGTTGCGTGTCGGCCAGCGCGGTCTTGGCGCCCTCGCCCTCGACGCTGCGCGCCTGCATGTGCACCATCGCCGACACCAGCTGCAGACTGTTGGCGACGCGGTGATTGACCTCGTGCAGCATCGCCTGGAGCCGCTCGTTGCTCTCGCGCAATTGCTGCTCGGTCCGCATCTTTTCGGCATGCAGGCGCACGCGGACGATGCCCTGCTCGATCGCGCGGGCGAGCAGGTCGAAAAACTCCTCGCCGACCGTCTTCACGACATAGTCGATCGCGCCGGCCTTGAGCGCCGCGACCGCGACCCGGCTCTCCTCCGATCCGGTGACGTAGATGACTGGCGGCGGGGCGGGCAGCTTGCGCAATTGCTGGAGCGTGGTGAGCCCGTCTTGGCCTGGCATATAATGGTCGACCGCGATCAGATCGTAGGTGGTGTCCGTCGCCATCGCGACGCCTTCCTTGCCGCCGGTCGCGCAATCCACATGGAAACCGCGCCGTTCGAGCGCGCGCGATACGAGCCGACGCAGACCTTCGTCGTCGTCGATATAGAGAATGCGCGGGGCGTCGTCGGCGTCAGCCATTCGTCTCGGGAAGGTCGGGCACCTGGATCACGGACAGGAACAGGCCGAGCTGGCGGATCGCGTCGGCGAAGCTTTCATAATTGACCGGCTTGGTGATGTAGACGTTGCAGCCAAGGTCATAGCAGCGCTGGATCTCGATCTTGTCGTCGGTCGTGGTCAGCACCACGACCGGCGTGCGCTTGAGCGGGTTCCCTTCGGCCTTGATCTTGCTGAGGATATCAGTGCCGCTCATGTCGGGCAGGTTGAGATCGAGCAGGATCAGGGCCGGGCCGTTATGGGTCGGGCCGTCTGGCGCATTGAAGAGATAGGCGAGCGCGGTCGTGCCGTCGGTGAAATGCTGGATGTCGTTGGAGATGCCGGCGCGGCGGATATTCTTCTCGATGAGGCGGGCATGGCCCTCATCATCCTCGATCATGATGATGTTGACGGGCTGCTGGTTATTCATGACGGGTTTCCTTGCTCCCCTACGAACGCGACCGGGAGATTGATCCGGAACGTCGCGCCTCTACCCAATTCGGATTCCACACTTATCATTCCGCCGAGCCGATAGGCCAGAGCGCGCGTATGCGCGAGCCCAATCCCCTCGCCCGGCTGGTCCTGCTGGCCCGAGCGACGGAACAGGTCGAAGACGCGCTCATGATCCTTGGGATCGATGCCGCGGCCATTGTCGGCGATTTCGAAGATTGCACGCTGCCCCTCGGCCCGGCCGCGTATCTCGATCCGGCCCTTGCGGCCCGGCACCATATATTTGACCGCATTCTCGATCAGGTTGCTGACGATCTGTTCGACCGCGAGCCGATCGCTGGTGATGCCGGGCAGGTTGGGCGCGACCGTGAAGTCGATATTGAGTTCATCGATACGATGACGCTGCGTATCGGCGACGTTCTGGAACAAGGCGCTCATGTCGAGCCGCTCGGGCGCGATCGGGCGGCGCCCCTCGCGCGACAGACGCAGGATCGCGTTGATCAGCCGATCCATCTTGTTGGTGGAGGTGCGGATGAATCCGATCGCCTCGGGCAGATCCTCGCGCGCGGCGATGCGGGCGTCCTTGTCGATCAGATCGGGCGCGCGTTCCTCGACCCTGTCCATCATCGCGCCCAGCCTTTGGGTCGCGCTTTCGAGCTCGGAAGTGAAGCCCATCACGTTGACGAGCGGCGCGCGCAGATCGTGGCTGACGATATAGGCGAAACGCTGAATCTCGTCGTTCGCGCGCTGCAGGTCCATCGTGCGTTCGCGTACCGCGCCTTCCAGGTCTTCGTTGAGCAGGCGTAGCGCGTCGCGCGAGTTGGCAAGGTCGCGCGTGTAGCGCGAGATCAGCCACATCGATCCGCCGCCGACCAGCACCAGGATGATTCCGGCGACCGTGACCGTGATGTAGAAGATGTGGAGGCTGGACGCCTGCGCCTCATCGCGGATGACGAGCAGGCGGTTTTCCTCCGCGCCCATCGCCGTTGCGATGGTGCGGATGGAGCGCATCAGCTGCAGGGCGACCGTAGCCCGGAATTGCGCGATGGCCGCGTCGCGATGGCCCGTGCCGGCCAGCGCGACCGACTGGTCCATTATCGCGATATCGCGGCGAACCAATAACTTCAGGCGGGCGATATTGTGTTGCTGCAGTAGGTTGTCGCTGGTCAGCGCGCGCATTCTCGCCAGTGTCGGCAACAGATCATTCCGCGCTTCGAGATAGGTCTGCAGCGTATTGGGAGCGCCGGAGAGCAGATAGCCGCGCCGACCGGTCTCGGCCCGCTCGATCACTGCGTTGAAGTGCGACAATTCCTGCTCGACGGCATAGGTATGCTGGACCCATCGGGAATGAGCCTGGGTTTCCTGGATCGACTGGAACGCGCTGATACCGGCCGCGAGCAAAGCGATGAAGCCCAGCGCGACCGCGCCAACGACCAGCCGGTTGAACCAGCGATCCGTGACGGTGACGTTCTTGATCGAAAAAGCCACATCTGCCCGATAGTTGGATCGTGCTGTGATGCAAGTCTTAGAGCCTGATCGTTTGAGGCGGAAGCGCTGTGCGCTTCCGCCGATGACGGGAATCAGGCTCTATTCAAGGTCTAGAGCACGATTTCGAAACTGGCGCCCTGATCGGCCGGGCCCAGCGCGATCGTGCCGCCATGCGCGGTCACGATCCGGCGGGCGAGGCTGAGGCCGACGCCCGTGCCGCCGCTTTTGGTCGTGAAAAAGGGCAGGAAGATCTCCGCCGCCAGATCGGGCGGAATGCCGGGGCCATTGTCGCGCACCGAAAGCATCGTCCGGCCGCCTGCCAGCAGCCGGATCGACAGCGCGACGCGCGGATCGGGCGCATGCGATGCCGCCGCTTCCGCACCATTTTTGAGCAGATTGATCGCGACCTGGGCGAGCAGATCGGGATCGGCATCGAGTGCGACGTCGGCCGGCTCGATCACAAGGTCGAGCGGCACGTCACGACCGACATCCGAAGCCGCGAACAGGCGCTGGAGTTCGCCTGCCCAGGGCGCAGCCGGGAAGCGGCGCCGTTGGACCACGGGCGCGCGGCTGAAGGCGCGATAGGCCTCGACGAAGTGCATGATGCCGGCCGCGCGCCGCGCCAGCGTCTCGATCGCCATGCGCGCGTCCTCGACCGCGGGATTATCGTCCGCCGAGACGTCGGCCATCAGCCGCGCCGCGCTTTCGGCAAGGCTGACGACGGGTGTCATCGAATTCATGATCTCGTGCGTCAGCACGCGCACCAGATCTGCCTGGGCGGTCAGCTCGACCGCCGATAATTCGTGCTGGATCGGCTGGATCGCGACGATCGTGAGCGGACGGCCGAGCCGGTCGAGCGCGGCGCGCGAGACCATCGCGCGCTGGGCCGCGCTGTCGATGCGCAACGTGATCACCGTACGGCCGCCCGCATCCCCACCGCGCATCGCCGCGACCAGTTCAACGCCATAAGGCGCGAAATCCTCGATCCGGGTGCCGGTCAGCCGGTTGAACAGCTTGCGTGCCGCCTTGTTGGACAAGGTGACCCGATCCTCATCATCGATCAGCAGCAATGCAGCGGGGGATTCGTCGGCGAGCGCGGCGTGGACGCGGGCTTCGTCGCTGGCATGGGCGCGTTCGGCGCGCAGCTGGCGCATCGCGTCGCTCAGCGCCTGGCCGAGTTCGTCGAAGCCACCGCCGACGGTGCGGCCGAACCCCTGGTTGAAGTCGCCGTAACGCAGACCCTGGACGAAGCGCGCCACCTCGCGATTGGTGCGGCCGATATAATGCCACAGCCCCCAGACCGCCCCGGCCACCAGCACGCCCGCCACGATCCGCGCCGCCGCGAGATTGGGCGCCCACAAGGCCAAAGCGAGCGCGGCGACCGCCGCCAGCAGCAGCAGCAGGCGCCAGCCGAAGCCTACCGCGAAATTGCGTTCAAAGCCCATGCTTCTCCATGCGGCGATAGAGCGAACCGCGGGTCAGGCCGAGTTCGGTCGCGGCCGCCGAGATATTATAGGCATGCTTTTGCAGCGCGCGTTCGATCATCTGCTTTTCGGCCTTGCCGAGGTTGAGGCCGGCATCGACGGGCGCGACCTGCGGCAGCGCCTCGGGCGAGACACGCAGCGCAGGTGCGGACCGCGCGAGCGGGAAATCGGACAGGCCATACGCCTCGCCTTCGGCCAGGATCACCGCGCGTTCGGCGGCATGGCGGAGCGCGCGGACATTGCCGGGCCAGTCATAGCCCGCCAGCGCCGCCAGCACCGAGCCGGGCAACGCACGCGCCGGCTTGCCATATTTGCGCGCGTAGAGATGGAGGAAATGTTCGAGCAGCTGCGGTACGTCCTCGGCGCGCTCGCGCAAGGGCGGTAGCTCGATCTCGACCGTGTTGAGTCGGAACAGCAGATCGGTGCGGAACACCGCCGGATCCTCGATCTGCTCGGCGCGCAAGTTGGTGGCGGAGACGATCCGGATGTCGATCGGCACCGGTTTGTTCGCGCCGACCGGCGTGACCTGGCGCTGTTCGAGCGCGGTCAGCAATTTGGGCTGGAGGTGGAGCGGCAGGTTGCCGACCTCGTCGAGGAAGAGCGTGCCGCCGTCGGCCGCCTGCATCCGCCCGATCCGGTCGGCGCGCGCGTCGGTGAAGCTGCCCTTCACATGGCCGAACAGCTCGCTGTCGATCAGATGCTCGGCGATCGCGCCGAGATCGACCGACAGCATCACCTTGTCGGCGCGATGCGAGCGGCGGTGGATCTCGCGCGCGACCAATTCCTTGCCGGTGCCGTTCTCGCCCGTGATCAGCACATTGGCCTCGGTCGGCGCGGCGCGGTCGATCAAGGCGAGCACGCGCCGCATCGCCGCGCTGTCGCCGAGCAGCGGTATCTCGCCCGCCGCGGGCATGGCGATCGCCTGCGCCTTGGCCTTTTCGACGCCGGTCGCGCGCCGCTGCGAGCGTAGCGCGGCCGCGGTGCGCACGGTCGCGAGCAGGCGTTCGTTGTTCCACGGCTTGCTGACGAAATCGGTCGCGCCCTGTTTCATCGCCTCGACCGCGATCTGGACACCGCCGTGCGCGGTGATCAGCACCACCACCGCCTCGGGATCCTTCTCCAGGATACGGCCGAGCCAGAGGAAGCCCTCGCGCCCATCGGTCGCGCCGCGCATGAAATTGGCGTCGAGCAGGATCGCATCGGGCGATCGTTCGGCGATCACCTCCATTGCCTGGCTCGGCGATGGCGTGGTCACCACCTCCGCGAACAATTCGCGCAATAGCAATCGCGCCGCCAGCAGGATGTCGGCATCGTCGTCGATCACGACGCACAGATCGAATTGGGGTTTGTCCGCCATCATCACTTCCCGGTTAGCTGGTAGCCATCGGGGCCAGACCAATCAACAAACGTGCCAGACTGTCCGGTCCCGGACGGAAAAGTGTCCGCCTGCGATCGACGGCACATGGCATGGTCAGCCGCCGCCCGGCTATAACTATAATTAAATCAATGACTTGATTAAGTTGGCACAGCCGATGCTCTGTTGGAAACTATCGGCAATCACGCCGATCCCTTCTGGGAGCAAGCAAATGAACCGTCTGTCCCCCCTCGCTTTCGCCGGCGCCCTGATCGCTACCGGCCTGACCGTCATGGCCAGCGCGCCGGTCCAGGCCGCCACCGCGCATGTTCACTATGACGACCTCGATCTTTCGACCGCTGGCGGTCGCGCAACGCTCGACAGCCGAGTGAGCCACGCCGCCCACGCGGTCTGCTGGATCGAGAACCCAACCTTGAGCGCGTCTGAAGCCTGCCGCCGTGCCAGCATCGCCAATGCCCACGCCGCGGTGGATCGCGCGATTCAGAGCCAGAGCATCCAGCTGGCGTCGCGCTGATGCCGTCTGAAGCCGCCGCCTGTCCGCTGCCGGACACTCGATTGTCCGAAATCGGACAGGCGGATGGCGAGACCGAACCTTTCCCTGCCGTGAACAGCCTCTGGCACGATCTCTGCTTAGGTCTTTTTTCATGAGCGTCGTCCGTATCAAATCCGAACCCAAAGGCGCGTTGAGCGGCGGCATGGATCGTGTCATCGAAAAAAGACGCCTGCCGGCCTGGGCGAAATATGTCGCTGTCGGTGCGGTTGTTTTGCTGCTCGCGCTGGGCTGGTATCTCGCGCCGCGCGGCAACCGCCAGTCGGTGCAGTCCGACCGCCTGACCATTTCCGAAGTGCGCAACGGCACGTTCGACGATTTCCT
>NZ_DATHFV010000171.1:0-40134 GCF_035317925.1 Sphingomonas sp.
GATTGAGCACCTGGCGGCGGATCAGGTCGTCGCGCGAATCGTCGTGCAGCTGGGCGAAGCTGATCCGCTGCTGCTGCAGCACCGCTTGCATCACGCTTTGGTCGAACTGGCCGGTGGGCCCATGAAAAGCGGGAATCGAGGCGATCTCGCCCCCGACCAGCCGCTCGCTCGCGGCGATGCCGTGCTTTTCCGCCCAGACGGTGAGCACGGTCGCGCCGATATATTGCTGGACCAGCGGCTCGAGGCTGCCGACCGCCTTCAGGAATTGCGCCATGGTCAGCGACGGCTGCTGCTGCCGTGCCTGGCGCAGCGCACTTTCCGCACGGCCCGAAATCACCGTCACCGGGATCGCCTTGCCGCCGACCGTCGCGACCGCATCCGCGCCCGGGCCGCCGCCCACCAGCCCGCCGCCGGGGGTGCCGACGCCGGTAACGATGAAGGCGATCATGATCAGGGCGAGCAGCCCAACCGCCAGCCAGGAGGACAAAGCGCGGCGGAAAAAGGCGAGCATGGATGTTCCGGTGATGCCTGAGGAAGGCGAACCCAATAGAGGCCGACCGGTTATGCATCAAGCGCCGTGGCTTGGCGTCCGGGGCGGCGCTTGCTACCGGCCCCACACGTCTGGAGAATGAAGTGCGCACGCTGATCGCCGGCAACTGGAAGATGAACGGCTCGCGCGCGATGCTGGCCGAGCTCGACCGTATCGCCGAAGCGGCTTCGGCTTATTCCGATGTCGACGTGGCGATCGCGCCGCCTTTCACCCTGCTGGGGGAAGCGCAGCCGCACGCCGGGCGGGTGTGGATCGGCGGGCAGGATTGCCATCGCGCGGCGCAGGGCGCGCATACCGGCTGCATTTCGGCCGGCATGCTGGTCGAGATGGGCGCGCGCTTCGTGATCTGCGGACATAGCGAGCGCCGTGCCGAATTCGGCGAGACCGATCCCCTGATCCGGGCCAAGGCCGAGGCCGCGCAGGCGGCCGGGCTGATCGCGATCGTCTGCATCGGCGAGGACGAACATGAACGCGATGAGGGCCGCGCGGTCGAAGTCGTCGCGTGCGAACTCGATGGATCGGTGCCGCCCGCCTCGACTCCGGAAAATCTGGTCGTGTCCTACGAGCCCGCCTGGGCGATCGGTACCGGCCGCATCCCGACCTTCGACCAGATTTGCGAAATCCATTCGATGATCCGCGCCAAGCTGATCCAGCTTTTCGGCGAAGCCGGCGTGCGGATCCGCATCCTCTATGGCGGATCGGTCAATGCCGGGAATGCGGCGAGCATCCTCGCCTGTCCGCACGTGAACGGCGCGCTGATCGGCGGGGCCAGCCTCACCGCCGATCAATTCGTGCCGATCGTCGAGATTGCCGCGAACGTCTCGCAATAGTGTTTTTCGCGTGACCGTTCGCGCGGTCGGGCGTTAGGGGCATCGCGACTCTTCAAGCCCCCGGAGGATATTTCCATGGCATTCGAGCTCCCCCCACTTCCCTTCGACAAGTCGGCGCTGGAGCCGCACATGTCGGCCGAGACGTTCGACTTCCACCACGGCAAGCATCACAAGGCCTATGTCGACAAGACCAATGGCTGGATCGACGAAAAGGGCCTCGCCGGTCTCTCGCTCCTCCAGGTGATCGACAAGGCCAAGGCGACCGGTGACAAGGGCCTGTTCAACAACTCGGCCCAGATCTGGAACCACACCTTCTTCTGGAATTGCCTCGCGCCCGCCGGCTCGACCAAGCCGTCGGACAAGCTCGCCGGGCTGATTTCCAGCTTCGGCGGCCAGGACGTGCTGCTCAAGAAGATCGCCGACGAGGCCGTCGGCCATTTCGCCAGCGGCTGGGCGTGGCTGGTGCTGGAAGGCGACGCGCTCAAGGTGACGTCGTTCCATGACGCCGACACGCCGGTCGCGCATAATGTAACCCCGCTCTTCACGCTCGATGTGTGGGAGCACGCTTATTATATCGATTATCGCAACGCGCGGCCCAAGTTCGCCGAGACGATCCTCGCCAACGTGATCAACTGGGATTTCGTGTCGCAGAATCTCGACGGCGCCGGCGCCGGCCGCGCCGATCAGCAGCAGTAAGGCCCTTCGTCATTCCCGCGAAGGCGGGAATCCATAAGCTCTCCGCCTGGTTATAGGCCGGTTCGTCAGAGAATATGGATCCCCGCCTTCGCGGGGATGACGGCGTAGCGCCCCGACATCGCAGCCTGGCTTGCGCGCCTTGCTCCCCGGCGCCAATCACCCTTGATGCGCATCGCCCTTTTCGAGCCGGAAATCGCCCAGAACGTCGGCGCCATATTGCGGCTCGGTGCCTGTATGGGGGCAGCTGTCGACCTTATCGAGCCCATGGGCTTCGAATGGGATGATCGAAGGGTCCGCCGGACCGCGATGGATTATATCGATCATGTCGCCGTCACGCGTCATGCCGACTTCGACGCGTTCAGGATCAGTATCGGCTCGCAAAGGCTGGTGCTGTTCACCACGAAGAGCACCCAATCGGCCTACGATTTTCGCTTCATGGCCGACGATGTCCTGCTCTTCGGAAAGGAAAGCGCGGGCGTGCCGCCTGCCATAGCCGATGCCTGCGATGCCCGGCTGCGCATTCCGATGCGGCCGCAGGTACGCTCGATGAACCTTGCCGCATCGGTGGCGCTCGCGCTTGGCGAAGCCTTGCGTCAAACCGGAACCTTGCCGATCTGACGGCCGCGCAGCCCGATCAGCGTTGCTTCTTGGCCGTCGTCGCGGTGAAATCGGGTTCCTTGTTCGCCACCCAATCGACGAATTTGCGCACGTTGGGGTTGGCGAGCAGGCCCTCCACATCCATCCCATGGCGCTGCAGTTCGGAATTGGTGAAATTGGCGATCAGCGTCTGCTGGCAAATCGGGTGCATCGACACAACGTCGCGCCCGCCCCGGCTTTTGGGCACGGGATGATGCCAGACGATGGTCTTGCCGGTGGGCCGGCCACACAACCAGCACGGCACCGCCACCGCCGGAGCCTCCTCCTCGCGATGCGTGTCTGGATAGGGACCATGTTTCGAATGTTTGCGGGCCATGCGTCGATCTGAATCCCTGACTTTCGCGGCACATGCCTATGGGGGAGGCGGGCAGCATTAGCACGCCGGCATTTGCAATTCGGAGGTCGCCGGTCCCGCCATCCGCGGCGGCATGCACTTGCCCCGACAATAGTCGTTCGTTCAGCCGCGGCTCCGGGAAGCGCTAGTCGGCGGAAAGCCAGGCATCGCTGCAGATCAGGATGAGTTCTCGTCTGGCCGCCGGCTGTGCCAGATGAGCTTCAACGACCGCCCGGTCGTCCACCGGCAGGCGGCGGATAATTTCAGAGACACTGCGATAGTGCCCCGATCTTGCCAGATCAAACGCCCGATCGATTGCCGAAATCTTCGTCATCGCCACCCCCTAACCCACGCAAACGACCGAACGAAGAAATCTGTTCAAAATGCTGATATCTCCGTGATCGCTCTGCGCCCAAACGAGAACGTCGCGCAGGCGGCGCGCGATCCCGAAACCGGCCATTCTCGAAATGAAGCTGCCGACGGCTGCTATTGGGGTATCAGCCCGGCAGTTGGATTGGGGATCAATCCCGCATCGGCGGCTGCCGTCAGCCTTGCGTACTCACAGCCGCCTTGGCAGGAGCGGGCGCTCGCTCGACGCAGAACTTCACGCCTTAGGCCCAAGAAAGACGCTGCTGCAGCCCTATGAAATCGACCACTGAGACTTTGGACGACCTCGGCTGGAAGCCTTATTTCAGCGATCAGCTTTCTGGCGAGGAGGCTGGGCACACTCATCCTGTCCGGGTGATGGCCGTCCATCGCGGGAAGATAGCCGTCGCAGGCGCGGGGTCGCAGGGTTTCGTCGCGCCCCATATTCCCGGCGCCGGCCCGGCGGACGATCATCCGACGGTTGGCGATTGGATGCTGATCGACAGCGCCACAGGGCAGCCCATCCGCGTTCTTCATCGGATGAATCTTTTCAAGCGGCGCGCACCGGGCGATCCACGCAAAGAACAAATGATCGCAGCCAATGTGGACACTTTGTTCATCGTCGCCTCCTGCAACCAGGATTTCAGCGTCGCGCGGCTGGAGCGCTATCTGGTGTTGGCGCACGAAGTGGGTGTGAATCCGGTCGTGGTTCTCACCAAGATCGACCTGTCCGACAACCCCGAGGAATTTGCGGCGGCGGCGCGCGCGATCGAGCCGGGGTTGCTCGTCGAAACCGTCAACGGGCGCGATCCCGCCAGCGTCGCTCGCCTCGCTTCATGGTGCGGCAAAGGCGAAACCGTTGCGCTTCTCGGATCGTCCGGCGTCGGCAAGTCGACGCTCGTCAATACAATGCGGGGTTCCGACAGTATCGCCACCCAGGCGATCCGCGCCAGCGACGCCACCGGCCGCCACACGACCACCGTGCGTGAAATGCATCGCCTCGAACGTGGCGGCTGGCTGCTCGACACGCCCGGCATGCGCGAGCTTCAACTGACCGATGCCGCTGCGGGGATTTCGGAGGTTTTCGACGACTTCGTCCTGGCGGCAGAGAACTGCCGCTTCTCGAACTGCGGACATGGCAGCGAGCCGGGCTGCGCCGTCCAGGCGGCAATCGCCGATGGCACGCTGACGTCGGTCCGTTTCGATCGCTGGCGCAAACTGGCAGCCGAGGAAAGTCCTACCCCCTCATATCCCAAGGCGCGGCGCTAGCTTTGCTTAGACGCGAGAGTCCCGGTGCGGTACGCAGCCGCATGTTTGACATGCACGAAGAAGAAATCGACGGGATCGAGATCGCAACGCTCGGCAGCTTCATACCGTGGGGATTGCATAAGGATCAGGGCGGCGACGGCGCAAGCTACCCTGAACACAGCGCTCGCATTCTGGACGTTAAATCCGGACAAGAGGCAGGCCTGAAATATTTTGCCGATTTCATGGCCCCGAAGATCAGGACCCCGGGCGTCGTGGCGATTGTTCCTTCAAGCGATCCAGCGAAGACGGGACCCGGCATAATTAAACTCGCCAAGCGCCTGGCAGCGCTGACGCCCTTATCGGATGCCACCTCAGCCCTGGTCCGCCACACAAAAATACCGAAGCTGGCGTCGGGCGGCAGCCGCGACATCCAGGTGCACCTGGATTCGATCGCGGTGAATTCACAACTCATTGTCGGGGATAGGGTGTTCCTTCTGGACGACGTCCTATCTACCGGAAATTCGATGCTGGCCTGCCGCCAGCTCCTCGAAGATGCTGGCGCCAGCGAAGTCATCTGCATGGCGTTAGGCCGGATCACTTCCTAGCATCGGTCCAGGACATCCATCGTGCCGGGCTGAATGACGTCGGCTTTCAGGATTATCGCGTCGCCTATAGCGGCCTGGATTGGGCAGAAATCTTCCGTTGCGCGATGACGCCCGCGAATGATCGCTACCGGAGAGCCGCCTCCCCAACAATTCCGGGGACACAATACCTAATTTCGCAATTTTCGCGCAGAGGTACGTGTAGATAGCTGCATTGGGTTTTGTGTCCCCGGAATGGGTATTGTGTCCTCGGAACTCTAGCCGCTTTTTTCCTTTCAAGGCAGCGATTAAATGTCGCCAACGGCTGCGGGAAGATATTGATGGACGTCGAAGATGCGCTCGGGCGAGCGCAACTGCATGCTCATCGCCTCTGTGATGAGGCGATGGTTAAGGCCCAAGGCCTCTTTGCAATCTGGGACACTTACAACACGGCCGAAAATCCATTGCGAGGTCCACTGTCGTATAGCGAGGCGTCCATATCGATTAACCAAATGGCGACCTCGGTGCTGCATGAAACGATCCTGATCCTCGTCGCGTCGATGGATGTGCGCGGGCGATCGACGTTGGAGAAAACGAACCGAGTCAGCTTCCCGATAGTCCGCGAGTTGCTCTCGCGGCCGGGTGTGATGGGTGATGTGTTAGCGCGGGCCGACATCCCGATTGCGAACAAGCAGGCGTTCGATCGCTACTGCAGTGCCCTTGATCGTCTCGATGTCGAGCAACCCAACCGTTTACAAAGGCTGCGCCATTTTCGAGACGAATACCTCGCTCATCATCTGGACTTTCCAGTCGGGCGAACACCGCCCTTGATGAGCGACATCACAACAATGCTCGCGGAGCTCTCGAACATCGCCGCCGACCTGCAAAACGCTCTCTATGGGCAACATGTCGATTGGGAGCATCGACGCGTGCAGATGCGAGAAAGCGCCCTTTCGCTTTGGAGTTTGGTAGCAAAAGGTTCGGGCTGGCGAGGCAAGTGATGCCGATCCCCTGCTCTCACTCTTCCGGCGGCAACACGACCTTGTTGTCATCCGCCGCCAGCCCGTGCCGCATCAGCATCGGCACATTGCACGCGGCGAAGATCAGGGTCGCCGGCATCGATCCCCACAATTTGTAGCCGAGCCAGAAGGCGGTGGTGGAATTGCGCCACACGATCTCGTTCGCGATCGCCAGCGCGAAGAAGAAGACCGCCCAGTTGCGCGTCAGCAGCTTCCAGCCTTCCTCGGACAAGCCGGGATAGGCCTGGCCCAGCACCATCTGCAGCGTCGGCCGGCCGGTGATCAGGCCCCACACCAGCACCGACGTCACCGTCACATAATAGATGGTCGGCTTGATCTTGATGATCCAGTCCTTGTGCAGCCAGATCGTCAGGCCGCCGAGGATCAGCACCATCACCGCCGAGAAGATCTGGATCGGCGAGATCTTGCCGAAGCGGACCAGCGACACGATCATCGCGATCGCGGTCACGCCCATGAACAAGGCGGTCGCGATATAGATGTTATGGCCGGTCGCCGCGAAGGCGATGAAATAGATGACGAGCGGGCCGAGATCGAGCGCGAGGCGCATGCCGATGCCGGGATCGGCGGGTTTGGGCTTGGTGCTCATCGGGCTTTCTCCGGCGCGAGCCGCTCGATCCCGGCAATGGCACGGGCGACTTCCTGGGGGTCGAACGGGCGGAGATCGTCGATGGTTTCGCCGATCCCGATCGCGTGGATCGGCAGCCCGAATTTCTCGGCCGCCGCAACCAGCACGCCGCCGCGCGCGGTGCCGTCGAGCTTGGTCATCACCAGCCCCGTCACACCCGCTTCCTTCTCGAACACTTCGATCTGGTTCAAGCCGTTCTGGCCGGTGGTCGCGTCGAGCACGAGCACGACATTATGCGGGGCGGCGGGGTTGAGCCGGCCGAGCACGCGCCGGATCTTGGAGAGTTCGTCCATCAGGCCCGACTTGTTCTGCAGCCGCCCGGCGGTGTCGACGATCAGCACGTCGGTGCCCTCGGCGGTGCCGCGCTTGACGCCTTCGAACACCAAACCGGCGGCGTCGCCACCTTCCTTGCCCGAGATGATCGGCACGCCGATCCGGTCCGCCCACACCTTGAGCTGGCCGATCGCGGCGGCGCGGAACGTGTCGCCCGCGACCAGCATCACCGAATAATCCTGCTCGGTGAACAGATGCGCCAGCTTGGCGATGGTGGTGGTCTTGCCCGATCCGTTGACGCCGATCACCAGGATCACCTGCGGGCGCGGGAAGGCGTCGATCTCGAGCGGCTTGGCGACGGGCGCGAGGATCTGGCCGACTTCCTCCGCCACGATCTCGCGCAGCCTTTCCTCGGTCAGGCCGAGCGCGAAGCGCTCACCGGTCAGCCGCTCGCGCACGCGCGCGGCGGTGGCGGGGCCCAGATCGGAGGCGATCAAGGCCTCCTCGATCTGGTCGAGCGTATCGGCGTCGAGCGCGGCCTTGCCGAACAAGCCCGACAGATTTTCGCCAAGCTTGTCGGAAGTGCGGCGGAAACCGCCGAACAGCCGGTCGGTCCAGGATTTGCTCATGCGGGAACGCCCCGCAGGGTGTCGCCGTCGACGGCGGTGATGTGCGCGGCGACGATGCTGTTCGGCGCGGAGCCGGGCAGCATCACCCGCGCGAAATTCTCGGCATGGCCGCTTGCGCCATCCAGTTCGACCAACACCAAAGTCACGCTTCCAATCTGCTCCTGCAGCCAGTCCGCCTTGCGGCGCGCGCCCGCCTCGCGCAGCCGGGCGGCGCGATCCTTGACGATCGGACGCGCCACTTGCGGCATGCGCGCGGCAGGCGTGCCGGCGCGGGGCGAATAGGGAAAGATATGCGCGAAGGCGATGGCGCAATCGTCGATCAGCGCCAGCGTGTTGGCGAACATCGCCTCGTCCTCGGTCGGGAAACCCGCGATCAGGTCCGCGCCGATGACGATGTCCGGGCGCAGCGCCTTCAATCGTGCGACCAGATCGACCGATTGGGCGCGATTGTGGCGGCGCTTCATCCGCTTGAGGATCATGTCGTCGCCCGCCTGTAGCGAGAGATGGACATGCGGCATCAGGCGCGGCTCGTGCGCGATCAGATCGAGCAGGGCGTCGTCCACCTCGCACGGATCGAGCGAGGACAAACGCAGGCGCGGCAGATCGGGGACGAGCCGCAGGATGCGCGCGACCAGGCTGCCGAGCGAAGGCTGACCCGGCAGGTCGGCGCCATAAGAGGTCAGGTCGACTCCCGTGAGCACCACTTCCTTCGTGCCCTGATCGACCGCAGCCTTGATCTCGTCGATCACACCGCCCGCGGGCAGCGATCGGCTCGGGCCGCGGCCATAAGGAATGATGCAGAAGGTACAGCGATGATCGCAGCCATTCTGCACCGGCAGGAAGGTGCGGGCATGCGAGGGCGGGGGCGCAATGCGCGGCGGGCGCATCGGTTGGTATCGCGCGAGGTCCAGCTTGGCGGTATTCGGCACGATCGCCGAAACCTCCGCCATCGCGCGGAATGTCTCGGGCTCGATCTCCGCCGCGCATCCCGTCACCACGATGCGGGCATCGGGCCGGTCGCGGCGCGCGCGGCGGATCGCCTGACGCGCGGTCTTCACCGCTTCGGCGGTGACCGCGCAGCTGTTGACGACGACCAGATCGTCCTCGCCCGCCAGCATGCCCGCGATCTTCTCGCTTTCGGCGATGTTGAGGCGGCAGCCGTGCGAAATCAGCGTCGCGCCGCTCACAGGTCTTCGGCCTCGCCGGTATAAACATGCGTGGCCGGGCCCGACATGCTGATGCTGGCGCCGGGCGCCCAGTCGATCAGCAATTCGCCGCCGGGCAGGGCGATCGTCACCGGGCTTTCGACCCGGCCCGATCGGATCGCGGCGACGGCGGTCGCGCAGGCGCCGGTGCCGCAGGCGCGGGTCTCGCCGACGCCGCGTTCCCACACGCGCAGCCGGATCCGGTCGGGCGCTTCGACCGTGGCGACATTGACGTTGACGCGGTTGGGGAAGAGCGGGTCATGCTCGATCTGCGGGCCGAGCCGCTCGAGGTCGACCGCATCTGTATCCTCGACGAAGAAGATGATGTGCGGGTTGCCGACGTTGACCGTCGCAGGATCGTTCAGTTCGTCCCAGCCGACCGGCAGATGCGCGGTGTCCATCGCGTAGGCGAGCGGGATCTCGTCCCAGCCGAAGCGGGGCGAGCCCATGTCGACCGTGGCGAGCGCGCCGTCGACCGCGAGCTGGAGCGTGCCGCCCAGCGTCTCGAGCGTCGATTGCCGGCCGAGCAGCAAGGCGACCGCGCGCGACGCATTGCCGCACGCCTCGACCTCGCCCCCATCCGCATTCCAGATGCGCATGCGCGCATCCGCCACATCGGACGGCTCGATCAGGATCAGCTGATCGCAGCCGATCCCCTCGCGCCGGTCGGCGATGGCGCGCGCGCGCGCGGCGTCGATCGCGACCGGGTTTTCCCGCGCGTCGATCACCACGAAGTCGTTGCCGAGCCCGTGCATCTTGTGGAAGCGGAAAGACATGAGGCGCGATCTAGGGATGGAGGCGCCCCAAGTCCACTTTGGCAGGGCGGCGACCCCTCAACACCGTTCGTGCTGAGCTTGTCGAAGCACTGTCCTAGCCCTCTCCCGCTCTCGCGGGAGAGGAGGGGCCCGCCGCGAAGTGGCGGGAGGTGAGGATCTTCTTAGCCGCTGAAGAAGGCCCTCACCCAACCCTCTCCCGCAAGCGGGAGAGGGCTATAGGGCCCGGAGTCACCGCTTCCGTGGCAGCAGCCAGCCTTCGTCGCTTAGCCAGTCGAACAACCGGTCGGGCCAATGCTGGATCGAGACGCGATCGTTATGCATCGCCACGTTGAAGCCGTGATCGGTGCTCGCGAACAGATGCAGTTCGGCCGAAATGCCCGCCTCGCGCAGCTGATTGTACAGCGCGATCGCCGGCGGTTCGCAGCATTTGTCGAGCGTGCCCGCGGTGATGAAGGCGGGCGGGGCGTCCTTGATCGCCGTCGCGGGGATGCCGAGCGGGCCGGGATAGACCAGCACCTGGAAGTCCGGCCGCGCACTCTGCTGGTCGACCGCGTCCAGCTTCCACGCCCGCTGCGGCTCCGGATTGTCCGCGACCATCGACACCAGTTCACCACCGGCCGAGAAGCCCATCAGCCCGACGCGGTGGGGATCGACCCCATAGTCGGCGGCATGCGCACGCACCCAGCGGATCGCGCGGCGCGTATCGGCGGCGGCATCGCGCTCGATCGAATAGGTCGATCCCGCCTCGCGGGCGAGCCGGTATTTTAGCACGAACACAGTAATACCGAACCGATTCAATGTCTTGGCGGGCATCACCCCTTCGTTGACGAACACCAGCATGCGGTGCCCGCCCCCCGGCGCGATCACCACCGCCGCGCCATTGGCGTGAGCCGGGTCGGCGCGGAAGATGGTCAGATTGGGGTTGTGGACGCTGCGAACATACGTGTTTTCAACAACTTCCGGATCGTGGGCATGCCCCTCGGAGCCGGGCGCGCCGTTGGCCCAGATCGTCGCCACCTCGGGATCGGCCGCCAGCGCGGGCGGTGCCGCGAACAGCAGTAAGGCGATCGCCATCCAAACCTTGGTCATCGGCCCATCCTTATCAAGTTCGGATTCGATGTTTTTTACATTTCCCCTGAGGCAGGGGCATCCCGGGACCGGGGTATGCCATAGCCGTAGAGGTCCGCCATACGACCTTTGTCGCGGCTTCCGGCACGACCGCCGGGCGCGTAGAACCCGACCATGCGCATCCCCCTTTGGTTGATGGCCACAACCGCTCTGCTTGGCCTGCCGCTCGCCGCTCCCGCGGCCTCACCCTCCGCATTCCTGACCGCCCCGGCCGAGCCGGGCGCGGTCACGGTCAAGGCGGTCGGCGACGGCCGCGCCGACGATAGCGCCGCGCTCCAGGCGGCGATCGATCAGGCGGGGTCGAGCAAGACCGGCGAGGGCATCGTCTTCCTGCCGTCCGGTCGGTACCGGATCAGCCGCACGATCAACGTCTGGCCGGGTGTGCGGCTGTTCGGCGTCGGCAAGACGCGGCCGGTGATCCTGCTCGGCGCCAACACGCCCGGTTTCGATAAGGGCCTCGGCACGATGGTGATCTTCGCGGGCTTCAACCCCGCGCGGCCGCTCTTCCCGGGGCGCCCCTTCAAGGTGCCGGTGCCGCCACAGGGCAGCGTCCCCGCCACCGACAAGATCGCCGACGCCAACTCCGGCACCTTCTACTCGGCGATGAGCAACGTCGATTGGGAGATCGGGCCCGGCAATCCGGCCGCGACCGTGATCCGCTTTCACACCGCGCAGCACGCCTATCTCAGCCATATGGACTTCCAGCTCGGCTCGGGCCTGGCCGGCCTCTACCAGGTCGGCAACGAGGCCGAGGATCTGCATTTCCATGGCGGCCGCTACGGCATCCTCGCCGAAAAGACCTCGCCCGCCTGGCAGTTCACGCTGATCGATTCGAGCTTCGACGGCCAGCGCGACGCCGCGATCCGCGAGCATGAGGCGGGACTGACTTTGGTCAACGTCGCTATCCGCAACACCCCCGTCGGGATCGACATCGACCAGGGCTATGGCGACTGGCTGTGGGGCAAGGACGTGCGCTTCGAGAATGTCTCGAAGGCGGGCGTGATCATCTCGAACGAGAACAACGCCTACACCCAGATCGGCTTCGACAATGCGCTCGCCAAGGCCACGCCCGTGTTCGCGCGCTTCCGCGACAGCGGCAAGACGGTCGCCGGCCCCGGCGCCGCCTATCGGGTGAGCGAATTCAACTACGGCATGGTCGTGCCGGGCCTCGGCCAGACCGGCCATTACGCGACCAATATGCAGGCCAAGCCGATCAAGGCCTTGCCCGCGCCGCGCGACCGCGCGGTCCGGTTGCTGCCGCCGGTCGGGCAATGGTTCAACGTGCGCGACGCGGGCGCGAAGGGCGACAACAAGACCGACGACACCGCCGCGATCCAGCAAGCGATCGACGCGCATCGCGTCGTCTATGTCCCGGCCGGCCGCTACCTCGTGACTGATACGCTCAAGCTGCGGCCCGACAGCGTGCTGATCGGCCTGCATCCGAGCCTGACCCAGATCATCCTGCCCGACGCGACGCCGGCCTTTGCCGGCATCGGCGCGCCTAGGGCCTTGATCGAAAGCGCCAAAGGCGGCGACGCGATCGTCTCGGGCCTCGGCCTCAACACCAATGGCATCAATCCGCGCGCCACTGCCTTGCTGTGGAAGGCGGGCGCCAACTCACTCGTCCAGGACGTGAAGATCCAGAACGGCCACGGCACCAACCTCGCCGACGGCACGCGCGTCGATCCCTATAACGCCAACCATAGCGGCGATCCCGATCCGGCTCGGCGCTGGGACGCGCAATATCCGAGCATCTGGGTGACGGACGGCGGCGGCGGCACCTTCACCGACGTCTGGTCGCCCGATACCTATGCGACCGCCGGCTTCAAGGTCAGCGACACCGATACGCCCGGTCACGTCTACGAGCTGTCCAACGAGCATCATGTCCGTTCCGAGATCGTGCTCGACAACGTCCGCAACTGGGAGTTCCTCGCCCCGCAGACCGAAGAAGAGACCGGCGAGAGCCAGGACACGATCAGCCTCGACGTGCGCAATTCGCACAACATCCTGTTCGCCAATTACCATGCCTATCGCGTCACGCGCTCGGTCAAGCCGGCGGCGACCGCGGTGCGGCTGATCAACTCCTCCGACATCCGCTTCCGCAACGTGCACGTGAATGCGGAGAGCGGCTTCTCCTTCTGCGACAAGAGCGGCTGCGGCACCTATCTGCGCGCCAGCAAATACCCCTACGAGAATGCGATCACCGACGTGAGCCGCGGGCTCGAGGTGCGCGAGCGCGAGTTCGCCGTGCTCGACGTGCCGGGCACCCCGCCTTTGCCCGCCCAGGGCTCGGCGGTGCAGACCCTGCACAGCGGCTTCTATTCGATCGCGGGCGCGGCGGTGGATGCGCACGGCAAGCTCTATTTCGTCGATCGCAAGTTCCAGACGATCTACGGCTGGTCGAAGGACGAAGGCCTGACGATCGAGCGCGACGACACGCTCGATCCGGTCAACCTGGCGTTCGACAAATCCGGTACTCTGATCGTGCTGTCATCGGACGGCGCGGCGGGTACGGTCTACGCCTTCAAGCCGGGCAGTGCGAACAGCAAGGCCGAGATCATCAGGCCGACGCCCGTAAAGGAACGCCGCGATACGCTGGTCGCGCTGCCGGGCAATGTCTGGAACAATGGCGAATTCCGCGACCAGCTCGACCTCGGGACCTATCGCTTCACCACCCTGGCCGAGATGTTCGCGCGTGACATCGGCGCGCCCAAGGCCGAGGAATATGTTTCGCCCGACGGCAGCCTGGTCCTGCCCGCTTTTCCCGCGCACGAGCAGGGGCCGCCCAATTTCCTCGGCTGGCGCTTCTCCGACACGCTCGACACCTATGGCTTTGTCACCGCCAAATCGGGCGAGCGCGTGTTCCTGAGCAACGGGTCGGAGGACAAGACCTATAGTGGCGTGGTTGGTCCGGGCGGCAGCGTCACCGATCTCAAGCCCTTCGCCAATCGCGGCGGGGAAAGCGTGGCGGTAGGGCCCGACGGGCGCGTCTATGTCGCGAACGGGCAGATATTCGTCTACGCGGCCGACGGGTCGGAAGCGGGCCGAATCGACGTGCCGGAGCGGCCGCTGCAGCTTGTCTTCGGCGGGCCGAATGGGCGGACGCTCTTCATCCTCGCCCATCACGCGCTGTTCGCGGTGGAGATCTAGAACAGGCCGCTCACGCGGCGGCAGCTTCGTCCCGCTGCGCCCAGAAAGCGGACTGCGCGACGATCGCGACCTGCGTGCGGTTACGCACGTTCAGCTTGCGCATCAGCGCGGTCATATGCGCCTTCACCGTCGCTTCGGCGATACCGAGGTCGAACGCGATCTGCTTGTTGAGCAGACCCGAATGGACGCCGTGCAACACCTTCAGCTGGGTGGGGGTCAGCTCCGCGAAAGCCGCCGGGATCTGCTGGCCCGCCGGGCGGAACAAGCTCGCCTCAATCTTGGAAATGATACCCATGACATCCCCTCGTCGGTTCAGGCCGTGGCCTGTCCTGTTCCCGCTATCCTCCCGAGGGAGTCGCCGGAATCAGTTGGACAGCTTTACGCTAATTGTCCAACCAACCCGCGTCAAGGGACCGATTACATGATATGGTACCGCTATCTTATGCCAAAGCTGTTGGACAGATATTTTCAAATTGGTATAACAGCTTCCGCGATAATGAGACCGGGCTGGCCGCTTTGCCCGGCTTGGGCTATGCCCTTTCGCTGGGAGAGGGGGGCCAATATTGGCCACGAATATGCTGGCGAATGAAGGCAGACTGGCGGATCGCGCCTATGCCGGAATTGTCGAGATCATAAACCGCGACGGGCTTCAGGTGGGCGACCGCCTGCCCTCCGAGGCGCGCCTGGCCGAGATTTTCGGCATGTCGCGCACGATCGTGCGCGAAGCGCTCGTGCGTCTCGCCTCCGACGGCATCACCGCGGCGCGGCGTGGGGCCGGCTCCTATGTGAAGAGCCGCCCGTCCGAACGGCTCGGCGCGCATGTGCCGATGGCGGAATTGTCGGCCACGCTTGGTACCTATGAGGTCCGTTTCGTGGTCGAGGCCGAAGCGGCGCGGCTGGCGGCGCAGCGGCGTTCGCCCGAACAGATGGCCGAGATCGCGCAGGCGCTGGTCGATCTGCGCAACGCTTTGCTGTCCTCCGCGCCGGCGCATGTCGAGGATTGGGCGCTGCACCGCGCGATCGTGAAGGCCACCGCCAATCCCGCCTTCGTCGCCTCGTTCGATCTGCTCCATGACGAGGTGGAGCATATATTGCGCGCGGGCGTCGACATTTCGCGTTCCCGGCCGCCCGAAGCCATTCAGGCGATGATGCGCGAGCATGAGATGATCGTCGATGCGATCCGCGCGCAGGATGCGGATGGCGCTTCGCTGGCGATGCGCTGGCATCTGACGCAGGGCCGCAAGCGGCTGATGCCCTAGAGCCTGATCGTTATTGGTGGAAGCGCTGCGCGCTTCCGCCGATGACGTGGATCAGGCTCTATTCAAGGTCTGGGGCCCGCCGGCTCAGGCGATCTTCCGCTCGGCCGCCGCGTCGTTTTCGGCGAGCCAGGCCATCGCCCGATAGGCGAGTTCTTCCGGATCGAGATTGCTGTCGAGCGTCAGCGATCGCTCCGTCTCGTCGGGCTGTTCCAGCGTGGCGAGCTGGCTGTCGAGCAGGCTCGGCGGCATATAATGATGCGGCCGGCTGCTGAGCCTGCGCATCAGTTCGTCCCGCCCGACCTCCAGCAGGATGAACGCGACCGGCGCATCGATCCCCGCGCGGAGGCGGTCGCGGTAGCTGCGGCGAAGCGCCGAGCAGGCGGCGACCGCAAGCCCGCCTTCTTTCACGGCCTTGCCCAGCGCGGCGCCGATCTGGTCGAGCCATGGCCCGCGATCCGCGTCGGTCAGCGGCTCGCCGCCGCGCATTTTCGCGACGTTCGCTTTGGAATGGAAATCGTCCCCTTCGAAGAACGGGCAATCGAGCTTCGCCGCCAGCAAGGATGCCAGCGTCGATTTTCCGCTGCCGCTGACGCCCATGATGACGATCGCCTGGGCGGATTCTCGCTCACCTTGCCGCCGCACCTGAATTCCCTCCCCAACGCGCACCTTCGTGCCGGACGGCCGAACGCGGCCTCGCAGGATGCCGCCATATCCGGTGCCCGACGCACGCTGGCTATTACGACCATGGTCGCGGTCGTTCGGCTTGCCAAGTTCGCTTAGGTTTTAGGCTGGCCGCAAACGGTTCCAACGCATCTCGCGGGCGAAATCGGGTCGAACGAACAACAAAAATGGGAGGTTGTGTGATGGGGTATCAGGCAGAGGGCGCAACATCGTCCGTCCGGTTGCGCGCGATGGTCTCGGCGAGTGCGGGGGCGCTTGTCATGCTCATGCTGGCAACGCCGGCGTTCGCGCAACAGGCCCCCGCCGCCGATCCCACGCCGTCGATCCAGACCGACAGCAGCGCCTCGGCGCCTGCCGCCGAAGTTGTCATCACCGGTTCACGCATTCGCTCCAGCGGCTTCAGTGCGCCGACGCCGACGCAGGTTTTCGGGGCGGCTGATATTGCCCGCAACGCTGAGCCGAACATCTTCACCACCATCACCCAATTGCCGTCGCTGCAGGGCTCGACCGGCGCCACTACCGGCACGTTCAGTACGTCGAGCGGCCAGCAGGGACTGAGCTCCTTCTCGCTGCGCGGTCTCGGCCCGATCCGCACGCTCACCTTGCTCGACGGCCAGCGCGTGGTTGCCGCCAATGTGACGGGCGTGCCCGACATCAGCCTGTTCCCGCAGCTTCTGGTCGAGCGCGTCGACGTGGTGACCGGCGGTGCGTCCGCCTCCTATGGCTCGGATGCCGTGGGCGGCGTGGTCAACTTCATCACCAACAAGAAGTTCGAAGGCTTCAAGGCCAACGTCTCGGGCGGTGCCACCACCTATGGCGACGACAAGCAGTATCTGCTCCAGGCCGCGGCCGGCAAATCCTTCCTCGACGATCGCTTGCACGTCGAAATCAGCGGCGAATATGATCACGAACAGGGCGTGCCCGCGGGCGGCTTCGGCGAAGACGCGCCGGGCAGCCGCGACTGGTATACGACCGCCACCCTGGTCAATCGCGGCGTCCTCAACGACGGTTCGCCGCAATATCTCTACAAGCTGCACGCGCAGGCGTATCAATATGCCAAATATGGCCTGATCAGCGCCGGCCCGCTTCAGGGCACCGCTTTCGACAAGAGCGGCAATCCGTTCCAGTTCCAATATGGCTCGAACGGCGTGCCGGTGAAGAACGCCGCTGGCAACGTCACCAACTGCTATTCGTCGGGCGGTTTCTGCGTCGGTGGCGACCTGTCCGGCAATGTCGGCGTCGGCACCTCGCTCCAGTCGAAGATCGAGCGCATCAATGGCTACAGCCGCGTCGGCTTCGATCTCGATCCCAACAACGAGATCTACACCACGGTCAACATCGCGCGGGTGAAGTCGAGCAACCAGCCCAATCCGGGGGCCGCCACGACCGGCCTGACGATGCAATGCTCCAATCCGTTTCTGCCGGCCTCGGTCGCGACGGCCTGCGCCGCCGCCGGCATCACCAGCTTCACCTACGGCACCAGCAACGCGCTCCTGCCCGAGAACATCAACGTCCACCCGACCCGCACGCAATATCGCGGCGTGATCGGCGCCGACGGCAAGTTCAACCTGGCCGGATCGACCTGGACCTACGACACCTATTACGAACATGGCGAGAATATCACCAACATCGCGGTGCACGATATCCTGCTGAACCCGCATTATCGCGCGGCGATCCAGGCTACCACGGTCAACGGCCAGATCGTCTGCGCCGATGCGACTGCGCGCGCCAATGGCTGCGTTCCGATCAACATCTTCGGCGGTGCGACGCCAAGTGCCGCGGCGCTGGCCTATATCGAACCCGAGCATGGCCCCACCCAGCACACCCGCCAGAAGCAGGACGTCGCCAGCCTCAACTTCTCAGGCGAGCCCTTCTCGCTCTGGGCCGGCCCGGTTTCGGTTGCGTTCGGTGGCGAATATCGCCGTGAATATTACAAGGTGACGGGCGACGTTTACGGCAACGGCACCGTCCTCGGCAGCGCCTATGATACCGATTATCCCGCCGATCCGCTGATCAGCACGGCCGGCAACAATTGGTATGCCGGCAACTACCACAGCGGCAGCGGCAGCTATAACGTCAAGGAAGCCTTCCTCGAGGTGAACGTGCCGTTCCTGAATTCGGACACGCTGGGCAAGGCCAACCTGAACGCGGCCGGCCGCTGGACCAACTACAGCACCGCCGGCACCGTCTATACCTGGAAGATCGGCGGCACCTGGGATACGCCAATCGAAGCGGTTCGGCTGCGCGCCGTCACGTCGCGCGACGTTCGTGCGCCGAACCTTTCGGAGCTGTTCGCGGCACCGGTCACGACGACGTTGCCGAACTTCACCAACCCCTTCAACGGCACTGCGTTGCTGGTACTGCAGAACGTGGTCGGCAACCCGGGCCTCAAGCCGGAAGTCGCGCGCAACACCGAGGCCGGCATCGTCCTTGCCCGCCCGCATTGGCTGCCGGGCCTGAGCCTGTCGTTCGATTATTATGACATCAAGGTGAAGGGCGTCATTTCGAGCCTTTCGGCGCAGCAGCAGGTCAATTTCTGCTTCTCGGGCCTCACCCAATATTGCAGCACGTTCAACTTCGCCCCGGCGCAGGGAACGGCGTTCGTCAATGTCCAGGTGTTCAACCTGGCGTCGATCAAGACGAACGGCTTCGATATCGAGGGCAGCTATCAGTTCAGTCTCGATCCGATCGGCCTGCCCGGCCGCTTCAGCGTCCGCGGCCTTGCCACGCACGTCGCCCACTACATCACCGATCAGGGCATCCCGGGCGCGATCAAGGTCGATAGCGCCGGCCAGAACAGCGGCAACACGCCCAATTGGAAGGTACTCGGGATCGAATCGTGGGATTCGGACAAGTTCAGCCTGAACCTGCAGCAGCGCTGGTTCAGCAGCGGTACGTTCGGTAATCAATACGTGGTCTGCAGTGCCGGCAGCTGCCCGGCGTCGACGAACAATAATCCGACGATCGACTATAACCACATGAAGGGCGCGCTGTATTTCGACCTGGGCGGTTCGTACAATGTCACCAAGCAGCTGACCGCCTATTTCAAGGTCGACAATCTGTTCAACCGCGACCCGACCCCGTCGCCGCAGACCAACACCGGTCTCGACGCCAACCCGGCGCTCTACGATCTGCTGGGCCGCTTCTATCGGGCGGGCCTGCGCTACAACTTCTGAGTTTTCCTCCCCCACCCTTTATGGGGGAACCCTCCCTGCGCCTCCCGGTCCTGCCGGGGGGCGTTTTTTTTGGCGCGGTCTAGCTGGCGAGCAGCTTCGCGATGTGGCGCACCGCCAGTGCATAACCGTGCGGACCGAGACCGGTGATCATGCCGGTCGCCGCCGCCGTCATCAGCGAATTGGCGCGCCACGCCTCGTCACGGGCGTGGATGTTGGAGATATGGACCTCCACGATCGGGCAATCGCACATCTTGAGCGCATCGAGGGTCGCGTAACCGGCATAGGAAAAAGCGGCCGGATTGATCACGATGCCAGCGGCGGCTTTTGTCCGCGCCTCGTGCAGCCAGCCGATCATCTCAGGCTCGGCATTGGTCTGATGGAAGCGCAGCTCAAGCCCGGCCGCGTCCGCTTCGGCGCGACACATTGCTTCGATATCGGCGAGCGTGGTCGTGCCGTAGATTTCCGGCTCGCGCTCGCCCAGCAATTCCAGGTTCGGCCCGTTCAGCACGAACAGCACAGACTTGGTCATTTCATTCCCCTTGGGGACATTTCCTTGCGGTTTTTGCATGCTCTACGCAAGGAGGATGCGGCAACCATGGTTGACGCTTCCTTCGTTGCAGTGCAGCACAAGACTCGATGAACGCCATCCCGCCCGTCGCGCAAAACCCCGATGTCCGCTTTCTCGGACGCCTGCTTGGCGATGTAATCCGCGCTTATGGCGGCGACGCCCTGTTCCGGCGGATCGAATATATCCGGTCGGCCTCGGTCGATCGTGCGCGCGGTTTGGGCGGCGACGTCGATCCGGGGCTCGATGCGCTCGGCCTGGAGGACATGCTCGCGTTCACGCGCGGCTTCATGCTGTTCTCGATGCTCGCCAATCTGGCCGAGGATCGGCAGGGCGTTGCCGCCGAACCGGGCGCCGATCTGGCGGCGGCGGTCGCGAAATTGCGCGGCCAGGGCATCGGTGACGACGCGGTCGCGGCGACGCTCGACAATGGCCTGATCGTACCGGTGCTGACCGCGCATCCAACCGAGGTGCGGCGCAAGTCGATGATCGACCATCGCAACCGCATCGCCGAGCTGATGCATCTGCGCGACACGGGGGCCGAGGAAACGCCCGAGGGCGATCTGGTCGAACAGGCGATCTACCGCCAGATCGCCTTGCTGTGGCAGACGCGGCCGCTGCGGCGCGAACGGCTGTATGTCGCCGACGAAATCGAGACCGCGCTTTCCTATCTGCGGGATATCTTCCTGCCGGTGATGCCCGCGCTCTACGCCCGCTGGGAACGCGTACTCGGCCGGCGGCCCAAGAGCTTCCTGCGTGCCGGATCGTGGATCGGCGGCGATCGCGACGGCAATCCCAACGTCACCGCCGAAACGCTGGAGCTGGCGACGCGCCGCAATGCCGAGGCCGTGCTCGTCCATTATCTGTCGTTGATCCACGCGATCGGCGGCGAATTGTCGATCTCGACCGAATTGATGGCGACCACGCCCGAGGTCGAGGCGCTGGCGGATTATGGCCATGACGATTCGCCGGCGCGTTCGGACGAACCCTATCGCCGCGCGATGACCGGCATCTATGCCCGCGTCGCTGCAACCTATGAACGGATCGCCCACCGCGCGCCGCCGCGGCCCGCCGCGGTCAAGGCTGAGCCCTATGCCGATGCCGCCGCGCTGCGCGCCGATCTGCGCATCCTCGCCAAGTCGTTCGACAAGAGCGGCAGCGGCGCTTTGTCGTCGGGCGGCGCACTGGGGCGGCTGATCCGTGCGGTCGAGACGTTCGGCTTCCATCTCGCCACGCTCGATCTGCGCCAGAATGCGGATGTGCATGAGCGCGTCGTCGCCGAGCTGCTCAAGGTGGCGGGCGTCGAGCCCGACTATCTCGCGCTCGACGAAGACAAGCGCGTCGCCCTGCTGCGCGCCGAACTGGCGACGCTACGGCCGCTTGCCAGCGATTATGTCGTTTACGGCGACGAGACCGTGTCCGAACTGGCGATCGTCCGCGCGGCGGCCGAGGCGCATCGGCTTTACGGCCGTCAGTCGATCACGACCTATATCATCTCCAAGGCAGCGACGGTGTCGGACCTGCTGGAGGTGATGATCCTGCTCAAGGAAGCGGGCCTCTACCGCCCCGGTGCCTTGCCCGAATGCGACATCATGGTCGTGCCTTTGTTCGAGACGATCGAGGATCTCGAACGCGGGCCCGACGTGATGCGTGATTATTTCGGGCTACCGGAAATCGCCACACTGACCCAGGCGCGCGGCTATCAGGAAGTGATGGTCGGCTATTCGGATTCGAACAAGGACGGCGGCTATCTGACCTCGGTCTGGTCGCTCCATCAGGCGAGCCGCGCGCTGAAGCCGGTATTCGATTCCGCGGGCGCGGCGATGCAATTGTTCCACGGCCGCGGCGGCGCGGTCGGGCGCGGCGGCGGATCGGCTTTCGCCGCGATCCGGGCGCAGCCGTCGGGCACGGTCGAAGGGCGCATCCGCATCACCGAACAGGGCGAGGTGATCGCCGCCAAATATGGGACGCGCGACGCGGCCCAGGTCAATTTGGAGGCGATGACGGCGGCGACCTTGCTCGCCAGCCTCGAGCAGAGCGAGGTGCCGGTGGCGGATCGCGCACGTTTCGCCGATGCCATGTCCGACATGTCGGCGGCGGCGTTCAGGAATTATCGCGCCCTGGTCTACGATACGGACGGTTTCCGTACCTTCTTCCGTCAGTTCACGCCGATCGCCGAGATCGCTACGCTCAAGATCGGATCCCGCCCGGCCAGCCGCACCAAGAGCGACAAGATCGAGGATCTGCGGGCGATTCCCTGGGTCTTTTCGTGGGCGCAGGCGCGCGTGATGCTGCCGGGCTGGTACGGCGTCGGTCAGGCGTTCGACGGCTTCGCCGACAAGGCCTTGCTCAAGGACATGGCGCAGGGCTGGCCCTTCTTCCAGGCAACGCTCGCCAATCTGGAGATGGTGCTCGCCAAATCGGATATGGGGCTGGCGAGCCGCTATCTGGCACTGGTCGAGGACCAGGCAGCGGGCGCTGCGATCTTCGATCGGATCCGCACCGGCTGGGAACAGACCTGTGACGGCCTGCTCGACGTCACCCGCCAGGCGCGCCTGCTTGAAAAGACTCCGCAACTCGATGCCTCGGTGCGGCTGCGTTTGCCCTATATCGAGCCACTCAACCTGCTTCAGATCGAACTGATCCGGCGCTGGCGCGGCGGCGAGCAGGATGATCGTGTGCGCGAGGGAATCCAGCTGTCGATCAACGCCATCGCGACGGGCCTCCGCAACAGCGGCTGACGGGCCCGCGCGCCTTTGCTCCAGCGCAAAAATTAAGAAATTCTTAACCAGTCTTCCCCCATAACGCCGCATCGAGCGAAAGGCTGTTCTGGGGTGGGGAAAATAGCATCGCGATTCCGCCGTCCACTGCTTGGGGTGGGGACGGCGAGTCTGTTCATGCTTTCGGCATATGCGAGCCATCTCGCCGCGCTGCAGACCAGCGGGCTGGAAGCCCTGTGGCCGAGCAATGCGATCGTGTTCGCGATCCTTCTGCTCGCCGGCCATAGCCGCAAAGATATTCTCACGATCGCGGGCGGCCAGGCGGCTGGCAGCCTGCTGCTTCACATAATCCGCGCCGATCCGCCCGTGATCATCGGGGTGCTGACCTGCGCCAATGTCACCGAAAGCCTGCTCGCCTTCGTGTTGTTGCGGCGGATCGGCATCAAGGGCGGCCTGATCGACCGCGTCGGCAATTTCTTCGCGCTGGTTCTGGCTGTCGGCGGCGCTGGCCTCGCCTCATCCACGATCGGCGGATTGGGCCTGTGGATCGCCCATGTAATGCCCTTCTGGGAAGGCTGGCACAGCTGGTATGTCTCCGGCGTGCTCAGTTCGCTGATGGTGACACCCACCGTGGTCGTGGCGGTCGACATCGTGCGCGGACGGCGCATGCGCGGCCTGACCGGCTATCGGTTGATCGAGGCCGCGGCTTTGCTCGGCCTTATCGCCGCGGTAACATCCTATGTTTTCCTGATCACGCGGCTTCCGCTGACCTTCACCATCGCGCCGTGCGTGCTGCTCGCGACTTTCCGTTTCCGCGTCGTTGGCGCTGTCGCCGGCATTTCGACCGTCGCCATCATCGCGGCCGCCACCACCGCCGCGGGCCGCGGTCCGATCGCCTTCCTGCTATGGCATCAGCCCGGCGACCAGGTGCTGATGCTGCAATTGTTCATCGCCATTACCCTTCTGTCGGCGCTGCCGGTCGCGGCGATCCTGACCGAGCGCGATCATCAGGCGGAGGAGACGCGTGCCTTCGCCGAGCATTTCAAGTCGGTGGTCGAGAATATCGGCGAGGTCATCTTCCGGATCGATGGCCAGGGGCGCTGGGCCTATCTCAATCCCGCCTGGGAAAGCCTGACCGGTCAGCCGCTCACGGCGAGCCTGGGCCGTTCGTGGCTCGATCTGGTCGAGCCGGTCGAGCGCGTCGAACTGGGTGAGCGCGCCGACGCGGTGCTGCGTGGCGAGGATCGTTCGACCCGCCGGGTCGTACGCCTCCAGACGCCGGACGGCCTGCGCTGGGTGGAATTGTTTATTCAGGGTCTGCGCGATCAGGACGGCCGCATCGCTGGCGCGACCGGCACGCTGCGCGACATCGACGATCGCAAGCGGCTGGAAGAACATGTCATCACCGCCAAGCGCCGTGCCGAACAGCGGGCACGGGAGGCGACCTTGCTCGCCTCGACCGACGAGTTGACCGGTATCGCCAACCGCCGCGCTTTCATGGGTCAGCTCGACCGCGAGATTGCCGGCGCCGCCGAATTCGGCTGGCCGCTGGCGGTGGCGATGTTCGACGTCGACCATTTCAAGGCGGTCAACGACCGTTACGGGCACGCGGTCGGCGATCGCGTGCTGCAATTGATCGCGGCGCGCGCCGCCGCCGTGGTGCGCGGCGGCGATCTGGTCGGGCGGCTCGGCGGCGAGGAATTCGGCATCCTCATGCCCGGCGCCAGCCTGGAAGAAGCCGCGCTCGTTGCCGAACGGCTGCGCGAGGCGATGGAAACCGCGCGCGAGCTCGACGAATCCCTGCCCGGCGTCACGATCAGCATCGGCATCGCGACCCGCGAAACGCAGCGCAGCGCGGCCGAATTGCTCGCCGCGGCGGACGTGGCGCTCTACGCCGCCAAGGGCGAGGGCCGAAATCGCGTCCGTGTCGCGGCCTGATCGCCACGGACAAGAACCTGCGGGCGGGTTTCGCCCAGTCGAGCGCCGCTCGGATGAATATCCCGACTTTCTCTTGGCTTGTGCCCCCGCTAAGACTTGCCTGACGCTTCAGGGGGAATGATTGGTGGCGAGGGACGGCCAGTATCCTCTCCATGCACCGGACGGCGCGCTCCGCACCTTGATCGCGACGCACGACTGGGCCGCGACACCACTCGGGCCGATCGAACATTGGCCGGCGCCGCTCCGCAACGCGGTTTCCCTGCTCCTGTCGGCGGCCGTGCCGATGGTCCTGTTCTGGGGGCCGGAGCTGATCGCCCTCTACAACGATCCCTATGCGCTCGCGATCGGCGACCGCCATCCCGCGGCGCTGGGCGGCCGGGCGCCGGAAAAATGGACGCATATCTGGCCGGAAATCGGGCCGGTGATCACCCGTGTGCGGGAGAGCGGCGTGCCGGAACTGATCCGCGATAGCCTCTTCCCGTTGTGGCGCAAGGGCATCACGCGGATGGCACAGCTCGACATCGCTTATTCCGCGGTGCGCGCCAGCGACGGCGCCGCTGGGGGCGTGCTGTGCATCATCTATGAGACGACCGAACGCGCACAAGCGGTCGACGCCGCCAATGCGGAGCGTGAGCGGCTGGCGCAGATGTTCGAGCAGGCGCCTTCCTTCATGTGCCTGCTGCGCGAGCCGGGCCATATCTATGAATTCGCCAATCATGCTTATCTGGATCTGGTCGGCCATCGCGCGGTGATCGGCGAATCGCTTGCCAGCGCGCTGCCCGAATTGGTGGCGCAGGGCTTCGTCGCCTTGCTCGATCAGGTCGCCGAAACCGGGCAGGCCTATACCCGGCGCAGCGTGCCGATCACGCTCAGCGCGATTCCGGGCGCGGACGATCGCCGCTTCCTCGATCTCATTTTCCAGCCGATCGTGGGCCCGGATGGCGCGGTCACCGGCATCTTCGTCGAGGGCAGCGACGTTTCCGATCGCGCGCGCGTCGAGGCACAGCTCGAACTCAGCGAAAGCACGCTCGGCCTCGCCGCCGAGATGGCGGAGATCGGCACCTGGGACCTCGACCTCGTCTCCAACCGGATCGAATGGTCGGATCACACCCGCGCCATGTTCGGTATCTCGCCCGCCGCGCCGGTTACGCTCGAGGATTTCTACGAAGGCCTGCATCCGGAGGACAGGAAAGCGACGACCGCGGCCTTCCTTGCCGCGCTCGATCCGGATCGGCGCGCGCACTATGACGTCGAATATCGCACGATCGGCAAGGAAGACGGGGTCGTGCGCTGGGTCGCCGCCAAAGGTCGCGGCGTGTTCGAGGGCGGGCGCTGCGTTCGTGCGATCGGTACCGTGCTCGACATCACCCGGCGCAATGCCGCGCAGGAGGAATTGCGCGAAAGCGAAGCCCGTTTCCGCACGCTCGCCGATAGCGCGCCGGCCCTGATCTGGATGTGCGACGAGCAGGGCGCTTTGGTATTCGCCAACCGTTGGCATGAAGAGACGTTCGGCCGGCCGGTAACCGAGCTGATGGGCGAGGGCTGGCAGAATATCATCCATCCCCAGGACCAGGCGGGCTTCACCGCCGATTTCGACCAGGCTTTCAAGGACCGCGCACCCTTCTCCCGCGACGTGCGCGTGGTCGACCGCCACGGCGTCACCCGCTGGCTCCACAGCGAGGCGCGGCCGCGCGAGATCGAGGGGCGGTTCGTCGGCTATGTCGGCTGCGACGTCGATATCACCGAAGTGCATCTCGCGTCCGAAGTGCTGGAACGCGGCATCGACGAGCGGACCCAGGAGCTGGCGGCGACCAACCGTCAGCTTTCGACCCAGATCGAGGAACGCGAGCGGGTCGAGGCGACCCTGCGCCAGATGCAGCGGCTCGAGGCGATCGGCCAGCTCACCTCGGGCGTGGCGCACGATTTCAACAATCTGCTGACCGTCATCCTCGGCAATGTCGATCTGGTCGCGCGGGCCGCGATCGAGGCCAAGATGGACGAGAAGACGCGTCAACGGCTGGGCTATATGCGCACCGCCGCCGAACGCGGTGCGACCCTGACCGCGCAGCTGCTCGCTTTCTCGCGCCGCCAGCGGCTCGAGGCGCGCCCGATCGACCTCAACGACACGGTGATCGGCATGCGCGACCTGCTGCAAAGCTCGATGGGCGGATCGGTCCGGCTGGAAGCGCGGCTACGGCCGGATCTGTGGCCGGCTCTGGTCGATCCGACCCAGATCGAACTGATCATTCTCAACCTCGCAATCAACGCGCGCGACGCGATGGAGGTGGGCGGATCGCTGGTCGTCTCGACCGACAATATCATCCTGGGGGAACCCGAGCGAGCCGAGGAGCCCCCGCCCGGCGACTATGTCCTGATCGCGGTGACCGATTCGGGCAGCGGCATGACCCCGGCGGTGCGGGACCGCGCGTTCGAACCCTTCTTCACGACCAAGCCGGTCGGAAAGGGCTCGGGTCTCGGCCTGCCTCAGGTCTATGGCTTCGCCAAGCAATCGGGCGGCGGCGTCGCGATCGAGACGACATTGGGCGAGGGCACGTCGGTGCGCGTCTATCTGCCGCGCGCGGAGGAACGCCGCCGCACGCCGCGGCCATCCTTGTTCGAGGCCCCGCCCGAGCCATCGAACGACATACGCGGGCGTCGCATCCTGGTGGTCGACGACGATCCGCCGGTGCGCGAGATCACCGCCACCATGCTGCGCACGATGGGCGTGGAGGTGGTCGAGGCGGGGAGCGGCGGCGCGGCGCTGGAAATACTCGGCTGCGGCGATTTCGATCTGGTGGTGGTCGACTTCGCGATGCCCGGCATGAACGGCGCGGAACTGGCGGCGGCGACCGCCAAAAAATGGCCCGATCTGCCGATCCTGTTCGTGACCGGTTTTGCCGATCTCAGCGCCATTTCCTCGGTCAGCGAGGATCGGATCGTGCAGAAGCCGTTCCGCGGCGGCGAATTGCAGCGCAAGATCGGGCGGTTGCTGGCGAGCCGCGCCGACTGATCATTCCTCGTCGGGGTACGGGCCTTTGCCGCCCTCGGCGATGAAGCGGTCGATGCGTGCATCCAGCACCGGCAACGGTACCGATCCCAGTTCGAGCACCGCGTCGTGGAAGGCGCGGATGTTGAACTTGGGGCCGAGCGCCGCCTCCGCCTTCGCGCGGCCCTGCCGGATCGCCATTTCGCCCAGATAATAAGACAAGGCCTGGCCCGGCCAGGAGATGTAACGATCGACCTCGGTCGTAATTTCGTGGTCGGACAAGGCGGTATTGTCGTGGAGGAAGGCGAGCGCCTGATCGCGCGTCCAGCCTTTGTGATGGATCCCGGTATCGACCACGAGCCGCGACGCGCGCCACATCTGGTAGCTCAGCATGCCGAACCGTTCGTAGGGCGTCTGGTAGATGCCCATCTCGTCGCCCAGCCGCTCGCAATAGAGCGCCCAGCCTTCGCCATAGGCTGAGATGTAGATCGACTGGCGGAAAGGCGGCGCGGCCTTGTTTTCGGCGGCGAGCGGAATCTGCATCGCGTGACCGGGCGCGCTTTCGTGCAGCGTCAGCGCCGGCAATTGGTAGAGCGGCCGCGACGGCAGATCATAGGTGTTGACCAGATACTGGCCCGGCCCGCCGCGCCCGGCGGTGTAGAAGGGCGCGATGTCGGCAGGCACCGGCACGATCCCGAACCGGCGGCGCGGCAGGTGGCCGATATAGAGGCCGATGACATTGTCGACCTGCTTGGCGGTCCAGGCGGCGCGGTCGAGCAATTCCTGCGGCGTCTTCGCGTAGAAACGCGGATCGGTGCGCAGATATTTGAGGAAAGCGGGCAGATCGCCGCTGAAGCCGGTCTGCTTCATCACGCCAAGCATCTCGGCATGGATCTTGGCGACTTCGGCCAAGCCGATTTCGTGGATATGGTCGGGGGTCAGATCGACCGTGGCATAGGCCTTGATCTGGGCGGCGTACCACGCCTTGCCGTCGGGCAGCGCCTCGGCGGCGAGGCTGGTGCGCGCGTGCGGGATATAGGTCTCGCGCAGATAAGCGAGCAGCCCCTTGTAGGCGGGCAGATCCTCCTGCGCGATCGCCTTCAGCGCTTCCGCGCGCAATGCCGCCTGCGTCGCCGCCGGAATCGCGCCCGGCATTGCCTTGAACGGCAGATAGAGGAAGCTGTCCTCGGCCGAGCTTGCGTTCGCCACCTGCGCGACCGCTTCGTCGCGGCCGGCGAGCGTCACCTTGGGCGGGGTGAATCCGCGCGCCTCGCCGGCGCGCATATTGGCGATCTGCTCGGCGAAATAAGCCGGGATTTCGTGGAGCTGGTTGAGCCAGTTGCGATAGTCGGTCTCGGCCTTGAAGCTGCCGCGCGCGGTGTAGCCGAGATCGCTCCAGAAGCTGCTGTCCGAATTGGCCGGCATCTCGTAATCGCGCGATTTGAGCGCCGCGATCCGCGTCTCGATATCGAAGCGATAGACCTGATAGTCGACCGCGCTGGCGGGCGAGAGATCGGCCGGCTTGATCGCGTCGAGATCGGCCAGCACCTGCTGCAGATAAGCGAGCCTCTTGGCCTGCGCCGCCGGGCGCACATCCTGCAAATGCGGCGCGATCCGTTCGTCATCCTCGCCGCCGCCGCCATCGGCACGCGCCCAGGCGGTCTCGCGGTCGGTCAGCGTCTTGAAGCGCTGGTCGTTCGCCAAGACCAAGGACGTTGTCGCCAATGCCGGTGTTGCGAGGCAAAACAGAAAAATTGGCAGCAGGCGCATGCGTGTCTCCGGCGATGATTGACTTGAAGCCGGGGACGGCCCCAAGCGCAAGCCATGCGCTTCTTCTCCGACAATGCAGCTCCGGTGCATCCAAAGGTCATGGCCGCAATGCAGGCGGCGGACACGATCGACACCGCTTATGACGGCGACGCGCTCAGCCGCGGGCTGGACGCGCGCTTTTCCGCCTTGTTCGGGCGCGCCGTGACCGTGCTGTGGATCCCGAGCGGAACCGCGGCCAATGCGCTCGCGCTGGCGGCCTTGTGCCCGCCTTATGGCGGCGTGATCTGCCACCGCGATTCGCACATCCAGAATGACGAATGCGGCGCGCCCGAATTCTACACGCACGGCGCCAAATTGATGCTGGGCGAAGGCCCCGGTGCCAAGCTGACCGTGGACGAGGTGACACGTGTCGCGGATGCGATCGCCAACGACGTCCACCGCGTTCAGCCGCATGCGCTATCGATCACCAACGCGACCGAATATGGCTGCGTCTATTCGCCCGCCGAGGTGGCGGCCTTGGGCGCGCTGGCGAAGGCGCGGGGCTGGCGCTTTCACATGGATGGCGCGCGCTTCGCCAATGCGATCGTCAGCCTCGGCTGCACGCCGGCGGAGCTGACCCAGAATGTCGATGTGCTAAGCTTCGGCTTCGTCAAGAATGGCGGGCTTTCGGCCGAGGCTTTGGTCCTCTTCGATCCCGATCTGGTCGATGTGACCGCACGGCGGCGCAAGCGCGCCGGGCATCTGCTGTCCAAGGGCCGCTATCTCGCCGCGCAGATCCACGCCATGCTCGACGACGATCTGTGGCTGAAAACCGCGCGCGCCGCCAACGGCCATGCGCAGACTTTGGCCAAGGCCGCCGAGGGCCGGCTGATCAATCCGGTCCAGGCGAATGAGCTATTCCTCTATATGAGCCCCGACGAAGCGGCTTCGCTGCGCGCGCAGGGTTTCGATTTCTACGATTGGGCGGCGGGCGAAATCCGGCTGGTTACCCATTGGGCGAGCCCGCAGCACGAGGTGGAGGCGCTGGCCCGCGCGATCGCCGCGCTGTGAGTGAGACGCCGCCGCTCGACAAGGCGACGCAGGGCCGGGTGCTGATCCCGTTCGCGATCGTGACGATGATCTGGGGATCGACCTGGCTGGTGATCCACAGCCAGTTCGGCCCGGTCCCGACCGAATGGTCGGTGGCCTATCGCTTTGCGATCGGTGCGCTTTCGATGTTCGTGGTCGTGGTGGCGATGAAGGCGCCGCTCCGGATGAGCGCGCCGACCCATGCGCTTGCCGCCGTCCTCGGCCTCGTCATCTTCGCGATCAATTATAACGCGGTCTACGCATCGGAACTGCACATCACCTCCGGCCTGGTTGCGGTGATCTTCTCGCTGCTGGTGCCGCTCAATGCGGTGCTGGCGCGCATCTTCCTCAAGCAGGGCCTGTCGCGGCCCTTCCTGATGGGGTCGGGCGTGGCGATGCTCGGCGTCGTCCTGCTTTTCATCCACGAATGGCGTGCGATCGGCGGCAGCCCGCACGAGGTGACGCTGGGTATAGGACTCGCGCTGCTCGCCGTGTTCTTCGCCTCGATCGGCAACGTGCTGCAGAGCAGCCCGCGCGCGCGGACAGTGCCGATGGCGACCCTGCTCGCGTGGGGCATGACGTGGGGTTCGCTGGCCGATGCAGCGCTCGCCTGGGCGCGGACCGGGCCGCCCGTGTTCGATCTGCGGCCTTCGTACATTGCCGGCCTGCTTTATCTCGGCATCATCGCCTCGGCGGTAGCTTTTACGCTCTATTTCAACCTGATCCGGCGGATCGGCGCGGCGCGGGGCGGCTATGTCAACGTGCTGATTCCGGTGATCGCGATGGGCTTCTCGACCGTCTTCGAACATTATCACTGGTCGGTCGAAGCCGCGCTGGGCGGATTGCTCGTGCTCGCCGGGCTGGTGCTGGCGATGCGGGCGCGAGGCGACGCGGCGACACCCAAGCGGGGATGATCTGGCCGGCGCTTTCGCCTATCAGCCCCCCATGACTCAGTTCGATCTTTCCGAAGACCAGCGCGCCATCCAGGAGATGGCGCAGCGTTTTACCGCCGATGCGATCACGCCCCACGCCGCCGATTGGGACGAAAAGCATCACTTCCCGCGCGATGTCGTGAAGGCCGCCGCCGAGCTCGGCTTCGGCGCGATCTATGTGTCCGAAGACTCGGGCGGGATCGGGCTCGGCCGGCTCGAATCGGCGCTGATCATGGAGGCGATGGCCTATGGCTGTCCGTCGACCAGCGCGTTCATCTCGATCCACAACATGGCGTCGTGGATGATCGACAGTTTCGGTTCGGCCGAGCTGAAGGCGAAATACCTGCCCGACATGATCACGTGCGACCGGCTCGGCTCCTATTGCCTGACCGAGCCGGGATCGGGATCGGACGCCGCCGCGCTCAAGACCAAGGCGGTCCGCGACGGCGATCATTATGTCGTGTCCGGCTCAAAAGCCTTCATCTCGGGCGGCGGCGTGAACGAGATTTACGTGACGATGGTCCGCACCGGCGAGGACGGGCCCAAGGGCATTTCCTGCCTGGTGATCGAAAAGGACATGCCGGGCGTCTCGTTCGGCGCGAACGAGAAGAAACTGGGCTGGCGCTCGCAGCCGACCGCGCAGGTCAATTTCGACTCCGTGCGCGTGCCGGTCGCCAATCTGGTCGGGGCCGAGGGCGAGGGCTTCAAGATCGCCATGTCGGGGCTGGATGGTGGGCGGCTGAATATCGGCGCCTGTTCGCTCGGCGGCGCGCAGCGCTGCCTCGACGAGGCGATCGCCTACACGCGCGAACGGCGCCAGTTCGGCCAGCGCATCGTCGATTTCCAGGCGACCCAGTTCACGCTCGCCGACATGGAAACCGAGCTGCAGGCGGCGCGCACCCTGCTCTACGCCGCCGCCGCGAAGGTGACGGCGGGCGCGCCCGACAAGACCAAGTTCGCGGCGATGGCCAAAAGGCTCGCGACCGACACCGGCAGCGCGGTGGTCGATCGCGCGCTCCAGCTGCATGGCGGCTACGGCTATCTCCAGGATTATCCGGTCGAGCGCTTCTTCCGCGATCTGCGCGTCCACCGCATCCTCGAAGGCACCAACGAGATCATGCGCGTGATCATAGCGCGTGAGCTGCTGCGCCAATGAGCGACGAAATACTCGCCTTCGTCGAAGGCAAGATCGGACGTCTCAGGCTCAATCGGCCCAAGGCGATCCATGCGCTCAACCTCGGTATGTGCCGCGCGATGATCGACACGCTGGTCGCATGGCGCAGCGATCCCGGGGTCGAACTGGTGTTGCTCGACCATGCCCCCTCGCCGGATGGCGACCCCAAATACTCGCGTGGCTTTTGCGCGGGCGGCGACGTGCGCGCGGTGGCGGAAAGCGGCAAGGGCGATGGCGAAGCGGCACGCGCCTTCTTCTACACCGAATATCAGCTCAACCATCTGCTCTTCACCTACGCCAAGCCGGTGGTGAGCTTTCTCGACGGCATCGTCATGGGCGGCGGGGTCGGCATCGGCCTGCCCGCCAAATATCGCGTCGCGACCGAGCGGACGATGTTCGCGATGCCCGAGGCGACGATCGGCCTGTTCCCCGATGTCGGCGGCGGCTGGTATCTCTCGCGTCTGCCGGGGCGGCTCGGCCAGTATCTGGCGCTGAGCGCCGCGCGACTCGACGGGGCCGACGCCAAGGCGATCGGTCTGGCGACCCATTATATCCCGTCCGATGCGCTGGACGGCGTCAAGGCGGCGATCACCGCCGATCCGCGCGCGGTCGAAGCGATCCTTGATGCGGCCTCGATCGTACCGCCTCAGGCGCCGATCCTGGCCCAGCGGACCGATATCGACCGACTGTTCGCCGCTGAAACACTGGAGGATATCCTCGCCGCACTCGCAGCCGATCCGGGCGAATGGGCGCAGAACGTGCTGGCGGGCCTGCGCACCAAATCGCCGCAGTCCTGCAAGATCGCGCTGCGGCTGCTGCACGATGGTGCGGTACGCTCGAATTTCGGCGACGAAATGCAGGTGGAATATTGCCTCGCGGCCCATGTCTGCCAGCGCCACGACTTCATCGAAGGAGTGCGTGCGTTGCTGATCGACAAGGACAATGCGCCGCGTTGGCAACCGGCGACGCCGGAGGGCGTCACCGAAACCGTGCTCGACACGATCTTCGCGCCGCTGCCGCCGGACGAAGCGTGGGAACCGCTCAGGCTTTGAGGAGAGAGTGATGGATTATGAGACCCTCCTGATCGAGCGCCACGGCGCCGTCACGCTCGTGCGGCTCAATCGCCCGCAGGCGTTGAACGCGCTCAACGGCCAAATTCTGGGCGACCTGATCCAGGCCTTCGCCGCCTACGACGCCGATCCCGACCAGCGCTGCCTGGTTCTGACCGGCAGCGAGAAGGCGTTCGCCGCGGGCGCCGACATCAAGGAGATGCAGGCACAGGGCTTTGCCGACATGTATGGCAGCAACTTCTTCGCCGGCTGGGAGAGGGTCACCGCGACGCGCAAGCCGTGGTTCGCCGCCGTTTCCGGCTTCGCGCTTGGCGGCGGATGCGAGGTGGCGATGATGGCCGACTTCATCCTCGCCGCCGACAGCGCCAGGTTCGGCCAGCCCGAAATCAAGCTCGCGGTCGGCCCGGGCATGGGCGGATCGCAGCGGCTGACGCGCGCGGTCGGCAAGGCCAAGGCGATGGACATGTGTCTCACGGGGCGGATGATGGGCGCGGAGGAAGCCGAGCGTTCCGGGCTGGTGTCGCGGATCGTGCCGGCCGCCAGCCTGATCGAGGAAGCGCTCAAGATCGCGACCGAGATCGCCGCCATGCCGCCGCTCGCCGCGATCGCGGTCAAGGAAATGGTCAATGCCGCGTTCGAGGGCGGGCTCGCGCAGGGCATCACCTTCGAACGCCGCTTGTTCCACGGCCTGTTCGGGACCGAGGACCAGAAGGAAGGCATGGCCGCCTTCGTCGAGAAACGGCCGGGGAACTGGACGGGCCGCTAGAGCCTTTCCCAATCCAAACGGAGAGTATGTCGTGAAGATCGGCTTTATCGGGCTCGGCAATATGGGCGGCGGGATGGCCGCCAATCTCGCGAAGGCGGGACATGAGGTGCACGCCTTCGATCTGTCAGAGGCGGCGCTTGCGCAGGCGGTCGGAAATGGCTGCGTCCAGATGGGCACCGCGCGCGAGGCGGCGGCGGATGTGGCGGCGGTCGTCACGATGCTGCCCGCCGGCGCGCATGTGCGGCAGGTCTACGCCGATTGTGTGATCGGCGCCGCGCCGAGCGATGCGATCCTGATCGATTGTTCGACGATCGACGTCGCTAGCGCCAGGGCGGTGGCGGCCCAGGCTGCGGAGCAGGGCTATCAGATGGTCGACGCGCCGGTCTCGGGCGGGATCGCGGCGGCCAATGGCGGCACGCTCACCTTCATGGTCGGCGGGTCGGACGAAGGCTTCGCCCGGGCCGAACCGATCCTGTCGGCGATGGGCAAGGCGGTGATCCATGCTGGCGCAAGCGGCGCGGGCCAGGCCGCCAAGATCGCCAACAACATGCTGCTCGGCGCGACCATGATCGCGACGTGCGAGGCGTTCCTGCTGGCGAAGAAGCTCGGGCTCGACCTCCAGACCTTTTACGATATCTCGTCCAAAGCCAGCGGCCAAAGCTGGTCGATGACGAGCTATTGTCCGATCCCCGGCGTCGGCCCGGACAGCCCCGCCGACCGCGATTACCAAGGCGGCTTCGCGGCGGCTTTGATGCTCAAGGATCTCAAGCTGGCGATGGGCGCGGCGCACGACGCCAACGCCAGCGTGCCGATGGGGGCTGCCGCCGAGGCGCTCTATCAGGCCTTCGCCAATGGCGGCGGCGGCGGGCTCGATTTCTCCGCGATCATCCGCTTGCTCGATGCGGAGGGCGCGAAGGGCTAGCTGCCGTTGGTCCCCAGGGTCTCGAACTTGCCGTTCGCGAACTGGCCGATCAGCCAGTGAACCGTCTGCCCGGAGGCATATTTGATCGCGTAGGTTTCGACCGGCCCCTTGTCGGTATCCTGCGAGCTGACGAAGCTGATGGTGTCGATCTTGCCGAGCTGGGCAACTCCCGCGCTCATCGCCGGCAATTGCGCTTGGCAGGCCGCCAACAGGCCGGCGCCCATCATATCGGGCGAGCATTTGCCGGCCGCGATGGCGGTCAGCATCTGCCCCAATTGCGCGGAATATTTCCCATCGGCCGCATAGGCTGTACTCGAGGTCAAAGCGGCAAACGCCGCGCCGCCGAAAAGAATGTGGCTCCGCATGGTCATTGTCCCCCGATGGTGTGAGCGAGGGATAACGCCCAGCCGAAAGGTCGGCAATATGCCGCTAACTCAACGCCTTCTGCCGCCGCCGCTGGACTGATGAGCCAAGCCCGATTGCCTCGCGATACTTCGCCACCGTACGCCGCGCGATGTCGAAGCCGCGCGCGTTGAGGATCTCGACCAGCTTGTCGTCGGACAGAATGTCGCTGCCCTCGTCGGCAATCAGTTTGGCGATATGGCTCTTCACCGCCTCTGCCGAGACGCCTTCGCCGTCGGCGCCGGAGACGCCGCTGGTGAAGAAATATTTGAGTTCGAACAGCCCGCGCTCGCACGACAGATATTTGTTCGAGGTAACGCGGCTGACGGTCGATTCGTGCATCCCGATCGCGTCGGCGACGGTGCGCAACGTCAGCGGCTTCAGCTGGGCTACGCCCTGGAGGAAGAAGGCCTCCTGCTGCTTCACGATCTCGGTCGCGACCTTGATGATCGTGCGTGCGCGCTGGTCCAGCGCCTTGATCAGCCAGTTGGCGTTGGCGAGGCAGTCGGCGAGCCACGCCTTGCCGCTCTTGTCCTGCGCGCCGGCCGCCAGTTCGCCATAATAGCGCCGATCGATCAGCAGCCGCGGCAGCGTCGCGTTGTTGAGCTCGATCGCCCAGCCGGCGCGCGTCTTCGCGACGAAGATGTCGGGTGAGACCGGGGCGGCGCGCTCGCCGCCGAACTTGAGGCCCGGCTTGGGATCGTAGCCGCGCAATTCGCGGATCATGTCCGCGAAATCCTCCTCGTCGACCCCGCACATCCGGCGTAGCTGGGGCAGTTGGCCCTTGGCGAGCATTTCGAGATTGTCGAGCATCGTCGCCATGCACGGATCGTAGCGGTCGGCCTCCTTCGCCTGGAGCGCGAGGCATTCGCCGAGATTGCGCGCGCCGACGCCGGTCGGGTCGAACGATTGGACGATAGCGAGCACATGCTCGACCTGCTCGAGGTCGAGATTGAGTGCTTCGGCCAGTTCGGCCAGCGACATTTCGAGATAGCCAGCCTCATCGATCGAATCGATGATCCGGGTTGCGATCGTCAGCGCCTGCCCGTCGAGCACCTCGCCCGCCTGCTTGAGCAGATGATCGGTCAGATTGGGCGCGTCGGCGGCGAGCGCGTCCATGTCGGGCCCGTCTTCGGGCATCGCGCCCGAAAGCCCGTCCATGCCGAGCTGGCCGCCGCTGGTGCTGCCCGCCATGTCGGCGGCGCTGTCGTGGTGGAAGGTCTCGGAATCGTAATCGACGTCGAGCGGGGCGTCGGCCTGCGCGTCGCCCGTCTCGATCAGCCGGTCGGCGGTCAGCGGCTCGGCCTCGCCGGCGTCATCGCCGCCCTCGGAGATCGATTCGTTTTGTTGGGGTTCGCCATCCTCGCCGCCGGCGGCGAGCAGGGGATTCTTCTCCAGTTCCTCGGCGATCACGCCTTCGAGTTCGAGGTTCGACAGCGCCAGCAGCTTGATCGCCTGCTGAAGCTGCGGCGTCATCACCAGCGACTGCGACTGGCGCAGATCGAGGCGGGGCGCGAGGCTCATTCAGGGATCAGAGCGCGAAGCTCTCTCCGAGGTAGAGACGCCGCACGTCCTCGTTGGCGACCAATTCGGCCGGGCTGCCCTGGAACAGCACGCGGCCGTCATAGATGATGCAGGCGCGGTCGACGATGTCGAGCGTCTCGCGGACATTGTGATCGGTGATCAGCACGCCGATGTCGCGCCGCTTCAGATCCTTCACCAGATCGCGAATATCGTTGATCGAGATCGGATCGATGCCCGCGAACGGCTCGTCGAGCAGCATGATCGAGGGCGACGCGGCGAGCGCGCGGGCGATCTCGCAGCGGCGCCGTTCGCCGCCCGACAGCGACATGGCGGACGCATCGCGCAGCCGCTCAAGATGGAATTCGCCGAGCAGGGCATCGAGCCGGGCCTCGCGCGCGGGCTTGTCGGGTTCGGATGTCTCCAGCACCGCCATGATGTTCTGGGCGACGGTCAGCCCGCGGAAGATCGACGTTTCCTGCGGCAGGTAGCCGAGCCCCAGGATCGCGCGGCGATACATCGGCAGCGAGGTCACGTCGTTGCCGTCGAGCAGGATGCGGCCTTCGTCGGGCTTCACCAACCCCATCACCGAATAGAAACAGGTGGTCTTGCCAGCACCATTGGGCCCGAGCAGGCCGACCACTTCGCCGCGCGCGACGTCGAGACTGACATCGTGCAGCACCTGGCGCTTGTCATAGGCCTTGGCGATCGAAACGATCGACAAGCCGCAACCCTCCGCGTTGCGCGAAGTGCAGGTTTCGGGTTCGATGATCGCCGTATCGGTCATGCTCGCTCTTTCAATCGCGGGCTCCGGTTACCGCAAGCTTGGGTCTCGCGAAACGGCAAGTTTCTTGCAATAAGGTGAAATCGCCCTGAATCGGGGATGAATCGCCGCCTTTTGCTATTTGGGCGGGGTCGATCCGTTCACGGGAGGCGTGGTCGCAGCGGCGCGCTTGGGTACGCTGAAGTGGCCGGTGACGCGGCCGCCCGATGCTGCGGTGGTGCCGCCCGCGACCGCATTGCCGTCCACGGTGGCGCGGCCGGTATTCATGTCGATCACCAGCCGGGCGCCGTTCACCACGTTGGTACCGCGCGTCAGTGTCACCCCGCCGATCAATGTGATCAGCTTGCGGTTGAGATCGTAGATGCCGAAACTGCCCTTGGCGCGCTCGGTCGGCGAAACCACGGTGACGCCGCCTGACGCGTCGATGCGCTGGATCTGCGGATCGGCTCCGGGCGTGGTGGCGTGGGTATAGGCGACGGTCATCCGTGCCGCATCCATCGTCATGTCGCCCTGAACGGCATGGACGTTGCCGACCCAGATCGCGCGGTCGGCGCGGTCCTGCACCTCGATATGGTCGGACGAAATGTCGATCGGGGCGTTGCTGTCATGCCCCTTGAGCGCGGAAAAACCCTGCGCCAACGCCGGCGCCGCCAGCAAAAAGATAGCGAGAATGGGCGCGGGCCGGATCATCGCGCGGCTCTGGCCTGACCTTGGACGATATGCAAGCGGGCGTGCCCGTCGAGCCGGACGATATGGCGCTCGAGATCGGCGCTCAGCCGGTCGGCCGAGAAATGACCGAGCGGCATCGTGCCGTCGACCGGCGCGCGGCTGTGCGCCATGCGCTGATCCATGTCGACGAACACGTCGCGGGTGGTGATGTGGTAGCCGTCGGCGCTGTCGAACCGGACCGGGCCGTCGATCGCGATATTCTGATTGTCCATGTCGTAGCGGCCCTGGTCCGCGCGAATCGTGGCTGGCCCGCCGGTCAGCTGGATCTGCGCGTCGAGCTGCTTGAGGTGGACGATCGGGTCGCGCGACGACGCCTGGACGGCGGATGCCGCATTCAGCACGAACGCCTCGCCTTTGGTATTCTCGCCGCGATAGACCGCACGGGTCACGCGCATCCGCTCGCTCGCCACATCGACCCGGTCCTTGGACAGGACGAAGCTGATGTCGCGGCCGACCGTCAGCGGCGCGAGCGCAAGGAAGGCTGTCAGCACGCCCACCGCCATCGGCAGGACGATTCGCAGCGTCGCGATCAGCCGGTCGTGGCTGCTGCCGGTCGCGGCCCAGATACGGCGTTCACGGCGCTGTTGTTCGGCGAGCTGCGACATGCGTTCTAAGCGTCAGATGTGCGCGAAGATGTCGATTTCGGGCCAGCCGGCGAGATCGAGCTCGGCGCGGGCAGGCAGGAAATCGAAACAGGCCTGGGCCAGCGCCATGCGGTTCTCGCGCACCAGCCGCTCGTCCAGGATCGTGCGCATCTGGTGCAGATAGCGCACGTCGGACGCGGCATATTCCTTCTGCGCGTCGCTCAGGTCGTCCGCACCCCAGTCCGACGATTGCTGCTGCTTGGAGATTTCGGTGCCGAGCAGTTCGCGTACCAGCTCCTTTAGGCCGTGGCGGTCGGTGTAGGTGCGGATCAGGCGCGAGGCGGTCTTGGTGCAATAAACCGGCGCCGCCCACACGCCGATATAATGGCGGATCGCGGCGAGATCGAAGCGCGCGAAATGATACAGCTTGAGCCGGTCGGGATCGGCCAGCACGGCGCGCAGATTCGGCGCGGCATAATCGCTGCCGGCAGCGAAGCGGACGAGGTGCTCGTCGCCCCGCCCGTCCGATATCTGGACCAGGCATAGCCGGTCGCGATAGGTGTTCAGCCCCATCGTCTCGGTATCGACCGCAACCGGCCCCGGACCCAGCGCATCGCCGGGCAGATCTTCTTCATGCAGATAGACGCTCATGCAGGGCAGATAGGCGCAGGACGCGGAACGCTCAATGCCGCCGATCATTTCGGCTTTGCAATGCGGCAAAAGCACTCGCGATATGGACGAAATTCCTATAAGAGCCGAAATTGGCTTGGCATGACTTGCTTCGCCGCAAGGTTCGCGCGCGCCCGCCCGGCGTCCGTGGATGGAATGACAGGGGCGAATTCGGGAAGATTTTGACGGCATGAGTTTCGATCGAGGGCGGCGCGGGCAGCGCGGCGGCAAGGACAAGCGCGACGGCTTTGGCGAAGATAGCGGCGGCTTCGGCGGTGGCGATTTCGGCGGCGGCTTCGGCGGCGGTGGTGACCGTTTCGGCGGTGGCGG
>NZ_DATHFV010000172.1:0-22005 GCF_035317925.1 Sphingomonas sp.
CGTCGCGGGCAATGTCAGCGACAACGTCTCCACGCATGTGCCGTCGGGCGTGATCCGGGCCTATGATCCCGTCACCGGCCGGCTGTTGTGGAACTTCGATCCGGGCAATCCGGACAGCAGCGCGCCGATCGGCCCGGGCCAGCATTATTCCTGGTCCTCGCCCAACAGCTGGAGCACCGCATCGGCCGACGAGGCGCTGGGGCTGGCTTATTTCCCGATGGGCATGGGCGCGATCGATCAGTGGGGTGGCCACCGGCCCGCCACGACCGAGAAATATGCCACCTCGATCCTCGCGCTCGACCTTGCGACGGGACGGCCGCGCTGGGTCTTCCAGACGGTGCATCACGACGTGTGGGACATGGACGTCCCGGCACAGCCGAACCTGGTCGACCTCGACCGCCCCGGCGGCCGTGTGCCGGCGCTGGTGCAGGCGACCAAGACCGGAAACCTGTGGATCCTCGACCGCCGCACCGGCAAGCCGATCTTCCCGGTCGAGGAACGCCCGGTGCCGCAGGGCGCCGCACCGGGCGATTTCACCGCCCCTACCCAGCCTTTCTCGTCCGTATCGCTGATGGCGCAGCAGCACATCCGCGAGAAGGATATGTGGGGCGCGACGATGTTCCTGCAGCTGGCCTGCCGGATCAAATATCACCGGCTGCGCTACGAAGGGCCCTATACGCCGCCGTCGCTCACGGGGACGCTCGTCTACCCGGGCAATTATGGCGTCACCGACTGGGGCGGGATCGCGATCGATCCGGTGCGCCAGATCGCGTTCGCCAACCCCAATTATGTCGCCTTCGTCAGCCGCCTGCTGCCGCGCAAGGAAACCAACGCCGAAGGGCTCGGCCGTACCGACCAGCCCCCGCCCGCCGGTTTCAGCTCCAAGCCGGCCAGCGAGCATGGCGTGAACGAGAATGCGGGTGCGCCGTTCGAAGTTTCGCTGTTGCCGTTCCTGTCGCCGATCGGCTTCCCCTGCCAGGCACCGCCCTGGGGCTATGTCGCGGGGATCGATCTTCGCACCGGCAAGACCGCCTGGATGCACAAGAACGGAACCGTCCGCGACGAGGCGATCGTACCGCTTCCCTTCAAGATGGGGGTGCCTTCGCTCGGCGGCCCGATCGTTACCGCCGGTGGCCTCGGCTTCCTCACCTCCGCGCTCGATTATTATATCCGCGCCTATGACATGAGCACGGGCAAGGTCCTGTGGCGGGCGCGCCTGCCCGCCGGCGGCCAATCGACGCCGATGACCTATCGCTCGCCGTCGGGGCGGCAGATGGTGGTGACGATGGCGGGCGGGCACGGATCACTCGGCACCAAGATGGGGGATTATCTGATCGCCTATGCGCTGCCCGCGGACGGCCACCACCCGTGAAGGCTCGCGTCGGCCTCCCCTGCTGCGGCCTGCTCCTGATGGGGTCGGCCGCGCTGGCCGATCCCAGGCCGCCGGCCGCCATGCCCGAAACCGTCGACACGCATCAGCAGGCACCCGCTTACGGCATTACCGGCGACTGGTACGGATTGCGGACCCGGCTGCACGATGCCGGTGTGGATATGTCGGCGGGCTATGTCGGCGAGCTTGGCTGGAACTTCGCCGGCGGTACGAAGCGCGACGTTACCGAGACCGGGCAAGCCACGCTCGGCGCCGCGATCGACGGCGAGCGTCTGGTCGGAATCGCGGGCACCTTCCAGGCGACGGTGACGTACCGCCACGGCGAGGATCTCGGCGCGCATGCCGGGCTGGGCACGCTCCAGCAGGTGCAGGAAGTCTACGGACGCGGCCAGACGTTCCGGATGACCCAATTCTGGTACGAGCAGAAATTCCTCGGCGATACGATCGCGATCAAGGCCGGCCGTGCGACGGTCGGTGAGGATTTCGCCTCTTTCTCCTGCTATTTCATGAACCTGACCTTCTGCGGATCGCAGCCCGGCAACCTCGTCGGCGATTATTGGTACAATTGGCCGGTCGACCAGTGGATGATGCGGGTGAAACTCACCCATGGCGACTTTGTCGCCCAGATCGCGGCCTATCAGGTCAATCCGCACAACCTCGACAAGTCGTTCCTGATCACGAACTTCAAGGGCGGGACGGGCGTGCTCGTACCGGTGGAGCTGGGCTGGATGCCGAGCATCGGATCGAAGAAGCTGATCGGCTCCTATAAAATCGGCGCCTGGTATACCAACGCCAACGCCGCCGACGTCCTGCTCGACATCAATCGCCAGCCGCGCCCGGTCACCGGCCTCGAGCCGCTGGAGCGCACGTCGCGCTATGGTTTCTGGATCAATGCGTGGCAGCAGCTGACGGGCACCTCGCTCAACGGAAAGCCCATCTCCGGCTTCGGCATTTTCGCCAATTTCACCCAGGCCGATCGCAAGACCAGCGTGACCGACAGCCAGATCGCGGTCGGCCTGTTCTGGAAGCCGCCGATCGCTTCGCTGCCCAACGATGTGCTCGCCTTCGCGGTCGGCCGCACCGGCGTCAACGGCCGTTACCGGGCGGGAGAACGCCTCGATCCGGCCCATCCCGAACCGCAGACCGCCGAATATGCGGCCGAGCTCTATTACAGCGCGCACCCGTTCCGCTGGTGCGAGCTGCGCCCGAACGTCCAATATATCCACAACCCCGGCGGCCGCCGCAGCGCGGATGACATCGGCGTGCTGGGCCTGAAGGCGGGCTTCACGCTGTAGAGCATCCCCAACGTTGCTGGCGTCGATCTGGCGGCTTATCCCGTTGCCGCCACGCCCATCACCTGGCTGGCAAAGCGCTCCATCTCCTCATGCTGCGGGCTCATCTGCAGCAGCAACAGATCGAGGCCGGCGGCCTCATATTCCTCGATCCGCTCTTTCAGTTGTTCAGGCGTGCCGACCAGATTGGGGCGCAGGCCGCGGTTGGACACCGAATATTCCTGGATCTTGAGCTCGCGTTCGAGCTGGGTCCCCGACAGCCACTGATCGAAGTTGGCATAGCCCGCCGGCAGGTCGCTGACGTTGGTGATTCGTTCGAGCTCGCGCTGCGCTTCGGCCTCGCTGTCGCGCACGATCGCATAAGCGGCCATGCCATATTGCATGGGGGCACCGCTGGCGGCTTCGCGCCGCGCCGCCATGTCCGCGATCTTGGGAATGATCGCGTCGACCGGATCGCCGTGCATGACATAAGCATCGCATTGCGCCGCGATCATCGCCTTGGCCTTCTCGCTCTCGCCGCCGGCATAGACGGTCGGGCGCTTGGCCGGCTTGGGCGAGCAGATCGCATCCTCGGTCCGATAAAACTGGCCGGTGAAGCTGAACCTTTCCTGCGTCCACAGACCGTCGACCACATCGAGCCATTCGGACGTGCGCGCATAGCGATCGTCATGCTGGTCGAACTGCAGGCCATATTGCTTCGCCTCGTCCGCCCACCAGGACGAGACGACGTTGAGCGCGAGCCGGCCGCCCGAAATCCGATCGATATTGGCGGCGGCCTTGGCGAACAAAGCCGGCTGGTGGAAATTGGGGCGCACCGCGACCATCAGCTCGATGCTGTCGGTCACCGCCGCCAGCGCCGCCGCGGTCGACCAGGCGTCCAGCGCCGGTTCCGTGATCCCCTTGATGTCGTTGAGGTTCAGTTCCGCGATCAGCGTCAGGTCATAGCCCCAGCGCTCCGCATCCTGCGTCAATTTCTTCGTATAATCCCAGGTGGCTTCCATGCCCTCGTCGGGCACGTTGCGCAGCCAGCCGCCGAAGACGGGCGTCCAATATCCGTATCGCATCAGCGCGTTTCCTCGATCCGTTCGACCAGATAGTCGATCAGCCGTTCGTGGGGATCCCAGCCCAGCACGTTCAGCGGCTGTGCCACGAAATTCGACAAGGCGTTGATGTCGTAGAAGCGCGCGACCCCGTCGCGATCGTCGATCATCACCTCGATCCCCCCGACGTCGAGATTGACGGCGCGGGCGATGCGTTCCGCCGCGTCGACCAGTTCGGGCGCGGGCTGGACCGCCGCCATGCTGATACCGGATCCGGCGACGCAGGCGTCGGCCGGGCACAGGTCGAACGCGCCGCCGCCCGCAACGTCGATCGCATAGAGAAAGGCTCGGTCGAGCGTCTCGACCCGGGTGATCGCACCGCCGCGTGCAGGCACATAATCCTGAACCAGCAGCACGCCGTCGACACTGACGGGCAGATCCCCGGCCTCGACCACCGCGCGCAATTCGCCGAGGCTGTCGAAGCGCATGATGCCCGCACCAGACCCGCCGATATTGGCCTTTACGACCAGCGGGAATCCGATCGTCTCAGCCGCCGCCGCGACATCGTCCGCGCGATGGACGACACGCGTCGCCGGGATCGCCAGCCCAAGCGAGGCGATCAGCGAGAGTTGCCGCGCTTTCGACGAGTCGATCGCCAGCACGTCGGGCCCGTTGATGATGCGCGCCCCGGCGCGGCGCCAATGGTCGAGCAACGCCATCGCATGGAAGATCGGATGCTCGCCGCTGCGCAGGAAGCTCGACATCGCGATCCGGTTGAGCACGACCGGCGTGGGGAAACGGCCGTCCGCCGGATCGAAATGCCCGTCGGGCCGCAGCTTGTCATAGCCGATGCCGCGCCGGTCGAGCGCGGCGAACAGCGGCTCGAACCAGGCCGGATGCTCGTAGAGGATTGCTAGTTCGCTCACGCCTCGTCATCCATCACAACATCTGCCCAGTGTCACGGGCGGGCCGACGATGCGATCCCAACCCTGCTTGCCCCGCATCAAGATGCGGTTGCCGCAGAAGGCTGGCGAAGGGAACATGGTTTTAGCGCGCAGCGACGGTTACGAAGCCCGGAGCGGATATCCCGTCCTCGCGTGAACGCGGCGACGAGGATTGGCTGGGGCGGCAGGATTCGAACCTGCGAATGGCGGCACCAAAAGCCGCTGCCTTACCACTTGGCCACGCCCCAACAGCCGCGCGCTTATAGTCGGCGCGCGGCGTATTGAAAGGGTCAGAAGATGCGCTCGACCCAGTTGTGCGGATCGGGCGCGAGGCCGCGCTGGATATCGACCAAGGCGCCGCGCAACTGCTCGGTCTGGAAGCCCGGACCGCCATTGCCGATCGTGAAATCGAGCCCGTCGCGCCCGCGCACGCGGCCGATCGGGGTCAGCACGGCGGCGGTGCCGCAGGCGAAGCTTTCGCGCAGCTTGCCGCTCTTGGCGTCCGCCTGCCACTGATCGAGCGAGTAACGCTCCTCACGTACCTTCAGCCCGCGATCCTGAGCCAGGGTCAGCAGGCTGTCGCGCGTGATGCCGGGCAGGATCGTGCCGGTCAGCGGCGGTGTGATCATCGATCCGTCGTCCATCACGAAGAAGACGTTCATCCCGCCGAGCTCTTCGATCCACTTCTTCTCGACCGTGTCGAGGAAGATGACCTGGTCGCAGCCCTCGGCGATCGCTTCCTTTTGCGGCAGCAGGCTCGCCGCATAATTGCCGCCGCACTTGGCGGCGCCGGTACCGCCGGGGCCCGCGCGGTTGAAATGCTCCGACACCCAGAGCGTGACCGACGGCGCGCCACCCTTGAAGTAGGCGCCGACCGACGAGGCGATCACCATGTAGAGATATTCGTCCGCCGGCCGCACGCCAAGGAACACGCTGGAGGCGATCATGAACGGGCGCAGATAGAGCGCCCCGCCCTCGCTTTGCGGGATCCAGTCGCGGTCGATCTTCACGATCTGGCGGCAGGATTCGAGGAACAGTTCTTCCGGCAGCGGCGCCATCGCCAGCCGCTCGGCCGAATCGCGGAAACGCCTGGCGTTCATGTCGGCGCGGAACATCGATGCGCCACCATCTTCGGTGCGATAGGCCTTGAGACCCTCAAAGATTTCCTGCGCATAATGGAGCACGGCCGAGGCCGGATCCATCTGCAGCGCGCGGCGCGGATGGACGCTCGCGTCGTGCCAGCCCTTCCCCTCCTTGTAGCGGATCGTCACCATATGATCGGTGAAAACCCGCCCAAAACCCGGATTTTCGAGCAAAGCGGCGCGCTCGCTCACCGGCATCGGCGCGGCGTTTTGCTCAAGGGCGAAAGTCAGCGAATCGGTGGACATACGGGCCTCATAACCGATCAAAACAGGTATGTCGGTGTCTTGACGCGCTACGGGACGCTGCCACATTAGGTCAATATGGCTGTCCCGTCCGCATCCCCACTGTTCCTCCGCGAAACCGAAATCCGCCGTGGCGCCGAGCTGCTGTTCTTCGGTTACGCCCATCTCTACCGCCAGACCGACCAGTGTCTCGCCAAGCAGGGCATGGGCCGCGCGCATCATCGCGCGCTCTATTTCATCGCGCGCCAACCCGATCTGACGATCAGCGCGCTGTTGAAGACGCTTGGCATCACCAAGCAGTCGCTCGGCCGCGTGCTGGGCGAGCTGACCGATCGCGGCATGGTCGAGACGCGCACCGGCCGCGAGGATCGGCGCCAGCGCCTGTTGCGGCTGACGCCCACCGGCGCCAAGCTGGAGCGCGAATTGTTCGAGGCGATGCGCACGCGCCTGTCCGCCGCTTATGCCGAGGCCGGTCTGGAATCGGTGACCGGCTTCTGGCGTGTGCTGGAAGCGCTCATCCCCGCGGAGGAACGCGGTCGTGTCGCCGACCTGAGCGATAATCAGGGCTGACGGCTCTCAACCCTTCGCACTTGCAGCAAAAGAGGTTGCGTGGGGCAAGCGCCGGGCCTAACTGCGCGCCCCTATGAACATCGAACTCATCCCCGTGGGCAAGGACCCGCCCAACGAACTCAACGTCATCATCGAGGTCCCGGTCGGCGGCGAGCCGGTCAAGTACGAGTTCGACAAGAAGTCGGGCGCCTTGTTCGTCGACCGCATCCTGCACACGCCGATGCGCTATCCGGCGAATTACGGATTCATCCCGCACACGCTTTCGCCCGACGGCGATCCGCTCGACGCGCTCGTGATCGCCCGCTCGCCCTTCATCCCGGGCTGCGTCGTGCGCGCACGGCCGATCGCGGTGCTCAAGCTGGAAGATGAAGCCGGCGGCGACGAAAAGCTCGTTTGCGTGCCGGTCGACACCACCTTCCCTTATTATACCGATGTCGGCGAGGCCGCCGATCTGCCCTCGATCGTGCTCGCGCAGATCGAGCATTTCTTCACCCACTATAAGGATCTCGAAAAGGAGAAGTGGGTGCGGATCGGCAATTGGGGCGACGCCGAGGAAGCCAAGCGCATCACGCTCGAAGCGATCGCGGCGGCGGAAAAGGCCAAAGCCTGAAACCCTTCCCCGCGTGAACCAGCCGGGCTAATCCCATCCTTCATAAAGGGGACGGATCGATGGCTGTGCGCTTGCATCTCGGCAACAAGATCGCGCCGCCGCGCTTCATCGCCTTCGTGGTGGTGACGATCATCGCCGGCCTGATCGCCGTGCCGAGGCTCGGCTGGGCGGACGGCGCGATGGCCGGTTTCGACGTCGCCGCTTTGCTCTTCTTCGCCACGATCGCGCCCTTGTTCAACGACCGCGCCGACGACATGCGCCAGTCGGCCAAGAAGAACGACGCCAACCGTGCCGGCCTGCTCGTCATCACCGGCATCGTCTCGATCGTCGTGCTAGCCGCCGTTGCGTCCGAGCTGATGCAGCAGGGCAAGCCGCCCAAGCCCGAAATCGCGCTGATCGTCGGCACTTTGGCCATGTCATGGCTGTTCAGCAGCCTGATGTACGCGCTGCATTATGCGCACATGTTCTACGGCGAGGATAAGGGGAAGGATGCGGGCGGGGTCAATTTCCCCAACGCGAAGGAGCCCGATTATTGGGACTTCCTCTATTTCTCGACCTGCCTGAGCATGACCTTCCAGGTGTCCGACATGACCATCACCAGCGGGCGGATGCGCCGCGTGGTGATGTTCCACTGCCTCGCCGCGTTCGTGTTCAACCTCGGCATCATCGCCTTCTCGATCAATGTTCTGGGCGGCGGCTAAAAGGCCGTAAAAGCGGCTGGACATGCGCCGCGCAGCGCGCAACAGCCCGCCTATGATCTCGCCTCGTCTGCCGCTGCGCCTCGCAGCCTCCGCCCTTGCCCTCCTCACCGTTCCGGCCTTCGCGCAGACCGCCGACGCGCCGACCGGAACCAGCACGCCGCAGCCGGCGCCGCTGGCGGATACGATCCCGCCGCCGCAGGACGTGGCCTATCCCGGCACGATCAAGCTGGCGGTCGATGCGACCGACACCGATCACGGCATCTTCCGCGTGACCGAGACGATCCCGGTCCAGCCGGGGCATCTCGTCCTGCTCTATCCCAAATGGCTGCCGGGCAATCACGCCCCGACCGGGCAGATCAGCAAGGTCGCCGGCCTGACCTTCACCGCGGACGGCAAGACCATCCCGTGGAAGCGCGATCCCATCGACGTCTTCGCCTTCCATCTCGACGTGCCCGCCGGCGTCGACACGATCGAGGCCAAATTCCAATATCTGTCGCCGACCGCGATCGATCAGGGCCGCACCGTGATGACGCCGGTGATGCTGAGCCTCGAATGGAACCTGGTCGCGCTCTATCCGGCCGGCCATTTCGTGCGGCAGATCATGGTCTCGCCGAGCGCACTCTATCCCGACGGCTGGACCTCGGCGACGGCGCTCCGCCCGTCGGGCACCGCCACCGCCAAGGGCGGCCTGGTCCAGTATGAGACGGTCGCGTTCGACACTTTGGTGGATTCGCCGACCATCGCCGGCCGCTATGCGCGGATCGAGACCCTGTCGCCCGACGTCACGCTCGACATCCTCGCCGATCGCCCCGATTATCTCGACGCCAGGCCCGAGCAGATCGCGCCGCACAAGGCTTTGGTCGTCCAGGCGACCAAGCTGTTCGGCGCGCAGCATTACAATCACTATGATTTCCTGTTCACTTTGTCGGGCACGCTCGGCGGAATCGGGCTGGAGCATCACCGTTCGTCCGAGGACGGCAGCGGCGTCGGCTATTTCAAGGAATGGGATTCGTCCCCGGCCAGCCGCGACATCCTCGCGCATGAATTCACGCACAGCTGGAACGGCAAGTTCCGCCGCCCGGCCGATCTGTGGACGCCCGATTATCGCCAGCCGATGGGGAACAGCCTGCTGTGGGTCTATGAAGGCCAGACCCAGTTCTGGGGCAATGTGCTGTCATCGCGCTCGGGCCTGATCTCGAAGGAAGATGCGCTCGACGAGCTGGCGGCGGTCGCGGCCGATTATGCCAACCAGGCCGGCAAGCAATGGCGGCCGATGGAGGACACGACCGAGGATCCGATCATGTCCAAGCGCGCGCCGCAGCCTTGGACCAACTGGCAGCGCGCCGAGGATTATTATCGCGAGGGCCAGCTCGTCTGGCTCGATGCCGACAGCCTGATCCGCGAACGTTCCAAGGGCAAACGCTCGCTCGACGATTTCGCGAAACTCTTCTTCGGCGAGCGCGACCGCGACTGGGGCGAACACACCTACACGTTCGACGATGTCGCCGCCGCGCTCAACGCGGTCGAGCCTTATGACTGGGCGAGCTTCCTCCATGCCCGGGTCGACGCGGTCGCGCCGCAGGCGCCGCTCGACGGCATCACGCGCGGCGGATACCGGCTGGTCTATACCGAGACGCAGGGCGCCTGGCAGAAATCGCGCGACAAGGTCCGCAAGGCGGCCGACTTCCGCTTTTCGGTCGGGATGAGCGTCGGGCGCGAGGGCAAGGTCGCGACCGTGATGTGGGACAGCCCCGCCTTCAACGCCGGCATCAACGTCGGCACGACCCTGCTCGCGATCGACGGCCATACCTATAGCGACGACGATCTGAAGCAGGCGATCCGGGATGCGAAGGGCGTGACCAAGCCCATCACTGTGCTTGTGCGGCAAGGAGATTATTTTCGCACCGTAAGCATCGCGTGGAACGGGGGCTTGCGCTATCCGCACCTCGAAAAGATCGATCCCAAGGCGCCGAGCTCGCTCGACGCCCTCTATACGGCAAGGAAGTAAGCCCCATGGCGGCCCCGGCCCAGACTTTGCTCCTGTTCGGCGCGACCGGCGATCTGTCGCGCCGCATGCTGCTGCCGTCCCTGTTCGGCCTCCACGCCGACGGACTGCTGCCGCCCGATCTCCAGATTTTCGGCACCGCGCGCAGCCAGATCGACGACGCCGCCTTCCGCGAAACCGCCGCGACCGCGCTCGAGCCGATCGTCAAGGAGCGCAAGCTCGCCAAAACCGTGCTCGATGGCTTCCTCGCGCGCGTCCATTATGTCGCGGCCGACGCCTCGCAGCCGGAAACGCTCGCGGCCCTGGGCAAGGTGATCGGTCCGCGCGCGGACAAGGGCCTCGCCATCTTCCTGTCGACCGCGCCGTCTTTGTTCGAGCAGACCATCGCCGGGCTGGAGCTGGCGGGGCTGGCGGGCGAACATACCCGCCTCGCGCTCGAAAAGCCGCTCGGCCAGGATCTCGCCTCCTCGATGGAGATCAACGACGCGGTCGCGCGCGTCTTCCCCGAGGCGCGGACCTTCCGCATCGACCATTATCTCGGCAAGGAAACCGTCCAGAATTTGCTGGCCTTGCGCTTCGGCAACATCCTGTTCGAGCCGCTGTGGAACGCCAGCGCGATCGAGCATGTCCAGATCACCGTCGGCGAGACCGTCGGGCTCGAAGGCCGCACATCCTATTTCGACGGCATGGGCAGTCTGCGCGACATGGTGCAGAACCACATGCTCCAATTGCTCGCTTTGGTCGCGATGGAAGCGCCCGCGCAATTCACCGCCGCCGCCGTGCGCGACGAGAAGGTCAAGGTGCTGCGCTCGCTGCGCAAGCTCGACGCGGTCAAGGAAAGCGTGATCGGCCAATATGCCGCCGGCGCGGTCGCGGGAGCCCCCGTCCCCGGCTATGCCGACGAGCTCGAGAAGCCGTCCGACACCGAAACCTTCGTCGCCTTGAAGGCGCATGTCGACAATTGGCGCTGGAAGGGCATCCCCTTCTACCTGCGCACCGGCAAGCGCCTGCCGCGCCGCACGTCGGAGATCGTGATCCAGTTCCGGCCGGTGCCGCATTCGATGTTCGCCGGGCGCGGCGCGGCGTTGCAGCCCAACCGCCTGCTCATCTCGATCCAGCCGGAAGAGAATATCAGCTTCACGATCATGGCGAAGCAGCCCGGCCTCGATCGCCAGGGCATCCGCCTGCGCGAAGTGCCGCTCGACATCCGCCTCGCCAACGCCTTCGCCGACGTCCGCCGCCGCATCGCCTATGAGCGGCTGCTGCTCGACCTGATCGAGGGCGACCCGACCCTGTTCGTGCGCCGCGACGAGGTCGAGGCGCAGTGGGAGTGGATCGACGCGATCCGCGCCGGCTGGGCCGACAATGCTATGACGCCGAAACTATACCCGGCGGGAACCTGGGGCCCGCCTGCGGCGATTGCCCTGACCGAACGTGATGGAGTAACCTGGCATGATTGAAGCGGAATGGTGGGAGCATGAGGATTCCGAGGCGTTCGCCGAGGCGGTCGCAGGCGACATCGGCTTCATCATCGAAAGCGCGCTCGACGCCCGCAACGGCGCGGTGATCGGCCTGTCCGGCGGCAACACGCCGGTGAAGGCGTATGAAAAGCTCGCGACGATGAAGCTCGACTGGAAGCGCGTCACGATCTTCCCGGTCGACGACCGGCTGGTCGCGATGGACAGCCCGCTCTCCAACGTCGCGATGCTGGCGAAGATCTTCCTGCCCAAGGGCGGGCGCGTGATGCCGCTCGGCGCCGACAATCCTGATTACAAGGGTGCGGGCAACGCCGCCGACGCGCGCCTGCAGGATCTGCACTGGCCGCCCGATCTGGTGTTGCTCGGCGTCGGCGGCGACGGCCACACCGCCTCGATCTTCCCCGGCCCCGACCTCGAAGCGGCGCTGACCGCCCCCAAGACGCGCCGTGCGATCGGCGTGATGCCCGATCCGCTGCCGCCCGAAGCCCCGGTCGCGCGCGTCACGCTGACGAAGAACGCGATCCTCTCGGCCAAGGCGCTGATGCTGTGCCTGACCGGCGACGCCAAGCGCGTGATCGTCGAACAGGCGATCGAGGACGGCGCCGGTTCGAAGGTGCCGATCGGCCAGGTGCTGGCCGAGGCCGAACAGCCGATCGACATCCACTGGGCACCGTGAGCGCTTAAGTCCCTCCCTTTCTAGGGAGGGGTTGGGGTGGGTGAGTCCGCAGCTTGGCTGTTGTCGATGGAAATATTGGCGCGCTAACCGCGCGCACCCACCCCAACCCCTCCCTAGAAAGGGAGGGGCTTGGAAATCACCGCCCCGGCTCACCCGTCGCCTGAAGCAGCCACCGCTCCGTCCCCTCGACCCCCAACGCCGTCAAAATCCCCGTCGCATAGGCCCCGGTATCGATCCCGATCCGGTTGGGCAGCATCTCGACCTCTTCCAGCACGGTATGGCCGTGGACGACGATCACGCCATGATCCGCGTCGCTCTCCAGGAAATCCTGCCGGATCCAGCGCAGATCCTGCCGCGCCTGTTCGGCCAGCGGCACGCCCGGGCGGATGCCGGCGTGGGTGAAGAAATAATCGCCGAACTGCACCCCGTCATGCATCTCGCGCAGAAACGCGCGGTGCGTTTCCGGCACATAGGACGGCAGCGTATCGGGCGTGAACCGATCGGGCATGTCGAGCACCATCTGCGGCGCGCCATAGCTTTCGAACGTCTCGCGCCCGCCATAGCGCAGGAATTGCGGCATATGCGGCGAATCCGGATCGTCGATCAGCTTGAGCAGCATCTCCTCATGATTGCCCATGATGAAATGGAACTGGTCGGGCGCCGCCTTCAGGAACATCTCGATGATCTCGCGCGATTGCGGCCCGCGATCGATCAGGTCGCCCAACAGCACGATATGCGTCTGGGCCGGCCCGCGCGCTTCGTCGTCGGTCGCGATCCTGGCGAGCAGATCGGTCAGCAGATCGTAGCGGCCATGCACGTCGCCGATCGCATAGACGCGCTGACCTGCGGGAATCGCGGCGGGCGGACGGGGCTCGGGCGGCGGCGGCGCTTCCGCTTTCTTGCGCCAGAAAAACAGGCCCATCGCTCAGCTCTTGACCCGCCGGACCGGCGGCATCGCATTGCACAGATCGATCGCGCCGGCCGGCCGCGCATAGAAAGTGTCCTGGCGGTTGGCGCGCAGGTGCAGCCATTTGGCGAAGCTCGCGCTGTCGGGCCGCAGCCATTCATAGGCCGGGCGCGCCTCGGCCGGCAGATCGGCCGCGATCTGCACGCGTTTGACGACGGTGCGCTGCTCGGGCTTCTCGTAAAAGCCCAGCGCGCCGGTGCCGCGCGGCAGGGCGGTCATATGCTCGAACCCGTCGAGCACGCGCCCGACCAAGGCGATGTTGCGATCGAGCTGGCGCGGGCTCTGCCCCATCACCGCATAGAGCTCGCCGCCGCTGCCCGTATCGGGCGTGAGCCCGCGCGCGACGCCGACGATGCCATAGCAATGCGCCATCCATGAGCGCGCGTCTTTACCCGCACCATCGGCGGCAGCAGGGAACGCCCCGCTATAGCCGACGCGCGGCGCGAACGTATCGCGATAGGGCAAAGGCGTGATCGGCAGCCCGGCGGCGGGCCGCTCATATTCGGCGGGCAAGGCCTTGCCGAGGCCCTGCGGCGGCGCCTTGTCGTCGTCGCCCTGCCCCCATTGCACGACATAATTGTCCTGCACGCGATAGATCGTCCCGGCATCGAACCAGTGCGCGCGCACCAGCGCGCGGATATTGGCGACGTGCACCGGCGCGAACGCGGGCGCGAGCGCGATCGCGACGCGGCTGCCGTCCGACAGATCGACCAGCATCAGATCTTGCGCGTCGACCCGCTGCCATTCGCCGGGCGCGGCGGCGGCGATGATATCGGCCGAACTGAGCGGCGCCTTGGCCGCAGCGGCCTTATCCACCCCCGTTCGTGCTGAGCTTGTCGAAGCACCGTCCTTCGCACCCGTTCGCCCTGAGCTTGTCGAAGGGCTGTCCTTCTTCTCAGCGGCACATAAAGGCGCAGCGGCAACAGCCAGCGCGGCGATTACAGGCAAGAGCAGATATCTCATGCGATTCAGCCTGCCACAGAGGGGCCGCCTTGCGAAACCCTTTCCCCCGCTATAGGGCGCGCGTTCCGGCGGAATGGAGCGGTGGCCGAGTGGTCGAAGGCGCTCGCCTGGAAAGTGAGTATACGTCAAAAGCGTATCGAGGGTTCGAATCCCTCCCGCTCCGCCATTCCGCCGCAAGCCGCCGCCTGGAAAGCGAGCATATTTCAAAAACGGGGTTTCGAATCCCTCCCGCTCCGCCATTCCGCGGATCAGCCCCCGCGAGCTCACCCCGTCGCGTCGGGAAAAAACAAAAAACACCGGAAACGAACTAAAGGAATTGGCGCCCGAAGGGTGGCCAAGGCGCGCGGACGCGGCCCTGGCGATTTCGTTCGTCGTCATGAGAAAGAGCCGCATGCTGCGTACGCTATAAGCGTATTTTCTTGATTTCCGTTGGCGATTGCTGTACGCTTAGTGCGTATATATGTCAAGCGGAGTCGATGATGGTGGAGGAAGACGACGGCGCGTGCCCAATGACGGCGGCGCAGGAGATTGCGGCGCGGGCGATAGATCCGTGTGCGACCAGTTCGAATATCGTGGCGGCGTTTCGCGAGGAAGGCGACGCGGCGATCGACCCGGAGCATGGCCAGGCGGCGATGCGGGCGCGGGTGGAGGCGGTGCGCACGGGCGCGTTCGACGGCGCGGAGGCGACTTTGGCGGGCCAGGCGGCGGCGCTGAATGCGATCTTCGCGTACATGGCGCGGCGCGGGCATGCGCAGCTGGACCAGCCGGGCAAGGCGGGCGAGCGATATTTGCGGCTGGCGCTGCGTGCGCAGACGCAGTGCCGGGCGACGCTGAACGTGCTGGCGGGCGTGACCGGACACCGGCCCGAGGATGCGGAAGCGCCGAGGCAATATACGCAGATAGAGCGACGGATCGTCTATCCCGCGGCGGGCCCGGGAGAACCGGAGATCGTGCGGCATTATTGAGCCGGGGCGCGGCCGGGACGGCGAATACGGGAGGAGTAAGGGGGACAAAAGCAGGCGTGGCGAAGGGTTGGACGGCGGAGCGGCGCGCGGCGCAGGCCGCGAGGATGCGGGCGCGCAAGCCGTGGGAGCGTTCGACCGGGCCGCGGACGGATGCGGGCAAGGCGCGATCGCGCGGGAATGCCGTGGGCAAGGGATGCTGGCAGCGATTGGATGCCGAGCTGGCGGAGGTGGAGGCGCTGATGCGCGAGTGGGAGGTGGTGCTGGCGGCGCTGGCTCGCGGCTGGTGGAGCGCAGGTTGAATCAACAGCGGCAGGTGGAGGTTGTGGCGGCTACGCGGACACCGGGATAGGTGCGGTAGCCGAGTGGTCGAAGGCGCTCGCCTGGAAAGTGAGTATACGTCAAAAGCGTATCGAGGGTTCGAATCCCTCCCGCTCCGCCATTCCGCCGAAGCCCGCGTGCAGGGGATTCCGCTATTTGGGACACGGACAAGGAGATGAGCGGGATGGTCCTCGCGATTTGTCCACATCTTCATAGGTTAGATCAAACGCTCAGATCGCGCATGCCGTTTCCTATTATCGCGTAAAGCAGACGGATCGCGAGCCTTGACTCTTTGTCATCGTTCTTCTTATGTTCCGATATATGTCGGGAGATACCGCAACCGATGAGACACTGCCGGCCGCCTATCGGGCGCGATGTAGGCCTAATGGCCGATTGCCGAACCTCGCCCCCCTCCATAGAACGCAGGATATGGCGACGCCCGAACCGATTGTGAACGACCACCTCGCAACTGAGTTGAAGACCAAGCATATTCAGTGGCAGCGTGACGGTGTAGTTACGGCCGAGAACACCGCCTCCTTTGTCGCCAAGGGGCAGAGGCCTGATATCATCGTGTGCGATGATTGGGCATCTCCGGTCGGCATAGAGACAGAATACGTCCCAGCTGTTACCGTTGAAAAAGATGCGGCTTCACGCTTGGGCCAAATTTATACTCCTACCGGCGGAACCATTCATTCGGTAATCGCTGTGAGGCTTCCTGCTAAATACAAGCAACTTAACGGTTCGGCTATTTCCCAAGCCTTGGCTGTTGAGAAAGACCTCGAATATTGCGTACTGACTGGACACAGTCCCACAGACTACGAGCGGTGGCCTCGCACAGGCCATGTTAGGGCTTCAATTGACGATCTTGCGGACGTCATTACGAGCGTAAAGGTCTCTCCCGTCGTAATTGCATCCGCTGCAGGTGTCTTGGAGGCCGGTGCACGATCGGTGGCAGCCCAAATAGAGGCCGCCTCCTCAGCCCATCCCGGCATAGCCGCGTCAATTTCCGAGACACTCAAGCAGGACGCAGGGTTTCAGACCTATGCGATGACCGCGACAATCCTGATCAATGCATTCGTATTCCAAGAGACCCTGGCGGGTGCCTCTCAGGAGCTGCTCGAAGTCACGAGTCTCTACAAACTGGGACAGGGCGGTATCAAACCCACAAAGGGCGACGTGATAGCGGCTTGGGACCACATTCTGTCGATTAATTATTGGCCAATCTTTGGGGTAGCGCGAAAGCTGGTCGAGGATATCCCGCCGGGCCTGTGGTCACAGGTTCGCGACGTTTGCATCGCCACGGCCGATCAGCTGCTTTCTATGAATCTCGGCAAGAATCCGGATCTCGTAGGCACGATTTTTCAGCGGCTGATATCCGACAGGAAATTCCTCGCGACCTTCTATACGGCTCCTTCCTCAGCCGCGCTGATGGCGCGCTTGTTGGTTTCCAGCCGTCCCCCCAATGGGGAATCTTGGGGGGACACTCACGCTGTCACAACACTCCGCGTGGCCGACTTCGCGTGCGGAACGGGATCACTGCTTTGTGCTGTCTACTCCGATATCCAAATGCGCCTGGAGCGTGCGGGAATAGACAGCGCACAAATGCATCGGTCGATGATCGAAAATACCTTAGTCGGTTGTGATGTCCTGCCTTCGGCAACCTATATTACCGCGTCGCAACTGTCGTCGGCGCACCCCACGGTCCAATATGGCAGTACAAATATTCTCACGCTGCCGTTCGGCCAAGTCGCGTCAGGTGATATCGCTCTTGGCGCACTCGATCTGCTGGAGAAGCAGGGCGTTATGCCTACCATCGCCACCCATGCCTCAGGCGTTGGCGCAACTTCGCTTACAGAAATGGACAGTTGGACTGCCATCGGCGGTGCCGCGGTCGGCGACGATACGTTCGATATTGTGGCCATGAACCCTCCGTTCACTCGGCTAACCGGCGGCGGGGGCAAGTCTTCCGAGGTTTCGCGCCCCCTCTTCGCCGCGTTCGGAACCGACGAAGCCATACAAGTAAAGATGGGGAAAAAAGCGCAGAAGCTGTTGGCGGATACCGCTTATCACGGCAATGCCGGCGCGGCCGCTGCGTTTGTTGAAATCGGCAATCGGAAGCTCAAAACTAACGGCAAGTTGGGACTAATCCTGCCTCTCAGCGCGCTGTCAGGTGCATCATGGGCAGATTGCCGGAGTTTGTGGCGGAAGAATTATACAGGGCTGATCACGCTTTCGATCGCAGCCGACGACGCTCACGCGTCATTCTCAGCCGATACTGGAATGGCTGAAAGCATGATCATAGGAACCAAGGCCGAAGAGCCAGCCGATCGACTGATCAGCGTGTCCCTCTATCGACGACCCGCCTCCTCTTTGGAGGGAGCAGAAATCTCGCGCGAGATTGTTCGGCTCATTGATATGGGGGCAGCTCGTCGCATCGAGGATGGCCCGCTGGGCGGTACTGACATTATGGTTGGTAGCGAGAAAATTGGAGAACTGATTTCCGCGCCCACAGCTCCCGATCCATGGCCTCTTTCCCGCATTCGCGACCATTCGGTCGCCCAGACAGCATACCAGCTGCATCGCGCGGCGGTCTGGCTGCCGGGCGCTCTTGAAGCTGCGCTGGACAATGCTCCGATTTGCCCGCTCTCCGAGCTCGGCAAGCCAGGGCCTTACCATCTGGACGTTTCCGGGACTGGGTTGAGTGGCGGAGCACCACGAGGGCCCTTCGAGCTGAAAGCGACACTGAATCCAGGCTCGGTGAGTTTCCCCGTTTTGAAGGCGCACGACGAGTCGCGCGAGCGATTTTTGGAAATTGATCCTGACGCCGAGGGTATTGTTCGAGCGTCATCGGATTCAGCCGTGAGCAAAATAATCGACGAGCGTGCTAGTGCAATCTGGAGCGAGCGAACGCAGCTACATTTCGCCACAGATGTACAGTTCAATTCGAATGCGCTGATTGCCTGCTTGACGAGCCGGCCTGCGATTGGAGGGCGCGCTTGGCCTTCCTTCCGACTTAACCAGTCGGCTTTTGAGAAAGTCGTAACACTTTGGTTCAACTCTACGCTCGGGATACTTAGTTTTTGGTGGAGCGCGAACAAAACACAAGACGGCAGGGGGTCGGTTACAACCTCGCGCCTGGGGGAGATGGCCTCTATCGATCCGCGCGCACTGAGTGAAGAGTCGCTGGTCGAGGCGGACCAGTTCTTTGAAGCGTTCAAGACGCGTCAGCTTATGGACGTACATGAGGCGGATGTGGATTTGGCGCGTGCTGACCTTGACAGTTTCATCGCCGAACATCTGTTAATGGCGGGAGAACATTTGTCTCAAGTGAGGGACGGCTTGCAGCTACTTCGATCGAAGTTGGTAGTTGAACCGTCAATCCGAGGCGGCCGCCGAAATTGAAGGCGCCGTCTGCCAGATATTGGAGGACAAAATGGGCATACCGCAGCACTATAGCCGCGAGTTGCCAGAGCGCTGCCTTTTTCTGATAGAGAGCCTATTGTCGGCCGTAAATGATCTCGCGATCGAAGGCGACGAGCACCTAGGTCCGCTGACAACGACCTTTCTTCTAGCAATGTCGAACCCAATCATAACGCTTCCCATTGAGCGGGTAGAGCGCCACCGCCGAAGAGCTCTGAATGGTCTTGAAGGCTATGCGGATGATCGACCGCTATCGCCCGAGCTTACAAATGCCGTTGATATTGCGCTCGGGGAAAATGCGTTGGAGCAATCGCCTTTCATTTGTGCCGGTGCTTGGCGCTTTAGCTCGATTCCTTATAACGAGCAGCAAAACGTGGCCCGCTATTTTCCTGACGATTTAGCTCATGCACTAGCCATGCAAGATGCTCTCGAAGAGGCGCGGTTAATGAGTGCATCGCGCTGGGCGAGTTGCCTCCGGAATTCGCTTGCTCACGGCGGTGTCGTGTATCTCGACGCTGATGGTCATCAGTGCTTTGGACAACCGACGGAGATGATAGGTTTCGTGAGCGCCCAGTATCCTAAGAACAATATGCGCAAACCGCCCGAGCGGCTCGTGGCGCTTCGGATCACTCGGGATGACTACCTTACATTTCTTCGACGTTGGGTAGGCTGGCTCGGAGAATCCCAACTCTCTTTAGCGCTCGCGGCCTGACAATTAGATCATGCTTAGATTTGCGCCACATCTTGGATTGATGCGAAGTTTGAGCCCCCCCACCTACCCCAACCCCGCCCCAACCCGCGCGATAGTCTCCAGCATCGTCGGCAGGCTCACCGGCTTTTCCAGCACCACCGCCGCGCCCGCCTGCAAAGCTTCGGTCTGCAGCGCGCCGTCGGCGTGGCCGGTCATCAGGATGATCGGCAGCGCCAATCCCTGCGCCTGCATCATCCGGGTCAGCTCGATCCCGTTCATGCCCGGCATGCGCACGTCGCAGATCAGCACGCCGCGGTCCGTCGGCAGGCGCCCCAGGAAATCGGCGGCATCGGCATAGGTCTCCACCGCATAGCCGGTCACGCTCAGCGCGAAGCGGAGCGAGGTGCGCACCGCTTCGTCATCGTCGATGATATGCACGATCCACGGCGCGCTCATGCGGCGTCGTGCCCCACATCGCCCGTCTCGCCTTCGGCCGGCTTGTCGGCCAACGGCAGCGTGAAGTGGAACGCCGCCCCGCTGCCGTCGTCCGGCTCCGCCCAGATCTTGCCGCCATGGCCTTCGATGATCGTACGGCAGATCGAAAGGCCCACGCCCATCCCCTTCACGCCTTTGGTGCTGACGAACGCTTCGAACAGCCGATCGACCACATCCGGCCGGATGCCCGGCCCGTTATCGCGGACAATAATCGTCGCCATGCCGGCCGGGCCGATCCCGGTCGAGACGAGCATGGCGGGCTTGTCCGTGCCGGCCATCGCATCCAGCCCGTTGCGCACGAGGTTGACGATCACCTGTTCGATCTGGACCCGATCGGCCAGCACCCAGGCCTCCGGCGCCTCATGCTCGATCGTCGAGGCGACCCCGTTTTCGCGCGAGCCCAGCAAGGCGAGCCCGCAGGCTTCGTCGACCAGCCGCATGATGCTGACGGGGCGCCTGATCTCGTCCGCGCCGGACACGAACGATCGCAGCCGGCGGATGATATCGCCCGCACGCTGGCATTGATCGTTGGCGAGGTTGAGGGTCGAGATGACGCGGCCATCCACCTTCGCGTCGGCCAGCAGGGTCAGGCAGCCGCCGAGATAGAGCGAGATCGCGCCGAGCGGCTGGTTGATCTCGTGCGCGATCGCGGTCGCCATTTCGCCCATCGCGGATCGGCGCGAGATATGGAGGAATTCCTTCTCCATCCGCTTGCGATCGGTGATGTCGATCGAAACGCCGACCATCCCCGTGATGCCCTGGGCGAGATCGCCGAGCGGAACCTTGGTCGTCAGCCACACGCGCGAGCCGTTACCATGGAAATCGGCGATCTCCTCGATCACCTCGACCGTGCCGGCGTCCATCACGCGGCGATCGTCCGCCATCACCTGCTCGCCCTCGCGCGGATCGGACAGGTAATCCCGGGCCTGCCTGCCCTCCACCTCGGGCCAGCCCTTGCCGATCAGATCCAGCGTGGCCTTGTTGGCGAGCAACAGCCGTCCCCCACGATCCTTGGCATAGATCATTCCGGGCACGGCTTCGATCACGGTGGACAGCAAGGTCGACGACTGACGCTGATCCTGGGTGACCTGGCGCAGCTCGGTTTCGGTGCGATCGGCGCGCAGCGCGAGCGCAACGCGCGCCTCCGTCAGCGCGGCGAGCGTGGCATGGTGCGCGTCGATCTCCCGCCGCAAGGTGCGGACGGAGGGGAGCTTGAGCACCTCGGGCGCGAGCGCGATCATCAGCCCCGCCGTCGCCACGGAGACGATCGCGGTCGCCGCCTTGAGCCAGCCTTCGATGATATAGATCGGGATCCACAGCACGACGATGCTGACGATATGGGTCAGCCCGCACAGGCCGATGAAGGCCGCGAACAAGGCGGCCAGCGCCCGGTGCCCGCCGTCCAGATCGTCGCGGCTGCGCACGAACCAGAAAATGACGAACGGGATGGTGAAATAGGCCGCCGCGATCAGCGCGTCCGAAATGACGTGGAGCGACATGAGCTCCGGCCGCCACAGCAGGCACATGCCGTGCGGCATGAACATTTCAAATTGCGAACGCCAATCCATCGGGGCCTCCGCATGCGCGCTTGAGACCGGGGAGCATTGGGGAATTGTCCTGCTTGATACGCATCAAGGCGCGACCGTGGGCCCGCGGCCGGGTGGGGGCAATCGCAGTTAGGCCCGATATGGGCCGACCGGCGGCGCGGCGGGGCGATGCCGCCCGCCTGCCCGGTGAAGGACGAAATCCACCGCATTGCCCCGCACCGCGCTCCAGTCCCGGCCCAATCCTGACCAAGTCGTTTCGCGTTAAGCACCTTTTATCGTGACTCCGCCGCTTAACGCTTTATTTGCCATAGTCCGGCCCGATCGTTTCGGCGCCGATTTGGGGGGGAATTTCGACATGACTGTTCGGTCTTCGCGTTTCGCGTTGCGTCATGTGCTTTGTGCGGCTGCTTTGTGCGTCGGCGCCGCGTCTGTGGCTCAGGCCGATCCGGTCGCGGGCAATCTCGGCGCGGGTGATGGCTACACGCCCTACTCCGGGTGGGTCGTCGCCGGCAGCGACAGCCCCTATGGCCACAACGCGATGGCGATGG
>NZ_DATHFV010000173.1:0-2943 GCF_035317925.1 Sphingomonas sp.
CCGGCAAGTTCGTCATGCGCTGGACCTACGGTTCCAATATCGCGGCCAAGAACCGCGATCCGCGCGTTCAGGTGGTGCAATATAACGAAGACACCTTCGTGCTGCGGCAGAATGTCTGCGTGCACTGGGAGGCGCCGTTCACCTATCTGTTGTTCGGCAACAAGGGCGCGCTGCTGATCGATGCCGGCGCGACCGCGGAAGCGCTTTATTATCCGCTGCGCGAGACGGTCGACGCGATCATCACGCGTTGGTCGCAGGCACGCGGGCGCCAGAAGGTGCCGCTCACCGTCGCGCTGACGTCGGGCGAGGATGTCGCGCAGAACCAGGGCCTCGTGCAATTTGCCGGACGCGCAGACACGGTGATCGTGCCCAAGCCGCTGGAGGTGATGAAGCGCTTCTATGGCCTGGGCGGCAGCTGGCCGTCCGGGCGCGGCAGGATCGATCTGGGCGACCGGGTGATCGAGGTGATTCCGACGCCGGGGACGCACAAGGACGGCGTCAGTTTTTATGACCCTTATTGCGATTTCCTGTTCACGGGCGACCTGATCTTTCCGGGCAAGATCAACATCGGCAACGACAGGGATTTCGTGGCCTCGCTGGAGCGGATCAAGGCCTTTATCGCGGATCATCCGGTGAAATCGATACTCGGCGGACATATCGAGATGATGTTCGTGCCGGGCCGCTATTATCCGCGGTTCGCGACCTACAAGCCCTATGAGCGGCTGCTCGAGATGGACCCGGCGCTGGTCGACCAGATCCTGGACTATGCGCGTGCGGTGCAGGGCAAGGACACGATGCTCATCCGGCCCGATTTCGTGCTCCTGAACGGGGTCAGCCCCGATCAGCGGACGTCGGATTGGCCATCGGACGTGCCGAACATCATCCCTCCGCGCCCATTCTGACGCCCGTCGACGAGGAAAAGAGCCATGGATCGTCGCACCTTCCTGACCTCACCCGCCTTCGCCGCGGCCGTGACCTTGTCCAATGCCGCTTTGGCGGGAGTCGCGAATGCGGCGGCCGCGTCCGTCCGTCCGGGGCCGATCGACTTCAAGGCCAACCTTCCCGCGCCCGGCGGTTTCCCCGACAAGTGGATCTGCGGGTCGCCATCGGCCATGGATAACACCGACCCGCCCGTGCACGTCCATTGGTACAATGCGCACACGGCGATCCTGAGGCAGAACAAGGCCTATAGTTACGAAGCGCCGTTCGCGCCGCTCTATTTCGGCAACGACCGCGTGCTTTTGCTGGACGAGGGCTTCGTCCAGCTACGCAACGATTGGGACCTGCGCGGCGTCGTGGATGGCTGCATCGACGATTGGTGCCGCCGGAACAATCGCGATCCCGCAAGTCTGGAATTGCTGGTGGCGTTCAGCCATCTGCACGCCGATCACTATGCGGCCACCAACCAGTTCGCGGACCGCCCCAACACCCGTTACATGGGGTTAACCCAGGAAGAGATGCTGGGATTCTGGGGCATGACGAACTTCCCGGAGCAACGGGTTTCGCTGGATCTGGGCGGGCGCGAGATATTGATCTGGGGTTCGCCGGGCCACGTCATCTCCGAATTCGCGCATTACGATACGTACACGCAGATCCTCTTCACCGGTGACATGTTCTATCGCGGGCGTTGCTACATCAGCTTCTGGCAGCCCTGGTTCGACAGCATGAAGCGCCTGATCGAATTCTGCGACACGCATCCGGTTACGCATGTGATGGGGTGCCACGTCGAGATCAGCAAGGACGGACAGGATTATGCCTATGGCGTGACCTATCAGCCCGATGAGGCGCCCGTGCAGATGACGGTGCAGCAGCTTCGCGACGCGTTCGAGCAGGCAAAGACGATCACGAAACCCGGCATTTATTTCACGGGCACGGTCTTCCTCTGCAACCAGACGCGCGGGACGACGACGATCGACAAATACCCCTATCGGTACGACTAGGATCGAGCGGCAGGTCTGGATTGCTTCGCCGCTACGCGGCTCGCAATGACGAAATCACACTATCTATCGTCATTGCGAGCGCAGCGACGCAATCCAGCTTTCCGGGAGTGGTTAAATCGCGCGATCCAGCGTGATGTGGCCGTCTTTCTTGAGCGCTTCGACCGCGCGCTTGACCTCCTGGCTGGCGCCGCGCGGCATGATCAGGACGGCGTCGGGAGTGGCGATGATGATCAGATCGCTGACGCCGACCGCCGCCACCACCGGGCCTTCGCTGCGGATCATGCAGCGTTCGGTGTCGATCGCGAACACTTCGCCATGGTGGGCGTTGCCGTCGGCGTCGCAGGCGGAGATTGCGTGGAGCGCGTCCCAGCTGCCGACGTCGGACCAGCCCATTTCAACCGGCGCAACCGCGACCTTTTCGGCTTTCTCCATCACCGCATAATCGACTGCCTGGCTGGGCGAGGCGGCGAAAGCGTGCTGGTCAGGATAGAGGCGGTTGCCGTCGCGGATGGCCGCGTCCATCGATTTTTTGACCGCCGCCAAAATGTCGGGCGCATGGGCGCCGAGCGCGTCGAGATAGGCGCCCGCGCCGAACAGGAAGATGCCGCCGTTCCAATTATAGTCGCCGGTGGCGAGATAGGCTTCGGCGGTGGCGCGATCGGGCTTTTCGACGAAGCTGTCGACCCGGGCGACGCCGGGCACGAGTTCGGCCCCGCGCTTGATATAGCCATAGCCCGTCTCCGGGCCGTCGGGCGTGATGCCGAAGGTGGCGAGCCAGCCTTGCTCGACCAAAGGCTGGGCGGCGTCGATCGCGGCGCGGAAGGCGGGCACGTCGCGAATGACATGATCGCTCGGCATCACCAGCATGATCGCGTCGCGATCGAGCGCGAGCGCGGCGGCGGCGATGGCGGGCGCGGTGTTGCGGCCTGCCGGTTCGAGGATCAGCAGCGCGTCATCGATGCCGACCGCCTCGAGCTGGCCTTCGATCATCTCGGCATGCCCG
>NZ_DATHFV010000174.1:0-24987 GCF_035317925.1 Sphingomonas sp.
CGTGAACATTGAGATCGATAACGTCGCTGCCGTCGAAACCGTAGACCGCGGTGGCGTGGCCATGACCGGCGTCGCCGGGCGTGATCGTCTCGCCGGCGGCCGTGCCGAGGCTGAGTTCGTCGCCATTGATGAAGATCAGGCCACTCGATGCCAGGTTCGACGCGGCGCTCAGCTGGCCCGCCGCGAAGGTGGCCGAATGCGTCCCGAAGGTAAGCGTGATGCTTTCGGCGGTGCTGCTGAGCGGACCGACCACAGCGGGCGTGTCGACCACGCCCAAAGTCGCGACGGATGCGCTTTCGAAAAACAGCCGATCGTCGGACGTGAAGCTTGCCGCGTCTGAAGCCGAGATCGTCTCGAAAATATAGTTCGCCATGGGAGCCCCCTCCGTGCCTGAAGCGCGGGGGCGGGCTGCGGGAGGCGGCCTTCCGCCGTGCGGCAAACTCTTATGCCGCCAAAACTAAACCGGATCAATGTTGTGCAGTAATGAATTGCTCTGGCCTTGGCCGACATTTGCCGACGTGCACCAAATCGAGGCGAAGCCAATATTATATATCGCGATTTTCTTAGATCGGATTTATTTCGATTTCATCATCGGTTCACGCACCCGGGTCGATCACCACCTGGTTGCGGCCGCCTTCCTTGGCGCGATAGAGCGCCTGATCGGCGCGATGGAGCAGATCCTCGCCCGTTTCCGGACCGTTCAGCGCGGCAACGCCCGCAGAGAAGGTGACGCGGCCGATCGGCGTGCCATCCGAGCGCGAGCGCAGCGTTCGCTCGGACAAGGCTTCGCGGATTTCATCGATGCGCGCGGCGGCCTCGATCACGGGCAGGCCTTCGAACAGGACGACGAATTCCTCGCCACCCTGGCGGCCGACGAAGGTGCGATCGTCGGCGTCTTCGGCCAGGACATCGCCCACCAGCCGCAGCACGCGATCGCCAACGGCATGGCCGTGAACGTCGTTCAAGCGCTTGAAATGATCGATGTCGCAAAACGCGACCGAGAGCGCGGAATCGGCCCTGCGCGCGGTGTCGATCGCGCGGTTCAAGGCCTGTTCGAGCGCGCGGCGGTTGAGCAGCCCGGTCAACGGATCGCGTTCGGCACTTTCCTGCGCGACGCTGAGGTCGCGCTGGAGCGCGCGCAACTCGCCGTTGGTCGAGCGCAGCCGCTTTTCGGCGGTCTCGGTACGGTCGATCATCTGCCGCGTGACGTTGAGCAGGGCCTCGACCGTGTTCTTGGGCAATTTCTGCGCGTCGATCGCCTTGGCGCTGGCATCCAGCGCGCGGCCGTAATCCGCCGCCTCGTCGGCCGAACGATCGACCATATCGACCGCCCCGTCGAGGCGATCGCGCGCCGACCGGATCAGATCGGACAATTGGCTGGCAAGCACCGCGAGATCGACCAGTTCGTCGGCGCCTATAAAATCGGAGTCGGAAGCAGGCGCGTCGAGCGGTTCCGGCGGGGTCGCGGCGTCGTGATCCGCCCCCAGCAATGCCCGCAGCCAGCCCTTCCGCTTGCCGGCGGCGAGGTCTTTCGGATCGTTGGGGATGCGGTCGTGGAACATATGTCCCTTACGAACACACCAGCCCTTTCTTTAGAGTTAAGGCGGGGCCGAAACGGTTAGAAAAAGGCACGCAATCGCACAGCATCACGGGTCGCGGCCCCCGAAGCGGTATTGTCGTATATCGTCCACACCTCGGACGCTGCCGTCCGCGCCTTGACGGTGGCGGCGTGCGCCACGACCGCGCCAGGGCCATATTCCGACCAATAGATACGCGGTGCGCCATGGAGCCGGAAATAAGCCAGCCCGGACCATCCGCCCGGCTCGGCGGCTTTGGGCACCGGCGCCGGATCGGCGGCGACGCGGGCGATGCGATGATGAACCAGCAAAGCGTCCGCCTCGGCGGAGAACCAGCTTGGGTGACGCGGTTCGCAGGCGAGCGATCCGGCGAGGCGATCTCGCACCCGCACGAAGAAGGTCTCCGCAATCGGCGCGGAGAAGGCCAGACTGGGCGGGAGTTGTACGAGCACGGGCCCGAGCTTCGGCCCGAGTGCGGCGATTTCCGCCACGAACCGGTCGAGCGGATCGTCGATGTCGACCAACCGCCGCTCGTGCGTGATCGCCTTGGGCAGCTTCACCGCGAAGCGGAAATCGGGCCCGACGCTCGCGGCCCAGCGCGCGTAGGTCGCCGGGCGGTGCGGCCGATAGAAGCTGCTGTTGATCTCGACCGCCGAAAAACAGGCCGCGTAACGTTCGAGGTTCGTGCCCTGCGTGGGGAAATGCGCTGCGAAGGCGGCGGGGATCGACCATCCGGCGGTTCCAATCCGCACGATCATCCGCGAGGGCGCCCAATCAGCATAGGCCTTTCGAAAGCGCCGATCATGCGATCGTTCCACACGGGCAGTTGAGCGTACCCGACGAAGCGGCTATCCGCTGCCCGCGCTGTGACGCGTGCGGAAGGCGAGAATGACGGCATCGATCGCGCTCGTCGACGACGATCGCAACATCCTGACCTCGGTGTCGATCGCGCTCCAAGCCGAAGGCTTCGCGGTGCGAATCTACACGGATGGCGAAACCGCGCTGAAGGCGCTGACCGACAATCCACCCGATCTGGCCGTGCTCGACATCAAGATGCCGCGCATGGACGGGATGGAGCTGCTGCGGCGACTGCGCGAGAAAAGCCCGGTCCCCGCGATCTTCCTTACGTCCAAGGACGACGAGCTGGACGAGGCGCTCGGCCTCGCGCTCGGCGCCGACGATTATATCACCAAGCCCTTCAGCCAGCGGCTGCTGATCGCACGCATCCGCGCGATCCTGCGCCGGGTCGAAATGCGCGGACGCGCCGACGGCGAGGACGGCACGCCCGCGGAAAAGATCGTGCGCGGCCGGCTGGAAATGGATCCGGCGCGCCACCGCGTCACGTGGGACGGCCGGGAAGTGACGCTGACCGTCACTGAGTTCCTGATCCTCGAGGCGCTCGCCCAGCGCCCCGGATTCGTTAAATCGCGCGATCAATTGATGGACACCGCCTACCAGGATGATGTCTATGTCGACGACCGCACGATCGACAGCCACATCAAGCGGCTGCGGCGAAAATTCCGACAGGTGGACGGCGATTTCAAGGCGATCGAGACGCTCTATGGCGTTGGCTACCGTTTTTCGGAGGAATGACGACGGCGAGGGCGGGTGGCGTCTGTCGCTCACCGCGCGCATCCTCGCCGTCAATATCTTCGCGCTGATCGTCCTCGCGGGCGGCTTCTTCTATCTCGATTCCTATCGCACCCAGCTGCTCGAGGAGCGGACGGCCGAAATCTCGACCGAGACCGAGCTTGCTGCCTCGGCGGCGGCGGGGGTCGCGCCCGATGCGCTCAACCCGCTGCTGGAAAAATTGGGGCAGGCGAGCGGCTATCGCTTCCGTCTCTATCGCGACGCCGGCGCGCCGGTCGATTCGTGGAGCAACGGCCAGCCGTCCTACGTGCTGCGCGATCCCAATGAGGAGCCGTGGCGGCGCCACGTCGCGCGTTTCATGGACCGCGTGATCGACCATGTCGTCGGCGCCGAAGTGCCCGAACCCTTTGTCGAGCCCGATGTCGACCGGATGCGCGCGTGGCCCGAGGCGATCCGCGCGATGAAGACGGGCCAGATCCAGACCGCGATTCGGCGCGCGCCGGCGCGGACGCCGGTGATTTCGGGCGCGATGCGCGTCGGCGGGCGCAATCCGGGCGTGCTGCTGCTGACGAGCGACCAGCGCGACGTCGTCCACACCGTGCGCGCCGAGCGCTTCTGGCTGGGCCTCGTCCTGCTCGCCACCACTTTGCTGTCGATCGCGCTGTCGCTTTTCCTCGCGCGCACGATCGCGCGGCCGCTGCGCCGGCTCGCGCTCGCCGCGCATCGCGTCCGTCTCGGGCGTTCGCGCGAAGTGCAGGTGCCGCGCCTGCCCTCGCGCCGCGACGAGATCGGCACGCTCGCGCGCGCTTTGTCCGATATGAGCCAGGCCTTGCGCCAGCGGATCGACGCGACCGAGGCCTTCGCCGCCGACGTCGCGCACGAGATGAAGAATCCGCTCGCCTCGCTCCGGTCCGCGATCGACAGCCTCGAACTGGTCAAGGAGCCCGAGCTGCGCGAGCGGCTGCTGGCAGTGATCCGCGACGATGTCCGCCGGCTCGACCGGCTGATCACCGACGTGTCCGAAGCCTCGCGGATGGACGCCGAATTGTCGCGGGCGCGGTTCGAATCGGTCGATATGGGCCACATGATCGAGCAACTGGTCGACGCGCGCGAGGCGCGCGGCCTGCCCAACGGCATCAAGCTCGCCTTCGGACGGCCGCATCGCGGCAGCGCGGTCCTGTTCGGCGACGGCCAGCGGCTGGCGCGCGCGATCGAAAATCTGATCGACAATGCCATTTCCTTCTCGCCGCCGGGCGGGCTGGTGCAGGTGACCGCGATGCGCGACGGCCAGCAGGTGGTGGTGCGGGTCGAGGATGACGGGCCGGGCGTGCCGCCGGGCGAGCGCCAGGCGATCTTCAACCGATTCCATTCGATCCGGCCGGAGGGCGAGGCGTTCGGCCGCCATTCGGGGCTCGGCCTCGCCATCGCCAAGGCGATCGTCGAGGGCCATACCGGCACGATCTCGGTCACCGACCGCGACGACGACAATCAGGGCGCGCGCTTCACGATCCGGCTGCCGGCGGCGGAGAAATGACCGCCACGATCCACGCGAGCTGCGTCGCGATCGACGGGCGCGGCGTGCTGCTGACGGGCGCGTCGGGGTCGGGCAAATCGGATCTGGCGCTGCGGCTGATCGATCGCGGCGCGCGCCTGGTCGGCGACGACGGGCTCGTGATCGAGGCGCGCGGCCGCCATCTCTATGCCCGCTCCGGCCCGAACATCGAAGGTCAGATAGAGATACGCGGGCTCGGCATCCTGGCATTCGCCTCGATGGCCGAAGCGCCGCTCGCTCTGGTGATCGCGCTTGACCAGCCCGTGCCGCGCATGCCGGACGAATCGCTGCCGGTGCGCGTGATCGAGGGCCTGACGCTGCCGATCATCGCGCTCGACGCGTTCGAGGCGTCGGCGCCGGTCAAGGTCGAGAAAGCATTGTTGCTTTATGGACTGAACCCGTGAGTCGTCCGACGCGCATCCTGCTGGTCACGGGCCTGTCCGGCGCGGGCCGCACCACCGTGCTCAAGACACTTGAGGATATCGGCTGGGAGACGGTCGACAATCTTCCACTCAGCCTGCTCGACCGCCTGTTATCGAGCCCGCTGCCGCAAGGTGCTCCCGACGAGGACCAGCCCCTCGCGATCGGCATCGACAGCCGCACGCGCGGCTTCGACGCGGGCGCGATCCTGCGCCGCGTCGCGAAATTGCGCGAGGAACAACAACAGCCGGTCGAGATCGTGTTCGTCGATGCCGCCGATGCGGTGCTGGCGCAGCGTTTCTCGGCAACGCGCCGCCGCCATCCACTCGCGCTCGATCGCCCGGCCGAAGACGGTATCGCCAGCGAACGCGAGATGCTTGAGCCGCTGCGCGACGCCGCCGAGCATCTGATCGACACGAGCGAGACCACCAGCAACACGCTCCAGCACGATATCCGCCAGCGCTTCGGCGACGTTTCGGCGGCGCCGCCGACCTTGATCGTATCGTCGTTCAGCTATGCGCGCGGACTGCCCCGCGATGCCGATCTCGTGCTCGACATGCGTTTCCTGCGCAATCCGCACTGGGACGGGGATTTGCGGCCCGGCACCGGCCTCGATGCCGACGTCGCCGCCTATATCGCGGCCGACCCGGCCTATGCGCCCGCGCTCGACCAGATCGAGCAACTGCTGCTGACCCTGCTGCCGCGCTATCAGCGCGAAGGGAAAAGCTACATCACCATCGCCTTCGGCTGCACCGGCGGGCGCCACCGGTCGGTCCATGCCGCCGAGACCATCGCCAAGCGGTTGCGCGCGGCGGGTTTTTCGCCCACCATCGCCCATCGTGACCTGGCCAAAGAACAATCGGGCGCGCGGGAGAGGAAGCCGGACGATGGCATTGGGGCAATCGCGACGGTGAGAAAATGATCGGATTGGTGCTGGTAACGCATGGCCAGCTCGCAGCGGAATTCGTGCGGGCAATGGAGCATGTCGTCGGTCCTCAAGAGGCAATCGAGTCGATCTGTATCGGCCCCGAGGACGATATGGAGGCGCGCCGCGCCGACATTTCGCGCGCGGTCGCGGCGGTCGATCAGGGACGCGGAGTGATCCTGCTGACCGATCTGTTCGGCGGCACGCCTTCGAACCTTGCCATATCGCTGATGGAGCCGGGCCGGATCGAGGTGATCGCGGGCGTCAACCTGCCGATGCTGATCCGGCTGGAAGGCGCGCGCAAGATGATGAAGGTCCAGGCGGCGGTCGCCGCCGCGCGCGAAGCCGGCCGCAAATATATTTCAGTCGCGTCGGAAGTCCTGGGCGCCGCCGCCGCATGACGGTCGAGCGGTCCGTCACCATCACCAACAAGCGCGGCCTGCACGCGCGTGCCAGCGCCAAATTCGTCACCCTCGCCTCGAGCCAGCCGGCGGCGGTCGAGGTCGAGAAGGACGGCTCGCGCGTCGCCGGAACCTCGATCATGGGATTGATGATGCTGGGCGCGGCGATGGGCGACAATGTCATCATCAGCGCCCAGGGCGACGGCGCCGAAGCCGCCGTCAGCGCGCTGTGCGATCTGGTCGAGAACAAGTTCGGAGAGGAGTGACGAGCAGAGACGCATGTCCGGGGAACATGCGACCGCTTGTCACCGGCTGCGGACAGCAGCCGCGCGGACCATCGAATAGGCGCCGCTACCGATCGGCGCGCGGGCGGTATCAGCCTAAACCCGCGATCCGCTTCAGCGCCTTGGTATCGAGCAGTTTGACCCGGCCGCGCGTGCCCGCGATCAACTTGTCGCCACGCCAGCGACTCATTATGCGGCTGACCGTCGGCAAGGTCGCCGAGGTCAATTCGGCTAGGTCCTGACGCGACAAGGGCAGTTCGCAGCCGTCGGCCGCCGCCTCGCCATAGATGCGCCTTTTCATCCGCAGCAAAGTGCGTGCGATTCGCGGCTCGACCGGCACCGAGGCGACCTCCTCCAGCCGCTCGATCAATTGTTCGGCATAATTGGTCACGGTACGCAGCACGTTGGCGGTCAGCACCGGATTATGCTCCATCAGCTGGCGCAGGCCTTCGACCGGCCAGCACAAAGCTTCGACCGGCGTGACGGCGGTGGCGGTGGCATGGTTGCGGCGATCCTCCGCCGCGCCGAGCGTGCCGATCGGCTGACCGCGCCCAAGCAGGGTCAGCGTCAGCGCGCTGCCATCCTCGGATGCGCGCCACACCTTGACCCGGCCCTTGGTGATGACGAACAATTCATCGCCGGTCTCACCCTGCGCGAACAAGGTCTCCCCAATCGCGAATTTGCGCAGCGAAGCCCGACGCTCCAAGGCGTCGCGATCCTGCGGACTGAGTCCCGCAAAGAGCGGGCTGGTGCTCATTGCCCCGTCCGATCGGCTGTATGGCACCGGCGCCCCCGAGCCACTCCGGCAGAATTAATAAACCCATTTCGGTTCTATGTCGCGCTACTTGTCCTGGCGCAAAGACGGGACGCTTCCGAAACGATAAGGAGGGCGCTTCGCCCCCGACATTCCCGTTCCCGTCGCGTGAGTTTTGCGTGCAGACGCTACCTATTGAGACGATCGCGATCGTCGAGGCCACCGCGCCCGACGTCAAGGCCAACGCGGCCGCGATAACCTTCCGCATGTGGCATCATCTGCCCTCGGAGGGCGCGCGCCGCTTGCTGTTCGCGGAATTCGCGCTCGACGGGCGAGTCGTCGGTCTGTTGGAGGCGATCGTGGTCACGACACGCCGGAAATGGCCCGACGCGCTGCCGCGATTGCTGACACCGGTGGAAGCGAAGGGATCGTCGTCAATTTATTCGACAATTGAAACCGCGTTGATGTTGGCTTTGGCCGAAGCTTTGGGCAAGATGGCAACCAATTCGGTGCTGAATGCCTGGAAACAGGCGTTTCGGTTCCTAACTGAGGGACTTACAGTTTAATTCCCCTCGGCGGCGTATGCGATGCTACCCCCCAAGGGCATCGTTTTTGCCGAGGGATGACATGGATGTTGGCCTGTCCCGCAAGGGACCTCTGTGCCGACATGGCGACCCACCCCCACAGGGTCGTCGACGCTGCGCAAGGCAGTCCCCATGTCAAGCATTGCGGCCCGGCGGTGCGAGCGCCCGCCGGGCCGGACATGCGGGCCTTGCCGCCGTCCCGGCGCCGCCCTAGCTAGACCGCATGGCTGAGGCCCTGCCCTCTCTCGTTCCGCTGATCGACGGCTTTGGCCGGCGAATCACCTATCTGCGCATCCCGGTAACCGGCGGATGAGCGGCGAACGCAAGCTGGCGCTGGCCGCCTCCCCCTCTCCTCTGGCGCAGGATGCCGCCAAGGAATTGAAGCGCCGCTACGAATGGTTCCCGCCGAGCGAAGCGGAGATCATGGTCGCGCTCGGCGGCGACGGCTTCCTGCTGCAGACCTTGCACCAGATGCTCGACCGGCACCGGGCGTTGCCCGTGTTCGGGATGAATCTCGGCACGGTCGGCTTCCTGATGAACGAATGGTCGCCCGACCTGCTCGAAAACCGGCTGATCGGCGCCAAGACGATCAAGGTCGCGCCGCTCAAGATGGACGCGGTCACGATCGATGGAGAGAAGGTCTCGCTGGCGGCGATCAACGAGGTGTCGCTGCTGCGCGAGACGCGCCAGACCGCGTGGATCGAGGTCAGCGTCGACGGCCGGGTCGTGCTGACCGAGCTGGTCGCGGACGGCGTGCTCGTCTCCACCCCGGCGGGCTCGACCGCGTATAATTTCTCCGCGCACGGGCCGATCCTGCCGCTGGAAAGCGCATTGGTGGCGCTGACCCCGATCAGCCCGTTCCGCCCGCGCCGCTGGCGCGGCGCGATCCTGCGCGACAGCAACCGCATCAAGTTCCGGGTGCTCGATCCGGTCAAGCGCCCGGTCAGCGCGGTCGCCGACCAGCGCGAAGTGCGCGACGTCGCCAGCGTCGAAGTGATCGTCGATCGCGGCAATCCGCTGACGCTGATGTTCGATCCCGAGCACGCGCTCGACGACCGCATCGTGATGGAGCAGTTCGCCATCTAGATTTGGGGGACGGAACCGCTTGCCACCGCGCGACGCTTTTGCCATAGGCCGCGCCTCCAACGGCCCAACGGGCCTGTTCCCCGGTAGCTCAGTGGTAGAGCGTTCGACTGTTAATCGAATGGTCGCTGGTTCGAATCCGGCCCGGGGAGCCATTCTTCCAGCATAGCACGATGGCACGGGGCGGCCTCACTCCGCCGCGATCGCCTCGCCCGGGTTCAAGCCGGCCAGCCGCCGCACCGCATCGCAAATCTGCCCGGGGATGGGCGAATCCCAGCCTTTGGGCAGGCTGATCACGATCGAGGATATCGCGCCGTCCTCATCGAGCGGCTTGTAGCAGACGTCGTCCGACCGCATCCGCCGTGCGCTTGCGGGCACGATGCTGGCCCCCGCTCCCGCCGCCACTAGGCCAAGCGCGGCGAGTACGTCGCCGATCTCGGTCTTGCGCATCGGCACGAAGCCGGCGCGGTCCATCAGGTGCGTGACCATGTCCGACCGCCGGATCGTGCCGAGCTCGCCATAGACAATGATATTCTCGCACTCGAGATCGGCGAAGCGGAGCGCCGGATGGTCGTCGCCCGCCAGCGGATGTCCCATCGGCAGCGCGACCAGATAAGGTTCCTGGCGGACGACCCTTTGCTCCACCGCATCGTCGGGAATCAGCTCGCGCCCGACCCCCACCTCCGCGACGCCGGTGCGGATCGCGTCGATCTGATCGCGCGCGGAAAGCTGCCTCAAATCGATATCGAGATGCGGATTGACCGACCGGAGATATTTCACGACCGCCGGCAGGTGGCCGTAGAGCGCGGAGGTTTCGAAGCCGATGCGCAATATCTGCCGCCCGCTGTGCCCGTGCGTCACCGTCTCCTTCTTGAGACGCTCGACACGCGACACGATCTCCTGCGCGCGTTCGCGGAAGAATTCGCCCGAGCTGGTCAATCGCATCGGCCGCGCGTCGCGATCGATCAGCCGCACCCCGAGCTCGTCCTCGAGATGGCTGATCTGCCGGCTGAGCGGCGGCTGGGCGATATGCATCTCCTCCGCCGCGCGAGTGAAGTTCATCGTCCGCGCGACCGCCAGGAAATAGCGAAGCTGCCGTAGTTCCATCCGCACTCCATACCGAAATGGTTGGGCGACCAAGCGCATCGATCTTGGACGCCCTGGTAACGAATATCTAGATGGGGTTTCAGCAGCGTCCCTGGAGGCCTTTTTGCCCCCCTTTTGGGCCTCCCGCTGCTCCGGTCTGTGCCTTCGTGCCGTTGCAAGACGAGGCACAGACCGGCCCCTTTTTCAACCGAGCGGCTCGGCCGGAACGCCCTTGCGGGCGAGCGGGCGGACGCGTGCCGAAAGGATCCGGGTCGTGACGCAGCTCGCACTCTCTCCCACGCAGCAGCAGGCGCAGCCGATCTTCTCCCGCATCGAACAGCGCGTGCTGGATATCGCCTGGCGCGACAGCCGCCGCGTGCCGCTGCTGAGCCAGCCCGCCTTCCGCAAACTGCGTCGCCTGTTCGGCCTGCCCGAGCAATTGCCGCTCGCCGACAGGCGGCTGGAGGCGCTGCGCTCCTATGCGCTCCGCGCGCTGCGTTGCGCCGGCCTGGTCTCGTCCAGCGACGAAGAGGTGCTGATCGCCAACGGTTATTCGTACGAGCAGGTCACCACGCTCCGGATCGCACTGAAGGTGCGGCAGGTGGCGCAATGACCGTTCCTTTCCCGATCCCCCGTACCAAGGCCGCCCCGGATCTGTGCTGCGCATTGCGCCGCGCCAACCGGCTGAGCCAGGCCCGGATCGAGGCGCGCTATGCCGAAGCCGATCTGAGCTTCTCGCAGGGCTCGGTACTGCGGTGGTTGCGGGTCCACGGTGCGCAGAGCCTGCGCGAACTGGCCCAGGGTCTGGGCATCCGCCCGGTGGCCGCCACGCGCATCGCCGAAGGGCTCGAACTGCGCGGACTGCTCGAACGGGATCCCCGGTCCACGGCTCGCAATCCGATGGTCGTGCTGACCCTCGCCGGAATAGTGAAGATGGACCAGATCGCGGCCGAGATCGCGCGGCGCTGGCGGTGCATCCACAACGGGCTGAGCGATGCCGAACTCGACCAGCTTATCGCGCTGCTGGGCAAATTGTCCGACGCGATCGACCCGAACCTCGCGCAAGCGCCCAAGGAGGCCTGAACCATGCGCACGACCCTGCTTTCGCTTTCCGCGCTGCTGCTTGCGAACTGCGCTGCCGTGCCGCACGACCAGCCGGTCGTCGCCAAGGTGGCGGCCGCCTCGGTCGGCGTCGGTCAGGACACGGCGTCGATCGATGCCCGCTGGTGGGATGCCTTCGGCGATGCCCAGCTTGGAAGCCTGATCGACGCCGGTCTGGCCGCCAATCCGACGCTCGACGCCGCTTTGGCGCGCGTCCGCGCGGCGCAGGCCGAGATTGCGATCCGCCATGCCGACCAGCTTCCCCAGGTCGCGGCCGACGGGCAGGCGACCGAACAGCGACTGAGCGACAAATATCTGATCCCGCCGCCTTATGCCGGCACCACCCGCGCGGTGGCGCAGGTCCAGGCCGGGCTCAACTGGGACCTCGATCTGTTCGGCCGTCAGCGCGCTTTGGTCGCCAAGGCGCGCTCCAGCGCCGAGGCCGCGCAGCTCGATGCTGACGCGGCGCGGCTGACGATCTCCACCAGCATCGCGCAGACCTATATCGGCCTGGCGCGCGCCGAGCGGCAAATCCAGGTCGCGCAGGGTTTCGTCGATACGCGGCAGCAATCGCTCGCTTATGTGAAGTCGCGCAGCCGCAACGACCTCGCCAACCAGATCGAAGTGCGTACCGCCGAGACTTTGCTGGCCGAGGCCGAGCAGGCCAAGGTGCGCGCAGAACGGCAGCGCGACCTGTTGATCCATGCGCTCGCCGCGCTGGCGGGCCGGGGCGCCGATTTCTACGCGTCGGTGACGCCGCCGGCGCTCGCGCTCGACACGCCGCCGGCGGTCCCGGCGGTGCTACCCGCCGACCTGCTCGGCCGCCGGCCCGATCTGCTCGCCGCCGAGGCGCGGATCGACGCCGCAATGGCCGACCGCAAAGTGGCGCGCGCCGATTTCCTGCCCAACGTCAATCTGCAGGCGCTGGCGGGCTTCTCCGCGATCGGGCTCGGCAACCTCTTCACCAGCGGCGCCGGGACTTATGGTGCGGGCGCGGCGATCCACCTGCCGATCTTCGAGGCGGGCAAATTGCGCGCGCAATATCGCCAGGCGACCGCCGACCTCGACCTCGCGGTCGCGGACTACAATCAGGGCGTATTGCAGGCCGTCCGCGAGACGTCCGACGCGCTGACTGGCATCCAGGCCGCCGACGCCGATCTTGCCCAGCAAAAACTGGTCGTGTCCGGCCTGCGCGACACGGTGCGGCTCGACCAGGTGCGGGTCTCGACCGGGCTCGCCTCCAAGCTCGACGCGATCGACAGCGGCTTCCGCCTGCTCGAGGCGGAGCAGGCTCTGGTCGATTTGCAGGCCGACGGCCTCGTTCGCCGCGTGCAGCTCGTCGCCGCTCTGGGCGGCGGTTTCAAGGACAAGACCAGCGAGGCCGCGGCCTCTTCCAAGGACAAGGTTTCATGAAGAACGAACGCAATTTCGATCGCGCCGAGGCCGCCGACGATCAGGAGATCGCCCAGGCGCTGCCGGCGACCATCGTCCGCGGCAAGCCTCGCGCACGCAAGGTCGGCTTCGCGCTGCTGGGCGGCACCGCGCTGCTCGCGGCGGCGGGTTATGGCGCGCTCGTCCTGCTTTCCCCGCCGAGCGTGGAGACCGACGACGCTTATGTCGGCGGCGACATCGTCTCGATCACCGCGCGCGAGGGCGGCACCGTGCTCGCATTGCATGCGGACAATACGCAACAAGTGCGCCAGGGCGCGCCTCTGATCGATCTCGATCCGGCGACCGAAGATGTCGCACTGGCATCGGCGGAGGCCGAACTCGGCCGCACCGTGCGCGACTTCCGCTCGCAGAACGCGGCGGTTGACGAGGCCTCAGCCGAAATCCTCCAGGCGCGTGCCGATCTCGGCAAGGCCCAGGACGATCTGACGCGCCGCCGCGCGGCGGCGGCCGAAGGCGCGGTCTCGGGCGAGGAAGTCAGCCATGCCAATGACGCGCTGCAGGTGTCGCGCGCGAACCTGACGTTGGCCGCGGCCAAGCGCGCCCAGGCGGCGAGCGCGGTCCAGGGCACGAGCGTCTACGACAATCCGGCGGTGCTGGCGGCGATCACCAATGTGCGGCGCGCCGCGATCAGCCGGGCCTATATGCACATCCAAGCGCCGGTCGGCGGCATCGTCGCGCAGCGCACGGTTCAGCTCGGCCAGCGGGTCGCGCCGGGCACTCCGTTGATGGCGGTAGTGCCGATCAACGCGCTGTGGGTCGATGCCAATTTCCGCGAAACCCAGCTCAAGGATCTGCGCGTCGGCCAGCCGGCCAGCATCCGCACCGACATCTATGGCAAGAGCGTCACCTTCCACGGCAAGGTGCTCGGCCTGGGCGCGGGCAGCGGCAACGCTTTCGCGCTGTTGCCGCCGCAGAATGCGTCGGGCAACTGGATCAAGATCGTCCAGCGCGTGCCGGTGCGCATCGCGCTTAATCCCAGCGAGCTGGAAAAGACCCCGCTCCGCATCGGCCTCTCGGTCGACGTCAAGGTTGCGACCGGCGACAAGAGCGGCGCTTTGGTGGGGGGTGCGCGGGCGCCTTCGGGCGGCGTGCAGCAGAGCATCGACGGCGGCCCCGCGGTCGAGACGCAGATCCGGCGGATCATCGCCCAGAATATGGTATCGGGCCGGTGAGCCAGGCGGCGCCCTCCGAGCCGGCGCCGCTGGTCGGCGTGGCGCTCGCAATCACCTCGATCGCGCTGGCGCTCGGCACCTTCATGCAGGTGCTCGACGGCACGATCGCCAACGTGTCGCTGCCGACCATCTCAGGCAATCTCGGGCACAGCACCGACGACGGCACCTGGGTGATCACCTCGTTCGCGGTGGCGAACGGAGTGACCGTGCCGCTGACCGGCTGGCTGATGGCGCGCTTCGGCGTGGTGCGGACCTTTACCGCGTCGGTGATCGCCTTCACCTTTGCTTCCTTGCTGTGCGGCGTCGCCTGGAGCCTGGATTCGCTGATCGCCTTCCGCATCCTGCAGGGCGCGGTGTCCGGGCCGATGATCCCGGGCAGCCAGGCGCTGCTCATCTCGATCTTCCCACATCACAAGCGCGGCACCGCGCTTGCCATCTGGTCGATGACCACGCTTGCCGCGCCCGTGCTGGGGCCGGTGATGGGTGGCTATATCTCGGACAATTATCACTGGGGCTGGATCTTCCTGATCAACGTGCCCGTCGGCCTGGTCGCGGGCCTGATCAGCTGGAAGGCGCTGTCGAAGCGCGAGACGCCGACGCGCAAGCTGCCGATCGATACGGTCGGCCTGCTGCTGCTCGCCTTCTGGGTGTTCAGCCTGCAGACCGTGCTCGATCTCGGCAAGAATCGCGACTGGTTCCACAATGAGCTGGTCGTCGTGCTCGCGATCTGCACGGTCTTCGGCTTCATCGCCTGGCTGATCTGGGAGCTGACCGACGGCCATCCCGCGATCGATCTATCGATCTTCCGGCGACGCAACTTCACATTCGGCACGATCGCGCTCTGTCTCGGTTATGCGCTGTTGTTCGCGAACAACCTGCTGCTTCCGCTCTGGCTGCAGGAATATCTGGGCTACACCGCCACCTGGGCAGGCCTGGTCGCAGCGCCCGCGGGGCTCGTGGCGGTCGCGGCGACGCCGTTCATCGCGCGGCTCAAGATCGACCCGCGCATCCTGGCGACGGTCTCGTTCCTTGCCTTCGGTGCGTCCTACTTCCTGCGCTCGCGCTACACGCCGGATGCGACTTTCCTGACGCTCGCCACGCCGCTCGCGCTGCAGGGCTTCGCGATGAGCACCTTCTTCGTGCCGTTGCTGACGATCTCGCTCGACGGCATTCCGCCCGATCGCCTGCCGTCTGCAAGCGGCATCTCCAATTTCGCGCGCATCACCACCGCCAGCTTCGCCGCCTCGCTGATCACGACCTTCTGGGATCGGCGCGAGTCGCTCCATCAGGAGCAATTGGTCACCGGCGCGACGCCTTTCTCGCCAATCTATGCCCACGCGACGGCGCAGCTGCAGGATGCGGGGATGAGCCAGCGCCAGGCGGCGGGATCGATCCTGCGCCAGGTGGTGGAGCAATCCTATCTGCTCTCGTCGCTCGAGCTGTTCTGGCTCTGCGCCTGGATGGCACTGTCGATGGTGGCGCTCGTCTGGGTGACGCGCCGCCCCGCGCCGACCAACCACGTGGTGGCCGCCGATTGATCAGGCGACGACCTGAAGCCGCTTCAACGTCAATGACAGCCCCGCGCCGCAGGTGAGCAGCACAGCCCCGATCGCGAACACCAATTGGCTCGCCTGCGGGAAGAGCGCGTGCACGATCGAGCCCATGCAGGACGACACGACCAGCTGCGGCACGACGATGAAGATGTTGAAGATGCCCATATAGACGCCGAGCTTGCGTGCCGGCAGCGCGCCCGCGAGCAGGGCATAGGGAATGGTCAGGATGGAGGCCCACGCCATGCCCATGCCGATCATCGCCACCAGCAGCAGATGCGGATCGCCGAGCAGCGGGATGGCGAGAAAGGCGGCAGCGCCGGCGAGCAGGTTGATCGCGTGCACGGCCGGTTCGCCGATGCGCTTGGCCAGTTGCGGAATGACGAAGGCGTAGAGCGCGGCGATGCCGTTATAGGTCGCGAACAGCAGGCCGACCCAATCGGCGCCGTTCTGATAGGCCGGGCTTGCCGGATCAGCGGTTCCGAACTGCAGGCGCGCGATCACCGGCGTTGCGTAGATCCACAGGATGAAGAGCGCGGACCAGGACAGGAACTGGATCTGTGCCAATCGCCGCATCAAGGGCGGCATCGACCTCAGATCGCTCAACAGATGGTTGAGCATCGTGTCGGTGCGGCCCCCACCCACCCCCCAGCGATTGGCGAGACGCGCCAGGCCGAAGCCGGCAAGGCCCACGCCGAGCACGTAAAGCGGCTTGTCGAGGCCAAGCGTGGGGATCGCAGCCAGCACTATGACCCCCACCACCAGCCAGGCGAGATCGGTCGCGATGGGCGCGGCGGGCGCGAAACCGGGTTCGGCAGGCGCGTGGTCGAAGCGCGCCAACTCCTCGGGCGGATATTCGCGCGTCGTCACGACCGTCCACAGCACGGTGGCGAGGACCGCGAACGCGCCGATATAGAAGGCCCAGGCGACCGAATGTGGGATCTGACCGGGCGGCGCGGTGTTGGGCACGCCGAGCCAGGCCAACAGCGCCGGCGCCGCCGAGGCGGCCACCGCGCCCGCGCCGATGAACACCGTCTGGAGCGCATAGCCGGCGGTGCGCTGCGACGCGTCGACCATGTCGCCGACGAAGGCGCGGAACGGCTCCATCGAGATGTTGATCGACGCGTCGAGCATCCACATCAGAGCCGCCGCCATCCACAGCAAGGACGCGTTCGGGAACAGGATCAGGGCCAGCGAACAAAGACAGGCGCCGATCAGGAAATAAGGCCGCCGCCGCCCGAGTCTGCCCCAGGTGCGGTCGCTCAGATGGCCGATGATCGGCTGGACGATCAGGCCGGTCGCGGGCCCAGCGATCCACAGGATCGGCAGCTCGTCAATCGACGCGCCGAGCGTCTGGAAGATGCGGCTGACATTGGCATTCTGCAGCGCGAACGCGACCTGAATGCCGAAGAAGCCGAAGGAGAGGTTCCACAATCCCCAGAAGCCGAGCCGCGCCCGGCTTGCCGGAGGGGCGCCGCTCACGCCCCCTTCTCGGCGATGTAGCCCGCATAGGCGCCAAGCTGGTCGCCTTCGACGCTCCCCACCTGATCGATCATGTGGCGCGCATAGGGCGCCGACCAGGATGCGGGTTCAGACGAGAGGTTGAAGCAGCAGAGCAAGGTTAGCCCTTCATGGCATCGTTCGAACGCGAGCACGCGATCGTCCGCATGGAGCACGCTAAGATCGCCGAGCCGCAGCGCATCCTGATCATTCCTGAGCGCGAGCAGGCGGCGCGTCAATCCGAGCGGCGAAGCGGGATCGGCTTCCTGCCGGTCGATCGCCAACGCGGCATGATCGGGACCGACCGGCAGCCAGGGCTTGCCGTCCGAAAAACCCAAAGCCGGTGCGCCCGCGCGCCACGGCATCGGCGTCCGCGCGCCGTCGCGCGACAAGGTCATCGGCCAATTGGCGATCGCTTCGGGATCCTGCAGGTCGGCGAAAGCGACCTCGACCTGGGGCAGGCCCAATTCCTCCCCTTGATAGAGGAAGATGTTACCGCGCAGGCAGACCAGCAGCAGCATCTTGATCGCGGCGAAGGCGGGTTCGTGCCCCGGCGCGCTCCAGCGCGAGACAGCCCGCGGCGCATCGTGATTTTCGAACGCCCAGCTCGGCCAGCCGAGCCCGTCCTGATCGGGCCAGCAGGCGAGCGAATTGCTTACCAAGGTGGGCGTCAGTTCCTGTGCGTAGAGGAAGTCGAAGCTGTAGGCGCTGCTCAGCCGCCCGTCGCCGCCGGTGAACAGCTTCATCTCGCGGTCGCTGTCGTCGCCGCCAACCTCGGCCACGGTGAAGCGGCCGCCATAGGAATCGAGCAGCGCCCTTATGTCCTGAAGGAAGCCGACAATGTCGGGGTGGCTCTGATTGTAGAGATGCTGCTGATAGTCAAACGGCCGCGTGCGCAGCGCATTGTCGGTCTTGGACGGATTATCCTTGAGCGACGGGTCGTGCATCGAGAAGTTGATCGCATCGAGCCGGAAGCCGTCGACGCCGCGATCGAGCCAGAAGCGCGCGACACTCAGCAAAGCCTCCCGCACCGCAGGTACGTGGCAATTGAGTTGCGGCTGGGCGGACAGGAAATTGTGCAGATAATATTGGCGGCGGCGCGCATCCCAGGTCCAGGCCGGGCCGCCGAATACCGACTGCCAGTTGCTGGGCGGGCTGCCGTCGGGCTTGGGATCGGCCCAGACGTACCAGTCGGCCTTGGCGTTGTTCCAGCTCGACCGGCTTTCGGTGAACCAGGGGTGGTGATCCGACGTGTGCGAATAGACCTGATCGATGATCACACGCAGACCGAGCGCGTGCGCGCGGGCGATCAAGGCGTCGAAATCGGCAAGCGTGCCGAAGATCGGATCGACGTCGCGATAATCCGAAACGTCATAACCGAAATCAGCCATCGGCGAGGTGAAGAAAGGCGACAGCCAGATCGCATCGACACCCAGGCTCGCGACATAATCGAGATGCGCGGTGATACCGGGCAGATCGCCGATCCCGTCGCCGTTCGAATCCGCGAAGCTGCGCGGATAGATCTGATAGATGCTGGCACCGCGCCACCAGGCGCGATCATCCTGGGCGAGCGCGTGCGGGCTGGACTGGGTAATGCTCATCGGGACGGGTCTGCCTCGCAGAAAAGAAAGCCCAGGGGAGGAATGGAAAGCGACAGGCTGCCCGGCGCCGCCGGCAAAGCCGGGCACGCGCCGGCCAGTGCATGGAAATGGCGCGAGCGCGGATCGATCTCGACATTGGCGGTGATCGCCTCGGTCGAGCTGTTGAAGGCGATCAGCAGTTCGTGGCCATCGGTGGGATCGAAGCGCGATGCGGCGAACAGGCCGGGCTTGTCGGAGGCGAAGCGGACGACCTGACGCCCACGCCGGAGCGCGGCATGGTCGCGGCGCAAGGCCGCCAGTTCGGCGATGGCGCGATAGATCGGGTGCTGCGGGTTGAAGCTGGATAAAGCGGTGGTGGCGTCGGTGCCGACCAATCTGGTGGCGTTGTAGGACGCGACTTTGCTGGCGAACATGTCCTCCCGCGCGGCGCGATCGTCGCCATTGCCGGCGAAGCCCTGCTCGTCGCCCGAATAGATAGTGGGCACACCACGCAGCCCGAACAGCATCGCATGCGCGAGGATCACGCGCCGAAGCACCTCTTCGTCGCCCGCCTGCGGCAATGCCCTGCGCACGAAATGCGCGAAGCGGCCCATATCGTGATTGCTGACGAAGGTCGGCATGGCGAGCGTCGCGGGTGCGCCGCCCTGATAGAGCGGGTCGCCCTTGAACAGCAGATCGAGGCCATCGCTGCCGCCGGTCCCGGCCAGCGCCTGCAGCATGGCCGCACGGAAGGCGAAATCGAGGACCAGTGGCATGCCGTCATTGCGCGTGTGTTCGGCCTGCTGCGCGACATCGATCACCGGCGTCGAGACCTCGCCGAAGATAGTGAAATTGGGGATGCCGCGCGCCTTGGCGCGCGTCATCATCGCCGGCACGAAGGCGCGCCAGAATTCGGGATTCACATGGCGTTCGGTATCGATGCGGAAGCCATCGATACCGAAGCGGTCGATCCATCCTCCGAAAATGTCGATGAAGCCGCGCACGACGCGCGGATGTTCGGTCATGAGGTCGTCGAGCCCCATGAAGTCGCCCATCGTCGAACTCTCGCCGGCGAAGCTCGAATTGCCGCGATTGTGATAATAGATCGGATCGTTGAGCCAGGCCGGCACCTTGATCTGCTTCTCGGCCTCGGGAACGTAGACCTGATAAGCGTAATCCGGATCGGTCAGCTTCGCGAAATTCGCGTCGGTCTGGACCTGATCGCCCAGGAAACCCGGATTGATCGGCTTGCCGCCAGGGCCCCCCTGCCGCTGAAACGGATAATCTGCGCGCGAACGATAGGGACAGCCTTTCGGGCAATCGCGATACTGGATGACGTCGGCGGTGTGGTTCACCACGATGTCCATGTAGACCTTCATTCCGCGCGCATGGGCGGCGTCGACCAGCGCCTTGAAATCGGCGTCGGTGCCGAAATGCGGATCGACGTGGGTGAAGTCGGTGATCCAGTAGCCGTGATAGCCCGCGCTTTCGTAGCCCGGCGGGCCCTGGACGATCTTGTTCCCAAAGATCGGTCCGACCCAGATCGCGGTCGCACCGAGGCCCTGGATATAATCGAGGCGGTCGCGCAGCCCCTTCAGGTCGCCGCCATGATAGAAACCGGCGTCGGTTGGGTCGTATCCGGTGACGAGCCGGCCGCCGTTCAGGCCACCGCGATCGTTTGCGGGATCGCCATTCTCGAATCGGTCGGGCAGCAGGAAATAGACGGTCTCGTCTTCGGGAAGCCGCGCACGCATCGCCGCCAATGAAGCAGCAGCGGGGTGCTGACTGGACGCCGACGCGGCCATCGCAGCCGACGGCAAAGCCAGCGCCAGGCCAAGCAGCGCCAAGGCCTGCCGCGCAAATGGCAAAGCGCTCTTCATGGCAGCGACCGCAGCATCCCCTCTCTTTTGCCGCCTTGTGCCATCAACCGCGGCGATTGGAGCAAGAATACGTATGTCATCGGGGCACGAGCCATGGCGCGCCCGTGCCGTCGGCTTGCCAGTGATTGTGGCCAGGGCTACCCCCGAGGCTTGGCATGACGCATCACCCTGACATGCTCCGCTCGATTGCCATTATCGGCGGCGGCTCGGCCGGATGGATGACGGCGGCGGCCTTGGCCAATGCGGTCGGCGAGAATATCGCCATCGCGCTCGTGGAATCCGAGGAGATCGGGACAGTCGGCGTCGGCGAAGCGACGATCCCGCCGATCAAGTCGTTCAACGCGCAACTCGGGATCGACGAAGCCGAGTTCGTCAAAGCGACGCAGGCGAGCTTCAAGCTCGGCATCGAATTCGTCGGCTGGGGGACGGCGGAGAGCCGCTATTTTCATCCCTTCGGCACGCACGGCACCGATTTCGACCGGGTCGGGCTGCACCATTATTGGGTGCGCGCGCACCTGCGCGGCGACCCCACCCCGTTCGACGATTATTCGATGTGCAAGGCGTTGGCGCACGAGAACCGCTTCGGCCCGCCGGTCGAAAACCCGCGCGACGTGCGCTCGACCCATGCTTACGCCTATCATTTCGACGCCGGGCTCTATGCGCGGTTCCTCCGAAATTATGCCGAAGCACGTGGGGTCGTGCGTCACGAGGGCAAGGTAGTCGATGTCGCGCGCGACCCGCTGAGCGGGAATATCGCATCCGTGCGGCTGGCCGACGGGCGCGAGATCGCGGCCGATCTCTTCGTCGATTGCTCGGGCTTCGTCGGCCTGCTGATCGAGCGCGCGTTGGGCGCAGGCTATGACGACTGGACGCATTGGCTGCCGTGCGACCGCGCGCTCGCCATGCCCTGCGCCAACAGCCGGCCGCTGACGCCTTATACCCGCTCGACCGCGCACGAAGCGGGCTGGCAGTGGCGGATCCCGCTGCAACACCGGCAGGGCAACGGCCATGTCTATTGCTCGCGCTACATCAGCGACGACGAGGCGGCTTCGGTGCTGCGGGCAAACCTGGACGGCGAAGCGCTGGCCGAGCCGCGCCTGCTGAAATTCACGACCGGCCGGCGCAAGCGCGCGTGGAGCCACAATACAGTGAGCCTGGGTCTCGCCTCGGGCTTCATGGAGCCGCTGGAATCGACCAGCCTGCATCTGATCCAGATGGGGGTCGAACGGCTGCTGCGGCTCTTGCCCGATCGCGGCCACGACCCGCTGCTCGCCGAGGAGTTCAATCGCGCGACCGCCAACGAGTTCGAGCGGATCCGCGATTTTCTGATCCTGCACTATCACGCCAACAGCCGGCCCGAGCCGTTCTGGCGCGAATGCGCGGCGATGAGCATCCCCGACGAGCTGGCCTACAAGCTCAGGCATTTCGAGGCGCAGGCGCGGCTGGTGTCGCCGCACGACGAGCTGTTCCGCAATCCGAGTTGGCTGGCGGTCTATCTCGGCCAAAACGTGATCCCGCGCGATTATGACCGGCTCGCGGATGCGCGGCCGCAGGTGGATGGCGGCGCCGAGCTGCGCAAGCTGCACGCGCTGATCCGCGCCGCGGCGGAGACCTTCCCGGTGCATGACGACTTCATCGCGCGTCACTGCGCCGCGCCGCCAATCGCCTGATCGCCATGGCTGCGATCCGGATCGACCGCATCGGCCACGAACAACAGCCGGTGATCGTGATCGACGATTTCGTGCCCGATCCCGCCCGCTTGCGCACCGCCGCCGAAGTGCTCGAATATCAGGTGATGGGCCGCCATTATCCGGGTCTGCGCGCCGAGGTCGCGGCCAGCGATGTCGACGCCTTCCTCACGCCGATACAGGGTCTGATCGCCGAGACGTTCGGCTTTCGCGAACCCGTCGATGTGATCTCTGCGGGCTATTCGATCGTCACCACGCCGCCCGCCAACTTGACCCCGATCCAGCGGCTGCCGCATTTCGACGGGCTCGAGGCGGAGCGGGTCGCGCTGCTGCATTATCTGAACGGCCAGGAGCAAGGCGGCACCGCTTTCTATCGGCATCGCAGCACCGGCTATGAGACGATCTCGGCGGATCGCCATGCCGACTACGACGCCGCGCTGCATCGCGAGGTGGCGCAGCATGGACTGCCCGATCCGGCCTACATTTCGGGCGACACCTTGCTGTACGAACGGATCGCCCGCTTCGAGGCGAAGCCCAACCGCGCTTTGATCTATCGCGGCCATTCGCTGCATTGCGCCGACTTGCCTGCCGATCTCGATTTTACGCCCGATCCCAAGACGGCGCGACTGACGGTCAACACCTTCCTGATGGGTCGATCCTGACCAGTTAGTTCGCCCAACTATGACGCTGGAGGAACGCCTTGTGGTCTGGCATTCCCGCGACATGCTTCGCCCCCGTCTGGCGGATCAGCGAGAGGAATTCGCGCAGCTCGGCGTCGCTCGGCGCGTCGGCGAGCGGATGATAGCCGGCCGGCATCACGCTTTGCCCGATCATCACCTGCAGCCAGCCGACCTCGGCGAACAATTCCTCGTTGAAGCGCGCGATCCGGCCGTTGGCGCGGAACAGGTCGATCTTCTCGGCGAGCGTATCGGGCACCGCCATCGCCGCACAATCCCGCCAGAAGGGCTCGGGCCGGCTGTTGGCGTGATAATGGAGGATGATGAAGTCGCGCACCCGCTCCCATTCGAAGATGGTCTGGGCGTTGTAGGCGGCGACGTCGGCTTCCCGGATCGGCCCGTTGGGCAGGAATTTGAGCACGCGCTCGATCGCCGACTGGACGAGGTGGATGCTGGTCGATTCCAGCGGCTCCATGAAGCCCGCCGCCAGGCCCAAAGCGACGACGTTGCGGTTCCAGAAGGCCTTGCGCCGACCGGTGGTGAATTTGAGCAAGCGGGGATCGGCGAGCGGCGCGCCGTCGAGGCCGCCGAGCAGCAAGGAGGTCGCCTCGTCGTCGCCGATCGCGCCTGAGCAAAAGACATGGCCGTTGCCGACGCGGTGCTGCAGCGGGATGCGCCATTGCCAGCCGGCTCGCTTCGCGGTCGCACGCGTATAGGGGGTGAGGTCGGCCACCGGTTCGCTCGGCACCGCGAGTGCACGGTCGCACGGCAGCCAGCGCGTCCATTCCTCATAGCCGGTGTGCAGGGTTTCCTCGATCAGCAGACCGCGGAAGCCCGAGCAGTCGAGGAACAGATCGGCGCCATGCGCGCTGCCGTCGGCCAGGGAGACGCTGCTTACGTCGCCACTTTCGCCATCAAGATCGGCATGCGTGATCCGCCCCTCAATACGACAGACGCCGCGCGCTTCGGCATAACTTCGCAGGAAACGCGCATAGAGGCCGGCATCGAATTGAAAGGCGTGCACCAGCCCACCGAGCATCTGTGATTGTGCCTCGGGCCCGCGCGCGAACTTGTGGGCATAAGCGGCTGCGGCATTGAGGCAGTAAGCATCTAGCGGCGCGTCTTCTCCGAGACGCAGCCCGCGCAGCCAGAAATGCTGGAAGGGCGTCTGTCCGATCGGCCGGCCGGTATTGCCGAAGGCGTGGATGTAGCGGCTCTCCGCCGTCCCCCAGCCGACGAACTCGATGCCGAGCTTGTAGGTTGCCTGGGTGGCGCGCATGAAATCGTCTTCGTTGATGCCGAGCGCGGCGTTGATCAGCTGCAGCTGCGGGATCGTCGATTCACCGACACCGACCGTGCCGATCTCGTCGGATTCGATCAAAGTGACGGCGTAATCCTGCGACGGCAGGAACCGCGCGCAGACAGAAGCCGCCATCCAGCCGGCGGTGCCGCCGCCGACGATGACAATGCGAAAAGGGACTTCGCTCACCGGCTCATCCTAATCGGGTACCCTGAAAAGAAAATGGCGGCGCGTCTGGGGAAACGCGCCGCCATCAGTCTTCGGGAGGTAATCAGAATTTGACGGTCACGCCGGCAAGGTAGGTCGCGCCGTACTGATCGCGGATGTTGATCTCGTTGGGATCGTTGTTGACGTAGGAGAGCGTCTTCGAGTTGGTCAGGTTGTGACCCTGCACATAGACCGATACGCCGTTGAGCGGGCCCGATTTGAAATCGTAGCCGACCTGGGCATCCAGCGTCGTCTGCGCCTTGGTCAGGTTGGCGGTGACCTGCGCGTTGAACAGCTGATAGTCGCCGAGATAGGGCGTGCGGCGGGTCAGCGACGCGCGCGCATTGAAGCCCCATTTCTCGAAGAAGAGCTGCGCCTGGTAGACGCCCTTCGACAGGCCCGGCAACGTGATCTCCGACCCGTTGCTGAACTTGATCTTGCTCGTCGTGTGGGCAACCTGGCCGATCACGCTGAAGCCATCGAGCACTGGGGTGATCACCGTCAGCGGCACCGTCGCGCTCGCCTCAAAGCCCAGCACGTGGCCCTTGCCGTCGTTCGTCGGCGCGGTCGACCAGCATGAGAAGGTCTGGTTGGCCCCAAGCGCCGCCCCGTTGAGCAACCCCG
>NZ_DATHFV010000175.1:0-2224 GCF_035317925.1 Sphingomonas sp.
GGAAGGCGCGCCGGCGAGCGCGAGCGTGGTCGACAGCGAGGGCAATCCGTTGGTGATCGCGCGTTCGCCGGCCAGCCCCAAGCCGCCCGTGGCCGCACCCGCCAAGGCTGCTGCCGCCGCCTTGTTCGACAGCCCCGGCAGCGTGATGGAGCCGCGCGAAAAGACCGATCCTGAATTCGCGGCGCGGATCACCGCGAGCGCGGGCAAGCTCAATCCGCATGGCGGCTCGCTGCCGCTGCATCAGGGCGGCAAGGTGATCGGCGGCCTCGCGGTCGCCGATGTCGATCATGCGCTGGCCGATCGCTGCGCACGCGCCGCGCTTGCCCAGGCCGCACCCGAACTGCGCTAGCGGTCAAGGTCCGCGATCGCCGTCGCCGCCAGCAGGAAGGCGCCGACGCCGTAAAATTGCGTGTCGGACGCGGCGACCTTGTCGGGCTGATCGCTGACCTGTTGCACCCAGCCGAGCCGTCCATCGGGCTGGATCGCGCGGGTGAGCGCCGCCCAGCCCTTGCGCGCCGCGGGCTCGTAGGTCGCGCGGTCGAGCAACCCGGCCTTCACGCCCCAGGCGAGGCCATAGGTGAAAAAGCCGGTGCCGCTGGATTCCGGCGGCGAATTTTCGGCTGCGAGCAGGGACGGCGCCCAATAGCCGTCGGGTTTCTGGATCGCGACCAGCCGCGCCGCCATTTCGCGGAACAAGGCTTCCATCTTCACGCGGTCGGGACTGCCCTTGGGCAGCAAGGGAATGATCCGCGCGAGCCCGGCGAACACCCAGCCATTGCCGCGCGCCCAGAACAGTTTGCGCGCGTCGGCGTCGCGCCGGTCGAAGAAACGGCTGTCGCGATAATAAAGCCGCTCCTTCGGGTCGTAGAGGAAATTGGTCGTCGCCCAGAACTCGCTCAGCGCGAAATCGGCATAGCGCCTGTCGCCGGTCTGACGCGTCATCTCGAGCCAGCCGGCGGGCGCCATGAACAAGGCATCGGACCAGCACCAGCGGATTTGGCATTCCGGGCCACCATTGCCGGACGGCGGCGCATAGAAGGCCAAAGTCGCGCGCGGCGGATGCGCGAGGATGGTATCGAACTTGGCCTTGGCCGGCTCGCGCGCCGCTGCGCCCGCGCCGTTCCGTGTGGCCCACAGATAGGCCTGCAGGATCGCCTGGGAATCGGCATGATACGGACGGTCGTCCGCCTTCCAGCCGTTGCCCCGCCCCATCGCCAGGATCGCGTCGCGGAAGCGGGAGCTACGGTCATGGTCGGCCAGCGCGCTCAACCCGATCCAGAAGGCGGCTCGCATCCATGACCGCGTGTCGGCGGTCTCGAAGACATGAGACATGCCGGTCGTATCCTGCAGGCGGGCGAGCTGCCAATCGGCCAGCTTCTCTGCCGCGGCGATTGGTGTTTCAGACTGTGCCGAAATTGCCACCGGTGTCAGCAGAAGCGCCAACGCCGCGATCAGCCCGTTCATCCTTGCTCTGGTTGCCATCCAGCCTCTCCGTTATGAGACTTGGTTATCAGCCTGCGGCGGCACCGTCATGCCCCAAAAAGAGCTGAATGGGAGGCCTACCATGATCCTGCGCTTCGCTTTGCTCGCTGCCTCGCTCGCTTCGGGGGCGCAGGCCGAGCTGACCCCGCCGCCGACGCACGAACCGCAGGCGCATGTCGAGCTCGCGCCCTATCGCTATGACGACGTGCTGTGGGAGAATGACCGCACCGCGCACCGCATCTATGGCCATGCACTGGAAGCGGCCGAACCGCCGTCGGGATCGGGCATCGACGCCTGGGGCAAATCGGTGCGCTGGCCGTTCATGGCGCGTCAGCTCCATTCAGGCGACCAGCATACCGAACATGGCGAGGGGCTCGATTTCTACGACGTGCGCACCGCGCGCGGCGCGGGCGGACTCGGCATCTGGTACGACAACAATCTCTGGACCTCGCGCAATTATCGTACCGTCCGCATCCTCAATCCCGGCCCCAAGGTTGCCAGCTTCGAGCTGACCTATGCGCCCTGGCCGGTCGACGTGGTCCGCACGGTCAGCGAGACGCGCCGTTTCACCCTGCCGGTCGGCACCAATTTCACGCGCCTGACCTCGACGATGCAATCGAGCAAGCCCGGTCTGCTGACGGTCGGGATCGGCATCGGCAAGCACACCACCGCCGCCGGCAAGGAAGAGGTGGTCAAGGATGCCGAACATGGCTTCGTCAGCGTGTGGAGCGCCCCCGTCGAG
>NZ_DATHFV010000176.1:0-28608 GCF_035317925.1 Sphingomonas sp.
GCAAGACGCATCTGCCGGGGATCAAGGGCAAGACCGTCGGCGAGCGTCAGAGCGCCGAGCGCCAGGCGATCAACGCGCCGATCCAGGGCACCAGCGCCGACATCATCAAGCGCGCGATGGTCCGCATGGGCCCGGCGCTCGATGATGCGGGTTTGGGCCATGTGCGCATGCTGCTCCAGGTCCATGACGAACTCGTGTTCGAATTGCCCGAGGGCGATGTCACCGCCGCCAAACCGGTGATCGAACGCGTCATGGCCGAGGCCGCGATGCCGCACGTCGAATTGTCGGTCCCGCTCGGGATCGAGATCGGCACCGGTCACAGCTGGGGCGACGCGCATTGAGCGACACGGCCGCGCTCAAGGCAACCGGCCCTGGCGATATCGAAGCGCTCGCGAAGGGTGGGCGTACCAATTTCTTCGGCTTCCTGCTGCGGCTGGCGGCACGCTTGCCGTTCCTGTTCATCGCCGGCCGCTGGTATGGCGCCGATGCGCTCGGGCGCTTCGCTTATGCGACGATCATCGTCGAATTCGCGGGACAGCTCGCGACGATGGGATTGAAGCGCGGGCTCGCGCAGCAATTGTCGACCACCAAGCGCGATCATACCGCCGTCGTGTGGGACGGGATGCTGGTCGGCTGGCTCGGCTCGCTGGTCGCGGCGGTGGTGCTGATGCTGGTCCCGGAACTGATGTTCCCCAACAGCGAGATCAACCAGCGCGATTATCTGCTGCCGCTGACCATCTTCGGCTGGGCGGGATCGGATATCGCGCTCGCGGCGCTCGCCTATCGCGGCGATATCGGCGCCACGGTCAAGGCGCGATCGCTGGTCGAGCCGTGGGCGATCAGCATCGCCGCCTTCGCTTTGTCCTGGTATTCGCTGCGCGACGGCCTGATCCTGTCCTACGCGATTTCGGCGGTGGCGGCTTTGGTCGCCTCGCTGGTGCCTTTGCTCAAGACCTATGGCCGGCCACGCGGCTGGCGGCCCGAGCCGATCCAGTTGTCGCGTACCGCAATCCGCAACTCGCCGCTCGCGGGCGCGGACGCGATCGAATGGGGTTCTCGCCGGCTCGATATCGCGATGCTCGGCCTGTTCTTCTCGCCGACCATCGTCGGCATTTATTATGTCGCGCAGCAGGTCGCGAGCTTGCCGCAGAAATTGAAGACCAGCTTCGATCCGATCCTGGGCCCGGTCATCACCCAGAATTTGGCGGAGGATAACAGGCAGGCGGTCGCCAAGCAGGTGCGCCAGGTCGGCTTCTGGATCATCGCCGCGCAGATCGGCATCGCGCTCGCCTTGTCGATCCCCGGCAAGGCGGTGATGGGCCTGGTCGGGCCGACCTTCGTCGGCGGCACCGGGGCGCTGGCGGTTTTGCTCGCGGCCGAGGCGATCGCCGCCACCGCCGTGGTGAGCGAGGCGGCTTTGATCTACCTCGCGCCGTGGCGCAATCTCGCCATCTCGGTCGCGATGATCGTCTTGCAGGCTTTGCTCTCGGTCGTGTTCGTCTATCTGCTGCGCGCCGCGTTGCCGGCCTTCGCCAATGCCGGCTGGGTCACGCCCCGGCCCGACCCCAGGGATGACGTCATCGCCGCCGCCGGCCCCGCGATTGCGCTGATGATCGCACTCGGCCTCGCCGCGGTCGCCAAGGCGTGGCTCTTGCGCAGCCTGCTCGGCGCGCGCGTCAACGGCTGGCGCTGGTCCTTGATCTGGGCGGCTTTGGTCGCCGGGTTGGTCGGCTGGACGGTGACGCGGTTGCCGCACAGCTTCGAATGGTTCGAGCTGGTGGTCGGCGTGCCTCTGATCCTCGGCACGTTCGGCGCGATCATCTGGTATAAAGGCTTCAACCAGGACGATCGGGCGCTTTTCCGCAAGAATGAGGTTTCGGCATGAGCGAGCAGGCGGATGTCATCATCCTCGGCGGCGGGCTGGTCGGGCTGACGCTCGCGCTCGCGCTCGACGCGCATGGTCTGTCGAGCGTGGTGATCGATCCGGCCGAACCGGCGGGCGTGCTCGCCAAGGGCTTTGACGGCCGCGCCTCGGCGGTGGCGAGCGCGAGTCATGCCATGCTGGACGCGATCGGCGTGGCCAAACGCCTGGCGGGGCAGGGCTGCCCGATCGCCTCGATCCAGGTGAGCGATGGCCTCGCGCCGCGTACCCTGGCATTCGATGCCGACCCTGAGTCCGGCCCGCTCGGGATCATGTACGAGAACCGGCTGTTGCGCCGGACCTTGCACGAAGCGGCGGCGGAGGCGGCCAATATCCGTCTGCTGATGCCGGCCAAACCAGCCTCGGTCGAGCGCGATGGTGCGTCGGCGCGCGTCACGCTCGCCGATGGCCGCAGCTTCGCCGCGCCGTTGCTGGTGGGGGCGGAGGGGCGCAATTCGCCGACGCGCGCGGCGGCGGGCATCAATGTCGCGCGGTGGAGCTACGATCACACCGCGATCATCGCCACGCTCGGCCACGAACGGCCGCACGAGGGCATCGCGCACGAAATCTTCTATCCGAGCGGTCCGTTTGCCTTGCTGCCGATGCTGGACGATGAGGAAGGGCCACGCTCGGCGATCGTGTGGACGGTGGAAGCCGAGCATGGTCCCGCGATGCTGGGTCTGCCCGACCGCGCCTTCCTCGCCGAAGCCGAGAAGCGGATGGGCGGGATGCTCGGCGCGTTGCGCTCGGCCAGCGCGCGCTCATCCTACCCGCTCGGCTTCCACCACACCGCGCGCATCACCGACACGCGGCTGGCGTTGGTCGGCGACGCTGCGCACGGCATCCATCCGATCGCGGGACAGGGGCTCAATCTCGGCTTCCGCGACGTCGCCGCTCTGGCGGAGGTTCTGGTCGAAGGCGCGCGGCTGGGGCTGGATCTGGGCGATGCGCAATTGCTCGCCCGCTACGAACGCTGGCGCGCGCTCGACAGCTTCCTGGTCGCTGCCACGACCGACGGGCTGACGCGCCTGTTCGGGCTGCCCGGCAAGGCCCCGCGCGCGATCCGCCGCTTCGGGCTCGACATGGTATCGCGCATTCCCCCGCTCCAACGCCGCTTCATGGCCGAGGCGAGGGGCGAGACAGGGAAGCTGCCGAAATTGCTGCAGGGGTTGGAGGTCTGAAGCCCCTCCCGCAAGCGGGAGGGGCGATTCTATTGCAGCGTGACATCGCCATCGTCGCCGGCGGCCGAGAAGCGCAGCAATTCGGCGAGCAGGTCGGCGCGTATCTCCAGCGTCTCCGCCTCGAGCAACGCCTGCTTGGAGGCGATGTCGAACGGGATCGCCTGGCTCAGCCCGTTGACCAGAGCCTGGTCGTCGAGCCGGCTCACTTCCTCCCAATCGATCGCATAGCCCTGCGCTTCGGCGAAGCGCTTGGCTTCCTGCTCGATGCTCGCCCGCGCGACGTTCGACAGGATCAGTTCGGCGTCGAGATCGCCGTCATAACCCGCATAATCGGCGTCGATCTGGCGGAACGGCGTCGCGACATCCAGCTCGCGCCGCAGGCGGAAGCGGGTGAGGCCTTCGAGCAGGACGTTGAAGCGGCCGTCGGGCAAGGCCTCGACATGGTCGATCTTGCCGACGCAGCCGACCTCGAACAAAGCCGGGTGCTCCTCGCCTTCGCCCGGCAAGGGCTGGATCATCGCGATCCTGCGATCGCGCGCGAGCGCGTCGCTCACCAGCGCCTTGTAGCGCGTCTCGAAGATATGCAGCGGCAAATAGGATCGCGGCAGCAGCAGCGCGCCGCCGAGCGGAAAGATCGAAAGCCGTGTGCCGGTCTTGATCATCAGCCGAACAGGATCGCCGAAAGCCGTCGGCGCTGCGCCGAAACCCAGGCGTCTTCCAGCCCCGTTGCTTCGAACAAGGTGAGCAGCCGCTTGCGCGCCGCGCCCTCATTCCATTCGCGGTCGCGCTCGATCGAGCCGAGCAGCAGATCGGCCGCACCATCGCGGTCGCCCGTCGCCATCAGCCCGCCGGCGAGTTCGTAACGTGCGTCCTGATCGTCGGGAGCGGCGCCGACCTTCGCGCGAAGGCCGCTCAGATCGTCGACCGGCGCCGCTTCGTCCGCGAGCGCCAAGGCGGCCCTGGCACGCGCGATTCCGGCGTCCTTGGCCTTGTCCTCGGGCACGGTGTCCAACAGCGCCTGGGCCGCGTCCTTTTGCCCGGCGGCGAGCAAGGCGCGGGCATGGCCGGCGATCACCTGCAAATCCTCGGGCGCCATTTCGGCCAATTGCGCGAAGATCGAGACCGCGCGCTCGGCATCGCCTTGCTCGAGCACTTCCTCGGCCATCGCGATCAGGGGTGCGATATCCTGGTGCAGCGCGCCCTCAGCGCTCTGGATCGGCAATTGCTGCAAAATCTGGTCGAGCGTCTGGGTGAGCTGACTCTCGGTGCGATACTGGGTCAGATCGGCAACGAGCTGGCCCTGGAACACGGCATAGACGGTCGGGATCGACTGCACGCGGAACTGGGCCGCGACCAGTTTCTGCTCGTCGACGTTGATCTTGGCGAGCTTGACGCCCTTGCCGGCATAAGCGGCGGCGACCTTTTCGAGTGTCGGCGACAATGCCTTGCACGGCCCGCACCATTCGGCCCAGAAATCGAGGATGACGAGCGCATCCATCGACGGCTCGATCACGTCACGCTTGAACGCCTCGATTTCCTCGCGCTCAGCCGCGCTCATCCCCAACGTCGCCAAAGTCCGTGTCTCCGATTGATGCTGGGGCCTATGTGGTTTGCCGCAACACGCAAACAAGTCACTACAGGGGGTTGCGGCCCTGTCCAACCTTCGCTAACAGCCGCGCCTCACCCCCGGGGGCCTTTCCCCGGACACGCCGAGCGGGCGTAGCTCAGGGGTAGAGCACGACCTTGCCAAGGTCGGGGTCGAGGGTTCGAATCCCTTCGCCCGCTCCAGCTTTCCAGTCGATCGAGGCAGAGCCTCTCGATTGGCGGTGTCGAACCCTCGAGTCTTTGTCTGCGCTCCGGGCAACAGCCCTCCGCTGTGGTTCGAATCCCGTCGTCCGCTCCAGCGTTTCATGTCGATCGAGGTGCAACCTCTCGACCGGTGGCGTCGAACCCTCTGCGCACCTTTTCGCCATCGCATGTTTCTGCTTACGGTCCGTCATTGGAGAATAGGCATGCGGATCTTCGCTCTTGCGGCCCTCGCCGCAGCTTTCGCCGGCACCGGATCGGCGCATACCGCGCCTGAAAACTACCTCTATGTCAGCGCCGACGAGTTCGATGCCGCCAAGCCCTTGCTGCGGCGAAGCGACATGGACGGCATCCAGGTCCTGTTTAGCTGGAGCGCGCTCGAGCCCGAGAAAGACCGATATGATTTCGCGGAGGTCGAGCGCGACCTCGCTTTCGCGCAGAGCCTGCACAAGCAACTCTTCATCCAGCTCCAGGACCGCACCTTCGCCGACCAATGGAAGCCGGTTGCGCCCTATCTCCAGCGTGACCCGGCCTATGACGGCGGCGTTGCGCACAAGGAGGAAGGCCCCGGCTGGATTGCGATGCAATGGAATCCGGCGGTGCGCGACCGCTTCCAGCACCTGCTGAAGGCGTTGGCCGCGCGGTTCGACGGGCGGATTCGCGGGATCAACTTTCCCGAGACCGCCGCCGACCTGAAGGGCAACAGCACCAGCCACGGCTTCACCTGCGACACCTATTTCGCGGCTGAGCTCGACAACGCAGCTTATGCCAAATCGGTATTCCGGAAGAGCGCGGTCGTGCTCTACGCAAATTTCTGGCCGTGCGAATGGGCCAATAGCCGCCATTATATGCAGCGCACGTTCGATTTCGCGGTGGCGCACCATATCGGCCTCGGCGGCCCGGATGTGCTGCCGTTCCAAAAGCCGCAGATGAACAATAGCTACGGCTTCCTGCATAGCCACAAGGGCAAGCTCGCCCTGGTGGCGATGGCGGTGCAGGAACCCGACCTCGATTATGTCGACCCGCGAACCGGCAAGGTCGCGACCCGGCAGGACCAGGCGGATTTCGCTGCCGATTATCTTGGTGCGGACATCATCTTCTGGGCGACGTCCGCGCCCTGGCTGCAAACGGTGGAGGCGTCCCGCACGGGACGATAAGGGCGTTCAGGCTTTCGATCGAGGTTCTGCCTCCCCGCCGATGGCGTCGAACCCCGCGCATGCGCCCATGGTTTATGGCTTGTTAACCTTTCTTTGCCAAACGTTACCCAGGCCCTGTGGGCCGTTTCTATCCAGTGTAGCGTAACGGGGCAGTGTCTTGTGACAGCCGAGTTGGCCAAGGAGCGTGCGGACGCGATCCTGATCGAGCAGTTCCGCGCGCTGCGGCGCCAGATCCCGTTCATGTATGCGCTGATGATGGTCAACGCGGCCTTCCTTAGTTTCGCGACGTACGGCACCCTATCCCCATGGCTCAATGCGGGCGTTCCAGGCGTCCTGACAATTGCCGCGATCGGGCGCACCATCGTGTGGCTGCGCCGCCGCCACGACGAGCCGGCGCCCGAAGCGATCCGATCCTATCTCGCCGGCACGCTAAGGGCTGCGCTCGTGCTCAGCATCGCTTTTGGCGGCTGGGGGCTGGTGCTGTTCGAGCAGGCAGACCTGGTCCGCCGCACCTGCATCGCGCTCTATATCTTCATTGGGGTGGTGAGTTGCTCTTACTGCCTGCAATCCCTGCCCGGCGCGGGCCGGCTGGTCGTCCTGGGCGGCGCGCTTCCGGTAACGATACAGCTGCTCCTTTCGAACAGCTGGTTCCTGTGCGGCCTCGGCATGGACCTGGTGTTCATCGCCATCCTGCTGATGCGGATGCTGGCGAACAACCACAAGGGCTTCCTGGAGGTGCTTGGTTCGCGTGCGGACATGGTCGCGGAACAGGCGCGCGCGCGCAACGCCGAGCAGCGGGCGCACCGGTTGGCCTATCACGATCCTCTGACCGGATTGCCCAACCGCCGTGCGCTCGAGGAAAGGCTCGATTCCGCGCTATCCCGTGACAAGCTCGATCCCGCGCTTTCGCGCGACGGGGGCGAACCCTGCGGCGGCCTGCTGATCGTCGACCTCGACCGCTTCAAGGCGATCAATGACGTACATGGTCATCCCGCGGGCGATCAATTGCTGCGCGAGGTCGCGGTCCGGCTGGCCGCCTGCATCGGTGCGCATGGCGAAACCTATCGTCTGGGTGGCGACGAATTCGCGATCGTGCTGCGCCTGCCGGCCGGCAATCGCGATCTGGCGCCCAAGCTCGCGCGTAGCATCGTCAAGGCGATCAGCGAGCCGTTCAACGTCGAGGACCTGATCCATTATATCGGCGCGAGCGTCGGCATCGCGCTCTTCCCGCATGACGGACGCGATCGTCAGACGCTGATGCGCCGTGCCGATGTCGCGCTCTACAAGGCCAAGGAGCTGGGCCGCAGCCAATATTGCGCGTTCGAGCCGACCATGGACGCCGAAATTCGCCACCGGCTCGAGCTGGAAGGCGAGTTGCGCGAGGATATTCGCACGGCGCGCTTTCATCCCCATTACCAGCCGATCGTGGACCTCGCGACCGGGCAGGTGACGGGTTTCGAGCTGCTCGCGCGCTGGGCGCGGCACAAAGGGGACGAGGTCGGCCCCGATCAGTTCATTCCGATTGCCGAGGAATGCGGGCTGATGACCGAATTGACGTTGGTCCTGCTCGAGCAGGCCTGCATCGATGCGCGCGATTGGGACCCGGCGCTCACGCTCGCGATCAATATCTCGCCCGTCCAGTTCAACGATCGCGCGCTTGCCGATCGCCTGCTCGACGTGCTGCAACGGCTCGATTTCCCGCCGGAACGGCTGGAGGTCGAGCTGACCGAGGATGCGCTGATCGTCGACGAGGCCAGCGCGCGCAGCACGGTGGAAGCGCTCAAGCGCCGCGGCATCCGTGTCGCGCTCGACGATTTCGGTACCGGCTATTCGTCGATCCAGCATCTGCGGATGATCCGCATCGACAAGATCAAGATCGACCGCTCGTTCGTGCATGCGATGGCGCGCGACCCGGAATCGACAAAGTTCATCCGGGCGATCGTCAGCCTGGCAACCAGTCTGGATCTCTCCGTCACGGCTGAGGGGATTGAGGACGCGGACGCGGCGGCGCTGCTGCAGGCGATGGGCTGCAGTCAGGGTCAAGGCTATCTATTTGGCCGGCCGATGCCGAAGAAGGAAATCGATTTGCTGCTGTCCGTGGTGCCCGGTGTTCCGGCGCGGCACCTGCACAGGGCCGCTGAGGCGGCCTGATCCTGCTGCCCATCGGACGCCCGACCCATATGGGGCGACAAAGCCTGTCCAGCACGGCGCCGGGGCGCAAACCCCGGTGCCGTGTCGGACGGCGCCCGGATCGGCTCTAGTGCTTGGTGTCGGTCGTCGGCTTGGGCGCCGGCTTCGATCGCGGCTTTGCCGCCGGCTTCCGTTTTGCCGCGGCAGGCTTGGCCGTGGCCGGCTTCGCCGTGACACGCTTCGCCGTCGTACGCTTGGCGGCGGGTTTCGCGGCAGCGGCCTTGGCGGGCGCGGGCTTGCGCGCGGCGGGCTTGGCGGCGGCGGGTTTCGCTTCCGCCGCGGGCTTCTTTTCCGCCGGCTTGAGCAGCGCGCTGACGAAGGCGTTGATCCCCTGCGAAATCATGTTGCCGATTTCCTGGCCCTGCGCGATCAGCGCGCTGAGCTCGCTGTTCGGCTTCCTGGCCTCGGCCGCCGCATTCTTGTCGGTGATCTTGCGTTTGGCGAGCGCGGCCGCGCCGGCGACCAAAGCGGCCGAAACCACTTCGCGCGCGATCGGATTCTGGGCGATGTCCGCCACCACGCCTGCCGACTTGCGCAACTGCTTGGGCAGTTTCACCCCGCCGACCTTTTTCGGCAGCTTGGGCGTCTTGTCCTTTTTCGCCATCTCGCGGTCTCCATCGCTCGCACTTTGATACCGTTTCGGCCTCGCCGAGCCCGCTGGCAAGGGGAACGAATATCCCAGCATCAGTATAGGGATTGCGGCGCGCCGGACCGGTGGCTATTCTCCGCCTGTTTTAACAGGAGGGAAATCCTATGAAGAAGCTTATTGTCCTGCCGCTTATCGCCATCACCGCGCTCGGCCTGTCCGCCTGCTCGAAGACCGAGACGACCGAAAACGTCACCGTCAACGACACCAGCGTGAACGCGACCGACCTCAACGTGACCGACAATGCCGCCGATGCGACGTTGGACAACAGCAGCAACGCGTCCGAAGCGCTGACCAACGGCTGATCCGGCGCGGCTGAAGCGCAGCTATCGGCCGCCCAAGCAGCTTTTGCATTTCCTATTCGATAAGTAGGAAATATAGACAGGGTTCACGCCAAGATTTGACTCCCTGGCGTATCCTGAGGCCCGGTGGCTTATGCCGCCGGGCCTTTTTCTTGTTCAGCGCGTCACGCCCTAAAGCCCTTCGCCGCCCACCCAATGGGCGTTGGACAGCTTGCGCGCGACCGCCCAGGTCTGGCGGCGGATATCGGGCACCGCGACGATCTCCCAGAAGGTGCCGCGCGTCATCGGCCCGAGCGCGAGCAAGGTCGGATGCGCCTCGCCGTCCGCGCCGATCGTCTCCGATTGCTGGGTCACATCGATGCCGATCCGCAGCGGATCAGGCCGAATCAGCCCGCGCTCCAGCAGGCGGCACAGCAAAGGTTCGGTGGTGCGCAGCAGATCGCCCTGCGGACCGCTTGCATTGATGATCCGGCGCACGTCGAGCGTCGTGATCGCGTCCTGGCCACGCGGGCGGTAGCGGATGCGTGCGCCCTTCTCGCGGCCGGTGACGTCGGTCAGCTTGCCAGCAACGATCTCCAGCCGTCCGGCATCGCGCATCGCGGCGATCTTGTCCGCGACCTTGGGCGCGATGCGGTGGCGATGGACGTCCCACCAGGCGCGCAGATGGCGCAGGAAGCGGCGGCGCTCAGTCAGATCGGCCGCGGCCCACAGGCCTTCGGTATAAGGGCGGAGTTCGTCGACCGCCGAGCGCCAGCCGACTTCGCAAGAGCGGGCGCGGACGTCGCGCAACAGGCCAACCGCTTCGGTCGGCGGGCGCATGTCGCGCGTGGACGGCTCGACCGCCGCATGCGCGCGCGGACTGAGCCCGCGCCGCGACAGAGCGACGATCTTGCCTTCGAAACCGCGCGCATCGAGCAGCAAGGCGATATCGACCATGGTGAGGCCGCTGCCGATCACCAGCACTGCATCGTCGGCGCGCAGGCCTTTGGCGACGTCGCTGCTCCAAGGTTCGGGCGCGAAAGCGCCAGGCGGAAGCGCATCGGCGTCGATCCCGCCGGGGATATGCGGCGGCAGATTGCCGGGGGCGAGGATCACCGCGTCGGCGGCGATGATCGTCCCGTCGGCGAGCGCGATCCGCCAGCCTTCGCCGTCGGGCATCACGTCGATCGCTTCGCCCTGCAATATGTTCAGCCGCTCCGGCGCGGCGGTGCGGGCCTCCTCGAGCAATTCGGCGAGATAGTCGCCGTAGACGAGCCGGGGCGCGAAGCTGCCCGCCAGTTCAGGGTGGCGGCGCTCGAGCCAGCGTTCGAAATGGCCGGGATCCTGCGGCAGCGCGCTCATATTGCCGGCGCGGACGTTGAGCAGATGGTCGGGATGCGCGGCCGAATAGGCGACGCCGCGCGCGGTTTCGGTGCGCCGCTCGATCAGGGTCGCGCGCGGACCCTGATGGCGCAGCAGGTTGATTGCCTGCAGCGCGCCGGAAAAGCCGCCGCCGATGATTGCGACATGCTCGATCGCCAAATTGGAAAGCTCCGTCGGTTGGACCGCCCGATTAGGCGGTCGCGTGGCAGAGCGCTATCCTTGATGCCGCATTTTCCGAGTCGTCCGGTGATTCCACCGGACTAGAAAATGCTCTAGCGCAGCCGTTCGAACGGATAATGATCGCGGATCGTTTCGTTGAAATATTCGCCCTTGGAGAAAGCCTTGCGGAAGTCGCTGGCGACGTCCGCCGGCACGCCGAGATAGGCGTAGCGCCGGCCGGTGACGAAGGTCACCGCGAGTTTGTGCTCGGCAGGGTCGTAGTCGAACGCGCGGATGACGGACGAGGGCATGACGGTAAAACGCCCGTCGCCCGCCAGGGTGCCGTCAGCGCGTCACCACGTAGCGTCCCGGCGCATCCTCGATCGCCTTGAGCTTGCCCTTGCCGGGGATGCGCGCGCCCTTGGCGGGGACATTGCCGCCGACGCGTTCGCCGATCCAGCCGAGCCAGTCCGGCCACCAGCTGCCCTGATGCTCGGTCGCGCCCGCGACGAACGCGTCGAGCGTTTCGGCGACGGCATCGTTGGTCCAATATTGATATTTGGCCGCCGCGGGCGGGTTGACCACACCCGCAATATGGCCCGATCCGGCGAGCACGAACTTGAGCGGGCCCGAGAAATGGTGGGTCAGCTTCCACACGCTTTCGGGCGGGGCGATATGATCCTCGCGGCCGGCCTGGACGTAGGAGGGGGTCTCGATCGTCTTGAGATCGATGGCCGTGCCGTCGACCGTCATTTCGCCTTTCACCAATTTATTATCGCGGTAGAAATCGGCGAGATAGGCGCGGTGCCAGTTGGCGGGCAAATTGGTGACGTCGCTGTTCCAGTGGAGCAGGTCGAACGGCTTGTAGGGATCGGCCAGCAGGTAGTTGTTGACGACATAATTCCAGATCAGGTCGCGCCCGCGCAGCAGGTTGAAGGTCGCGCCCATATAGCGGCCGTCGAGAAAGCCCTCGGTCGCGAGACTTTCGATCATGGAGAGCTGCGCGTCGTCGACGAACAGGCCGAGATCGCCCGCCTGGCTGAAGTCGACCTGGGCGGTGAAGAAGGTCGCGGTCGCGACCTTGTCGGCCTCGCCCTGGGCGGCGAGCCAGGCGAGCAGCATCGAGAGGGCGGTGCCCGCCACGCAATAGCCGACGACATGCACGCTCGGCACGTCGAGCAGGCCGCGCACCGTATCGATCGCGTCGCGCTCCCCGCGCAGGACATAATCGTCCATCGTTGTGCCTGCCATGCTCGCATCGGCCGACTTCCATGAGACGATGAATACCGACAGGCCCTGATCGACCGCCCATTTGACGAAGCTTTTCTCAGGCGAGAGGTCGAGAATGTAGAAGCGGTTGATCCAGGGCGGGAAGATGATCAGCGGCGTCGCCTGCACGTCGGGCGTGGACGGCGCATAATGGATCAGTTGGTAGAGCGGCGTTTCGTGGATCACCTTGCCCGGCGTCATCGCGATCGTCTTGCCGATCTCGAACGCATTCTCGCCGACATGGCGGATCTGGCCCGCGCTCATGTCCGCCATCATCCGTTCGAGCCCGGTCAGAAGGTTCTGCCCACGCGTCTCGAAGATGCGGTCGAGCACCTGCGGATTGGTGAGCGCGAAATTGGCGGGGCTCATCGCCTCGACGAAGCTTTGCGTCGCGAAGCGCAATTGCTCCTTCATCTTGGGATCGATGCCTTCGAGCGCATCGACGCTCCGCAGCAGCTGATCCGCGACCGTCACATAGGATTGGCGGATCATGTCGAACAGCGGCTCTTCCCAGCGCGCACCGCGGAAACGGCGGTCGCCGGCGGCCTTGTCGCTGCCGCCCGTCGGCAGCATCGCCTGCCATTGCGCCATCGCGTCCTTCCACCAGGCGCTCTGCTGTTCGGCGAGTTTCTGGGGATCGAACGAGCCCTTGGCCATCAGCTCGGTGGCGTCGTCGACCATCTTGAGCGCGGCCGACGCGCCATGCTCCATCAGCATCTGCTGCATCCGGCCGGCAACGCCGGTCCAGTGCGCCATTTCATCGAGCAAGTTTTGATTGTCGGCCATCATGTCCTCTAGACCTTGAGTAGAGCCTGATTCACGCCATTCGCGAAAGCGCAAAGCGCTTTCACCAACGACGATCAGGCTCTGGGTGCCATTAACGGGCAAAGCCGGTATAGGTGGCCACGTCTTGCTAGATGGGCGATCCGCGCTCTGTGGCAAAGGCTTGTTTTCAACCCGAGGACGAGATGACCGAGGATTTCTACCGCATCCGCCGTTTGCCCCCTTACGTGTTCGCCGAAGTGAACGCGATGAAGGCGGCGGCGCGCGCGGCGGGCGAGGACATCATCGATCTCGGCATGGGCAACCCGGACGGTGCGCCGGCGCAGCACGTCATCGACAAATTGTGCGAGGTCGCGCGCGATCCCAACGCGCATGGTTATTCGGCTTCGTCGGGCATCAAAGGCCTGAAGAAGGCGCAGGCGGCCTATTACGCGCGCCGCTTCGGGGTCGAGGTGGATCCCGACAAGGAAGTGGTCGTGACGCTGGGCTCGAAGGAGGGCCTCGCCAACCTCGCCCAGGCGATCACCGCGCCGGGCGACGTCGTGCTCGCGCCCAACCCGTCCTACCCGATCCACACGTTCGGCTTCATCATCGCGGGCGCCGCGATCCGGTCGATTCCGGCTGCACCCGGCCCCGATTTCTTCGAGCGGCTGAAATACGCGATGGCCTATACCGTGCCGAAGCCGTCGGTGCTGGTGATCGGCTATCCGTCGAACCCGACCGCTTATGTCGCCGACCTCGCTTTCTACGAGCAGGTGGTGGCGTTCGCGAAAGAGCATAAGCTGTGGGTGCTGAGCGACCTCGCTTATGCGGAGATCTATTTCGGCGACACGCCGACGCCTTCCATCCTGCAGGTGCCGGGCGCGATGGACGTCGCGATCGAATTCACCTCGATGTCGAAGACCTATTCGATGGCGGGCTGGCGGATCGGTTTCGCGGTCGGCAACCGTACGCTCATCTCAGCGCTGACGCGGGTGAAGTCGTATCTCGATTATGGTGCCTTCACGCCGATCCAGGCGGCGGCGGTCGCCGCGCTGAACGGCCCGCAGGATATCGTCGAAGCCAATCGCAAGCTCTACAAGAGCCGCCGCGACGTGCTGGAAGAAAGCTTCGGCCGGGCTGGGTGGGACATTCCCTCGCCCGAAGCGTCGATGTTCTGCTGGGCGCCGATCCCGCCCGCGCTCAAGCATCTCGGTGCGCTCGAATTCTCGAAGCAATTGCTGACGCACGCGCAGGTCGCGGTCGCGCCCGGTGTCGGCTTCGGCGAGGAAGGCGAGGGCTATGTCCGCATCGCCCTGGTCGAGAACGAGCATCGCATCCGCCAGGCGGCGCGCAACATTAAGCGCTATCTCGCGAGCATGGGGGTCAATGCCGCCAAGGCGGCAAGCTGATGCACGGCGCGCTCGACGACATCTTTCAGGTATCGAGCCTTTCGGGGCTGGCGCACACGATCCAGCTGGCGCTGGCCCCGGCCTTCCTGCTGAGCGCGATGGGGATCATCCTCAACATGCTCACCGGACGGCTGGCGCGCGTGGTGGATCGCGCGCGGATGATCGAAGCCGACTTCACGCCGCGCGATCACCCCAATCACGTGCATCAGGTGACCGAATTGCGCCTGCTCGACCGGCGCATGACGATCATGAACAATTCGATCTTCCTCGCGACGGCGAGCGCGGTGGTTTTGTGCACGGTGGTGGTGGTGATGTTCGTGGCGGAGCTGATCGGCTTCGGCTTCGCGCGCACGCTCGCATCCCTGTTCGCGCTGTCGCTGCTGCTGCTGATCGCGAGCCTGGTGATGTTCCTGGTCGAGGTCCGCGTCGCGGTGCGCGCGATCCGGATCAGGGACGAGCTGCTCGAACGCTCCTAGACCTTTTGAAGAGAGCCTGATTCACGTCATCAGCGGAAGCGCGCGGCGCTTCCACCGATAACGATCAGGCTCTAGCCGGCGCGCTGCAGGCGCACCCGCCGGGCCCCGCGAAGCGCCGCGCCGACCAGACCGAATCCGCCGAGCATCAACGCCCAGCTTGCCGGTTCCGGCACGGCGGGCGTCGGCGTGATTTCCTGGGTATGGCCGACGACCTGGAAAGCGTTGGAAGACGAGTTTTCGGACGGCGTAAGATCGCCGGGAGGGCTCCAGGGCATATAGGCGGCGGACGAACCGGTTCCGATGTCCCAATAGATCCAGCCACCGCTGCTCACCGGCGAAGCCAGGGTCAAATAATAAGTGCCTGCCGTCAGGGGCAGATCGGCGACCGAGAAGCTGTAGGTCTGTATCTCCCAGCCAAACCATGTGGAGCCGACCGTGCCGCCGCTGGTGACGGACGTCGTGGCGTGCGCGAAATCGAGCGTGGACGATATGCCCCATTCGACGCTGGCGACCGCATTGCCGGGCAAGGTCACAATCGAGAAATCGATCTCGGTTACTGTGGCGTCCGCGTCGAGCGTGAAGCTGTCGGCAACCCATTGACCATCGTCGATCCCGATGGCGTCACCGCTGCCGGTGGGCCCGCCATTGCTGTACAGCACGGCTGCGGGCAGGCTCCCCGCAAGCAAAATTGCCGCAGTTGCGCCCAATAGCGCCTTGTATCCCGACTTCATGGAATGCATCCCCCCAAAGGATTTCGGACGCCGCCCTAGCACGTTTCGGGCTCGTAACATACGCAAAACAGGCGTGGATTGGATCGGCCCTTACCAGAGCGGAAACGCGCCCAAAACGGAAGAAGGGCCGCCGGGTTACCCCAGCGACCCTTCCAACATGGGTCAGCGGCCAGATCAATCGGCCCGGGAGACCCCGGTGTTCCTAACCGAAGCTAGCAACACGTCTCCCGAACGGACAGAACCGACCCCCAAGCTGAACCATGAGACATCGGTCACCTCCTTTCGCTAAATTGAAGAGCAAGGCGAATGTGATTCATCCGGCGCATACTAACAAGACTTGAAATCAAATATTTTTACGTCAGGATGCTTTGCTTCGTGTCGGAGCCTTGCCGAACATTTCCCGCAACTCATCCTTGGCCCGCTCCAGAATTTTCTTCTGGGGCGCCTCCAGCCCGTGGCCGGCGCGGTTGATGTAGAAGGTCAGCATCGACATCGCCGACTGGAAGGCAGTGCCCTTGCGGCGCTTGCTATGCTCGGCCGAATGTTTGAGCGACGCGGCGATCGCCTTCGGATCGTCGAGCGTGAACACATCGCGATCGAGATCGAGCGCGTTCGAATGCGCGGTCACATCCTGCGACCAGTGGCGGATGGCCACTGGTTAGTGCCGCTTGAAATATTGAACGTCGCGCTCGTGCTTCTGCGCGGCTTCCCTGCTGTCGAACGTGCCGAGATTCCTGCGCTTCCCGTCATCGCCCTTCTTGCGCGAATAAAGCCGATATTCCCCGGACTTGAGCTTGCGGATCATCGCCGCCTCCTGACGCTACAGACCGCCAGAAAACGGACGAGCGCGGCAGAGGTTTCTCAGTTGGGCGCGTTAGCTACGGCAATCCTCGATCACGCGGCCGGGTTCAGCCCAGGCTGGGATGTCGATTTCGGCGAGGCCGGGGGCGCTGATCGAGAAGCGGCCGCGGCTGAAGGCGATCTGGTCGAGTGCGGGGTCGGCCGGCGCGAACGATATCTGGCTGCGGCCGTCGGCGCCCGCCTGCGCCGGCCAGTCGCGCTGGGCGTAGGAGGTGCGGATCGTCAGCGACGGCAACGCGCCCGCGACCGACAGCACGACGAGGCGGCGGCCATAATCGCACGTCATCGTCAGCAAGGGCGGGGCGCCGTCGGGGCCGTAGGTGGCGGTACGATCGGCATAATGCCACGCGCCCGGCGTGTAGGGCTTGTCGCGCCAGTCGGTCGGCGTGACGGGCTTGGGCGGGACCACCACCGCCGGGGGCGGCGGCGCGACCGGCTTGGGCGGCGGAGCGGGGGTGGAACAGGCTGCGGCGATCAGCGGCAGTGCGAGAACGAGGCGCTTCATACCGCGACGGGCGCGGCGATGTGCGCCTGGGGCGCGTAGTCGCTGACCTCGATATCCTCGATTGTGTAGTCGAAGATGCTGGGCGGTTTGCGCAGCAGGCGCAGCTTTGGTTCGCCCTCGGGCGTGCGCGCGAGTTGCTCATCCACCAGATGCTGGTGGTTGAGATAGACGTGGACGTCGCCGCCGCTCCAGATCAGTTCGCCCGGCTCGAGATCGCATTGCTGCGCCAGCATCGCGATCAGCAGGCTCGCCGAGAAGACGTTGAAGGCGAAGCCGAGCCCGAGATCGCACGAGCGCTGCCACAGCATGCCCGACAGCTTCCCGTCCGAGACATGATATTGGTAGGTCATGTGGCAGGGCGGAAGCGACATCCCCTCCAGCTCGGCGACGTTCCAGCCGGTGAAGATATGGCGCCGCGACGCGGGGTTGTTGCGCAGACTTTCGACCAGCAGCGCGATCTGGTTGATGCCGGGACCGGGCTTGTAGAGACCGGGTATGTCGGCCGCCTCGTAATTCGGCCAATCGACCCACTGCTTGCCATAGACCGGGCCGAGTTCGCCCCATTCGATCGCGAAGGAATCGTCAGCGAGGATGCGGGCTTCGAACGCGTCGCGGTCGATATCCTCGCCGGTCGCGCGGCGATATTTGTCGAGCGGCCAATCGGTCCAGATATGGACCTTGTCCGCGACCAGAGGCCGGATGTTGGTCGATCCGCTCAGGAACCAGAACAGCTCGCGCGCCGCCGTCTTCCACGCGACGCGCTTGGTGGTGAGCAGGGGGATGCGGTTGCCGGACAGATCGAATCGCATCTGCGCGCCGAACAGGCTGCGCGTGCCGACGCCGGTGCGGTCGCGCCGCTCGTCGCCCGTCTCCCAGACCCGTTTCAGCAGATCGAGATATTGCTGCTCATAGTGCATGCGTCGGGCTTAGCCCGATGATCGGGCCGAGCCAACCGGGCAAAACCCCCGTCATGCTGAACTTGTTTCAGCATCCATCGAGAGGCTGGCACCAAGCCGCGAAATGGACCCTGAAACAAGTTCAGGGTGACGATTCAGGCCTGATCGTCCCTTACGCGCTCATGGTGGCGGATCACCTCGTCGATCACGAAGCGCAGGAATTTTTCGGAGAAATCGGGGTCGAGATGCGCGGTCTGGGCGAGACCGCGCAGCCGGGCGATCTGTTCGGCCTCGCGCTTCGGGTCGGCGGGGGGCAGGCCTGCCTGCGCCTTGTAGCGGCCGACCGCCTGGGTGACCTTGAATCGCTCCGCCAGCAGGCAGATCAGCGCCATGTCGATATTGTCGATGCTCTGGCGATATTCGTCGAGCTGGGCGTCGGCCACGGCAGGATCTCCTTCGTTCCGTCGCCCTCATGCGGGCGGTCCGCCGCACGCGCAAGCCGTCCGCTTGCCTTTGTGCGCGGCAAAGGCCAAAGGCCCGGCCCATGGCCGCCACGGTTACGCCGCTTCACCGCACATCTGCGCCCTCGCTCGATCCGATGATCAAGCTGGTCGCGGCCGACATGAACCAGGTCAACAGCGTCATCCTCGCCCGCATGCAATCGGATGTGCCGCTGATTCCCGAACTCGCCGGTCACCTGATCGCGGGCGGCGGCAAGCGCATGCGGCCGATGCTGACTTTGGCCTGCGCGCGGCTGCTCGATTATCCCGGCAACCGCCACCACAAGCTCGCCGCCGCGGTCGAGTTCATCCACACCGCGACCCTGCTGCACGACGATGTGGTCGACGGATCGGGGCTGCGCCGCGGCCGCCGCACCGCCAACATCATCTGGGGCAATCCGGCGAGCGTGCTGGTCGGCGATTTCCTGTTCAGCCGCGCGTTCGAACTGATGGTCGAGGACGGCTCGCTGCGCGTGCTCAAGATATTGTCGGGCGCGAGCGCGGTAATCGCGGAAGGCGAGGTCAATCAATTGACCGCGCAGCGCCGGATCGAGACGAGCGAGGAGCGCTATCTCGACATTATCGGCGCCAAGACCGCCGCCTTGTTCGCCGCCGCCTGCCGCATCGCATCGGTCGTCGCCGAGCGCGACATGGCGGTCGAGGAGGCGCTCGACGCCTATGGCCGCTATCTCGGCATCGCCTTCCAATTGGTCGACGACGCGATCGATTATGCGTCGGATCAGGCGACGATGGGCAAGGATGCGGGCGACGATTTCCGCGACGGCAAGGTCACATTGCCGGTGATCCTGGCGCATGCGCGCGGCAACGACGTCGAGCGCCGCTTCTGGCGCGAGGCGATGGAGGGCCATCGCACCTCCGATGAGGATCTCGCCCACGCGACGTCGCTGCTGTCGAAGAGCGACGCGATCGCCGACACGCTCGAACGCGCCCGCCATTACGGCCAGCGCGCGATCGACGCGCTCGCCGGTGTGGGCAGCGGCCCGGCCAAGGCGGCTTTGATCGAAGCGGTCGAATTCGCTGTGGCGCGGGCTTACTAAGTCCCGTCAGTCTCCGCGCAGCGTCTCGGCGGGCCGGGCGGATAGCACGGGCAGGCTGCCCAGCATGCCAACCCCCAAAGTCATCGCGATCGATGCGGCCAGTGTTGCGGCCACGACCCGCATGTCAGGCGCCCACGGCAACGCCAGCACCTGCGTCACGACATACCAGCCGCCGACGCCACCTACGGTCAGGGCGACCCCCACCAGCAGTGCCGACAACAAGGCATATTCGATCGCCTGACCGGTCAGCACCTGCCGCCGGCTGCCGCCGAGCAGCTTGAGGATGGCGATATCGTAGCGGCGAGACTGGCCCGACGCGGTGACCGCGCCGATCAGCACGACGATCCCCGCGGCGACTGTCACGGTGGCGGCCGCGCGGATCGCGAGCGCGATCTGGCCGAGCAGGCTGCCGATCTGGCCGATGATGTCGCCGGTGCGGATCATCGAGACCGAGGGCAACGCATCGGCGACCGCGCGGGCGATGGCACCGTCGCGGTCGGGCGCGGCATAGACGCTGGCGAGCAGTCCATGCGGCGCTTCCTCGATATAGCCGGGCGAGAAGATGACTGCGAAGTTGAGGCCCATCGCGCCCCAATCGACCTTGCGCAATGCCGCGATCCGGGCGGGCACCTCAACCCCCAGAACCGAGACGGTGATCGTATCGCCGACCTTGAGGCCGAGCGTCTGTGCAGCCTTGTCTTCCAGCGAAACCAGCGGCGGCCCGCGATAGCCAGGCGGCCACCAGCGCCCGGCCACGACGATGTTGCGCGGCGGGACGGCGGCGGACCAGGTGACGTTGCGATCGCCCTTCAGGATCCAGGCGCCGTCGGGCAGATTTTTCATGTCGGCAACGCGCACGCCCTTCAGCGCGACGATCGCGCCCCGCAGCGACGGCGTCGTCTCGATCCGCGCGCCGGGGGCGGCGGCGGTGACGGCGTTGCGGAAGCGCGCCGCATCCTCCGGCTGGAGGTCGATCGCGAAGAAGCGTGGCGCCTTGGCCGGGGCCGCGCCCTTGATCTCGCTCGACAGGCTGGTGTCGATCACCGCCAGCGCCACGAACAGCGAGAAGCCGAGGCCGAGGGCGACGATCAGCCGGTCGGTCGCGGCACCGGGGCGATGGAGATTGGCGAGCGCGAGGCGGAACAGGGGGCGGCGCGGCTTGGGCAGGCGCGCCAGCGTCAGGCGGAGTGCCAGACCGATCAGCCACAGGCCCAGGATGAGCGCACCGGTCGCGCCGACGAAGCCGAGCGCGATCGTGCGGTCGGTGGCGGTGAGCACCGCCAGCGCCACCAGCGCCAGCACCAGAGCCGCCATACCCGCCAGCACCGCTGCCGACGGCCGCAAGGCTGGCGCGAGCGCATCGCGCAACAGGGTGGCGGCCGGCACCGAACGGGCGCGCGCCAGCGCGGGCAGGGCGAACAGCAAGGCGACCAGCAGACTGAGCCCGGCCGCTACCAGCAACGGCAGCGGATAGAGGTCGAGCCGGGGCGGTACCGGCAAGGCATTGCCCACCGCGGCCGTGACGATCGCAGGCAGCGCAGCGCCCAGCAGGAGCCCCGCGCCGATGCCGCCGCCCGCGACGAGGCCGAGCTGGATCAGGAACATCGCCGCGATCGTGCCCGAACGTGCGCCCAGCACCTTGAGCGTGGCGATGGTGCGCGTCTTGCGGGCGAGATAGGCGCTGACCCCGCTGCCAACGCCGACGCCGGCAATGGCAAGCGCGGCCAATCCAACCAGCAGCAGGAACTGGCCGAGCTGGGTGATGGTCCGCCGGAGCGTGTCGGTCGCGCCTTCGGGCGTGCGCATTGTCCAGCCCGCGCTCGGGAAACGGCGCACCAACCGATCGCCCAGCGCCTGCGCGTTGGCAGTGGGCGGCAGGAGCAGGCGATAGCGGCTTTCATACAGGCTGCCCGGCTGGACCAGCCCGGTCGCGTCGAGCCCCGCCATGTCGGTAAGTACGAGGGGACCCAGGCTGAAACCCTCGCCCAGCCGGTCGGGTTCGTTGGCGACGAGGCCGGTAACGGTCAGCCGCGCGGAGCCGACCCGGATCGCATCGCCGACCCGGATGCCGAGACGATCGGCGAGCGCGGGCGCGATCGCGGCTTGGAGCCCGCGCGGCTGCCGGCCACCGGACTGGAGCGCGAATTGCCCGGTCAGCGGCCACGCCGCATCGACCGCTTTCAGCGTCACGAGCGCGGGCGCGCCGCCCGTCGCCGGCTGCGCCATGGCGCGCATGCGGACGGTTTCGGAAACCCGGCCGACCTGGGCGAAGGCGGCGGACTCCTCCACCGTCGCCAGCCGCTGCGAGACGCGCATCTCAAGGTCGCCGCCCAGGCTGATGTGGCTTTGCGCGTCGAGCGCGCTGGTGATGCTGGCGGACAAGCTGCCGATACCGGCGAGCGCCGCGGTGCCGAGGAACAGGCACAAAGCGAGTAGCCACAGACCGCGGCCGCCCGCGCGCAGATCGCGCAGCGCCAGCCGCCAGGCCTGGTTCACGCGCGGCGCCGGTCGGACAGGATGCGGCCGTCGGCGAGCTCGATCACGCGGGCGCAGCGTTCGGCGAGCCTGGGATCGTGGGTGATGACGAACAAGGTGGCGCCGGCATCGGCGTGGCGCGCGAACAGGAGGTCCATGATCTCGGCGCCGGTCGCGGTGTCGAGATTGCCGGTGGGCTCGTCGGCGAACAGCAAAGCGGGGCGCGGCGCGATTGCCCGCGCGATCGCGACCCTCTGCTGCTCGCCGCCGGAAAGCTGGGCGGGATAATGGCGCAGGCGGTGCGCGAGGCCGACCGCGTTCAGTTCGGCTTCGGCGCGGGCGAAGGCGTTGGGCTCGCCGGCCAGTTCCAGCGGCACCGCGACATTTTCGAGCGCGGTCATGGTCGGCAGCAGATGGAAGGCCTGCAGCACGATGCCGATCCTTCCGCGCCGGGCGATGGCGAGGCGATCCTCATCGAGCGCCGCGAAATCCAGGCCGGCGACATGGATGCTCCCGCCGGTCGGCCGCTCCAGCCCGGCCAGCAAGGCCATCAGCGAGGATTTGCCCGAGCCGGACGGGCCGAGCAGGGCCACGCTCTCGCCCGCCGCAACAATAAGATCGACACCACGCAATATCTCGACCCGCGCCGGGGCGCGTCCGAGCGACAAGGTCAGATTGCGCGCCTGGATCAGGACGCTATCGCCATCCTGGAGTACGGGCGATGGCGGAGACGACGGTGATGGCATTGCTGGCGGGATATGGTGCGGCGCAGCGGCTTGTCCATCGCATGGTCGTCTTTTGTTTAGGTGCGCTGCTCGTGGCGGCCCCCGCGCAGGCGGCCGGGCCGCTGATCTGGGCGCTCGGCGACAGCCTGACCGCGGGTTATGGCCTGCCGCCCGCGGACGGCTTCACCCGTCAATTGGAACTGGCGTTGCGGCAGGCGGGTGTGCCCGCGACGGTGCGGAACGGCGGCATTTCGGGCGACACCACAAGGCAGGGCCGCGCGCGTTTATTGTGGGGGCTACGCGGCCTTGAGGCAAAGCCGGATCTGGTGATCGTCGAGCTTGGCGCGAATGACATGCTGCGCGGGCTTCCGCCGGAACAGGCCAGGGCCAACCTCGATCTGATCCTGGCGGAACTGGATCGCCGGCACATCCGCGTCCTGATCGCCGGCATGAGGGCATCGCCCAATCTCGGCCCGGATTATGTGCGCGAATTCGATGCCATCTATCCGGCGCTGGCCCAAAAATATCGCGCGCGCCTCTATCCCTTCTTCCTCGATGGCGTGGCCGGGAAGCGGGCGCTGATCCAGGCGGACGGGCTCCATCCCAATGCCCAAGGCGTCCGGATCATCGTGGGGCGGCTTTTACCCTCCGTCCGCCAGGCGCTCGCTATTCGACCGAAATAGCGAAACGGTCGGGATAGAAAGCGAGATGGCCGGCGATGTCGGCCACCGCCGGATAGGGCGTCTCATAGCTCCAGACCGCATTGGGCAGGCCCGGCGCTCCGAGATAGGAGGCGTCGCCCTTGTAGGGGCAATAGGTCTGGTGCGGGCTGGGTTCGAGCAAGGTCATCTGGACGTCCTTGCGCGGGATATAGTGGACGGCGGGGTAGTTCGCTTCGCGCAAGGTCAGCGCCTCGCGGCTGTCGGCGACGATCCTGGCGCCCAGCTTGACCACGACCCGGCCGGGGCTGGGTTCGATCGTGATGGGATGATCGGGTCCGGGAATGCGGATCGGCTTGCTGCTCATGTCCAAAAGCTCCGTTTCGAGCTTTAGATGGGAGGGTCGTGCCGGCTTGCAAGCGGCAGTGATTGGTTACCCGTGCAGGCGCAGGTCGACCGCCTCGCGGAAGGGGACGATCAGCAGGGTGTTGCCGTCGCCGTCGGAGATTTCGATCGAGCCGGACAGGTCAAGCTGGCCGTGGCGCGCCTCTTCGCTCAACATCGAGCGGACGCCGTCGATCGCCCTGCGGTACGCCTCGTCGAGATCCGCGGCGTCCTGGCCTTCGGGGTCTTCGGCATAACCGCCGCCATTGTTTATATGCAGGAAGAACCGCGCCATCGGACAAGAACGCATGTCGGCCGTTCCGGTTCGATCCGGCGCCTTTTGTTTCCCCCGTCAAACCAATCAGGTGCGCGCGGTCGCTACATAATGGTCGACGACGCGGGCGAGCATGGTGAGCGGCATGTTGCCGCCGAGCACGATCGCATCGTCGAACGTGCGCAGATCGAACCGCGCGCCGAGCGATGCTTTTGCCTTGGTTCGCAGCCGGTTGATCTCGTTATGGCCCATCTTGTAGCCGCACGCCTGGCCGGGCCACGAGCAATAACGGTTGAGTTCGGCGCGCAATTGCTCGCGCGGCTGGCCGGTGCCCTGGCTGAACCAGTCGAGCGCCTGATCGAAGCTCCACCGCTTGGCGTGGATGCCGGTATCGACCACCAGCCGGCAGGCGCGGAAATTGATCGACTGGAGATAGCCGATCTTGCCCAGCGGATCGTCGGCATAGCAGCCCAGCTCGTCGCCCAATTGCTCGGAATAGAGCGCCCAGCCTTCGGAATAGGCATTGAAGGCGAGCAAGGAGCGGATCAGCGGGAGCTTGTAGCTATATTCGCCCTGCCAGACGTGGCCGGGAATGCCCTCGTGATAGCAGAGCGTCGGCAGCGCATAACGCGGCCAGTTCGAGGTGTCCTTGAGGTTGATATAATAGATGCCGGGCGTGGTGCCGTCGATCGAGCCGGGGCCGGCATAGCCGTCGGGCATGCCGTCCTGGATCGCGGGCGGCACGCGCTTGATGACGAGATTGCCCTTCACCATCGTCGCGAAGGCGCGTGGCAGGCGGGTGCGGACGTCGGCGATGCGGCCGTTGAGATAGGCCAGCAATTTGGCGCGGCCGGCATCGTCGTCCGAGAAGAGCAGATCGGGGCGCCTGGAGAGCGCGGTCAGCCGTTCGCCGACGCTGCCCTTGGTGATGCCCTGCGCCTTGAGCAACGTGTCGATTTCGGCATTGAGCGCCTTGTTCTGCTCGACGCCCAGTTTGTGGAGCTCGTCGGGGGTGGCTTCCGTGGTGGTGCCGGCCTTGACCAGCCAGCTGTAATAAGCGTCGCCATCGGGGCGCTGCCACACGCCGGGCACGTCGCTCGCCTTGGGGCGGGCGAGCGCGAAGGCGTCGATCTGACGGCCGAGCGCGGGCGCGATCAGGCCCTGGCAGACCGACTTCGCCTGCTCGACGCGCTTGGCCGGCAGGCCCGCATGCTCGCATTTGACGCGGAAGCTTTCGAGGATGGTCCACTGGTCGATCGGCTGGTCGCGCATCCCGGTCAGTTCCTTGACCGCGATATCGATCAGGAAGCCGGGCAGGATCGCGCCCTTGGCCTGATCGACGATCAGCCGCCCGGTCTCGCCGTTGAGCGCGAGCGCGTAGGAATCGAGGCGCGAGAGATAGGCCTCGGCATCGTCCTCATTGGCGACGTCGTGATGGTTTTCGAGCGTGTCGGGCAGCTCGACGAAGGCGCCGGTATTCTGCGCCACGACATAGGGCGTGCTGCGATAGCTGTTGTTGGTGTTGAAGATCGCATTGTCGCCGACCGGCATCGTTTTCCAGCCTTCATCGGCCAGCTCGTGCGCGCTCTGGCAAACGTCGAGATCGAGCGCGACGCTGTGGGACAGGCCGGTGCGGTCGATCGCGCGCAGCTTGGCGAGGTTCTGGGCGCAGCGCGCGGCGCGCTTGAAATCGGCTTCGTGGCTGCGGTCGCCGAAGCGGCTGCGCAAGCCGACGCGCGGCCCCTTGTCGATGCCGAGGCCCGCCGCGGTTTCGGGAAAATCGTCGAGCAACTGGCTGGTGATCGTGTCGAGCAGCAGGATCGCCTGCGTATCGCCTGGTGTGCCTTGCGCCAGAGCGGGCATGGCGGCAGCGACGCCGATCGCGCCGGCGCCGGCGAGCAATTCGCGACGATTGGTGAGCATGCGGGGGGAGACTCCTGATCTTTGTCAGGATGCTAGAGTGTTCAGCGATAGTCGGGAAGGGCGCCGTCGCGCATCGCTTTCATGAAGTGGCGGCGGCACAACGCCATGTAGCGATCGTTGCCGCCGATCTCGGTCTGCGCGCCCTCGCGGGCGACGCGGCCGCTGGCATCGACGCGCAGGTTCATCGTCGCCTTGCGGCCGCAGCCGCACACCGCCTTGATCTCGTTCAGACTGTCGGCGAGCGCGAGCAGCCATTTGCTGCCTTCGAACAGCTCGGCCTGGAAATCGGTGCGCAGGCCATAGGCGATCACCGGGATGCCGGCCTGGTCGCAGATCGCGGCGAGCTGGAGCACCTGGTCGCGCGTCAGGAACTGGGCTTCGTCGACGAGCACGCAGCTGAGCGGGGTTTGCGCATGCTGTTCGAGGATCGCGGCTTCGAGATCGGTGCCGGTTTCGAACAGATTGGCGGGCGTCTCCAGCCCGATGCGCGAACTGATCGTGCCCGCGCGATAACGGTCGTCGATCGCGGCGGTCCACAGCATCGTCGCCATGCCGCGCTCGCGATAGTTGAAGTCGGCCTGGAGCAGGGTGGTCGACTTACCCGCGTTCATCGAGGCGTAGTAGAAATAGAGCTTGGCCATCGCGCGATCCTATGGCGGATCGGCGCGCGGGTTTGAAGCGCCTCGATGCGCGCGATCACCCCGGTAGTTTGTCCGGATCGGCCCTAACCATCCTGCCTTGCCGGTGTTACGATCACCCGCTTCCGGGAGGGACTTCTCATGACTCGTGCTTTTTACGTGCTGCTGGCGACGGCCATCTACATCTTCTTTTTCGCCACCTTTCTCTATCTGATCGGCTTCGTCGCCGGGCTGCCGCAGCTGCCGACCAACGTCGACACCAATCCCTTTTGGGGCATATCCGGGCCGGTGGCGCTCGCGGTGCCGATCGACATCGCGCTGATCACCCTGTTCGGGCTGCAGCATAGCGTGATGGCGCGGCCGGGCTTCAAGGCGGTGTGGACGCGGATCGTGCCCAAGCCGATCGAGCGGGCAATCTATGTGCTCAGCGCGAGCCTGGTCCTGATCCTGCTGCTTGCCTTCTGGCACCCGGTTGTTGGAACGTTGTGGCAGGTCGATGCACCGATCGGGCGCTACGTGCTGTGGGGCGTGTTCGCGGCGGGATGGGGGATCGTCCTGCTGTCGACCTTCCTGCTCAACCATTTCGAATTGTTCGGGCTGAGCCAGACCATCCTCAACCTGCGCAATCGCACGCCCGCGGCGCCGCAGTTCCGGCTGCCTTTCTTCTACAAGCTGGTGCGCCATCCGCTGTATTCGGGCTTCGTCATCGCTTTGTGGGCGACGCCGGTAATGAGTTACGGCCACGCGCTGCTCGCGTTCGGGCTGACGGTCTATATCCTGATCGCGATCCAATATGAGGAGCGCGACCTGATCGACGAGTTTGGCGACGAGTATCGGGGCTATCGCCAGCGGGTCGGGAGCCTGATGCCGGGCGTGGGGCGGGTGAAGTGATCTCCATCCGTCATGCCGGACTTGTTCCGGCATCCACTGGGAGGCTGGCGCCAAGCCGCTGAGTGGACCCCGGAACAAGTCCGGGGTGACGGGAAGGGTTTGGCGCGGCTAAGCCCACGCCGTGACCGACCTCCCTATCCACGCCGTACTGCCCGAACTGCTCGCCGCGCTCGACGCGGGGGCGAGCGCGGTGCTGGTGGCGCCGCCGGGGGCGGGCAAGACGACAATGGTGGCGCCGGCGTTGCTCGACCGGCCGTGGTGCGGCGGGCGCGTGCTGCTGCTGTCGCCGCGCCGGGTCGCGGCGCGCGCGGCGGCGGAACGGATCGCCGAATTGGCGGGCGAGGCGGTCGGCGGGCGGATCGGTTATGCGACGCGGCTCGACAGCCGGCAGTCGGCCGCGACGCGGCTGCTGGTGGTGACGCAGGGCATCTTCGTCGCGATGGTCCAGGCCGACCCCGAACTGGCGGGCACGAGCGCGGTCCTGTTCGACGAGGTGCATGAGCGCAGCCTCGACGGCGATTTCGGGCTGGCGCTGGCGCTCGACGTGCAGGCGGGGCTGCGGCCCGATCTGCGGATCGTGGCGATGTCGGCGACTTTGGAGGGCGCGCGCTTCTCGCGGCTGCTGGGCGGGGCGCCGGTGATCGAGAGCGCGGGGCGGTCTTTCCCGATCGACCATGTCTATCTCGGGCGGCGCGAGCAGCGGATCGAGGACGATATGGCGGCCGCGATCCGGCGCGCGCTGACCGAGACAAAGGGCGGGGTGCTCGCCTTCCTGCCCGGCGTGGCCGAGATCGAGCGGACGGCCGAGCGGCTGACCGGACTCGCGCCCGAGATCAACCTCCATCGCCTGCACGGGCAGATCGATCCGGGCGCGCAGCGGATTGCGATCCGGGGCGAGCCGGCGGGGAAGCGCAAACTGGTGCTCGCGACCGCGATCGCCGAGACCAGCCTGACATTGGACGGGGTCTCGGCCGTGGTCGATTCAGGCCTCGCGCGGCGGCCGCGTTATGACCGTGCCGCAGGAGTGACGCGGCTTTCGACCGAACGTGTCAGCCAGGCGGCGGCGACGCAGCGTGCGGGGCGGTCGGGGCGGCAGGGGCCGGGCACGGTCTATCGTTTGTGGGAGGAGGCGGCGACGGCGGGGCTGGCGCCGTTCGATCCGCCCGAGATCGCCGAGGCGGACCTGTCGGGGCTGGTGCTGGCCTGCGCGATCTGGGGGGTGACCGATCCGACCAGCCTGCGCTGGATCGACCCGCCGAGTGCGCCCGCGATCGCCGAGGCCAAGCGGCGGCTGGCGGCGTTCGATCTGATCGATGGCGACGGGCGGCCGACCGCGCATGGGCACAAGGTGGCGGGCCTGCCGGTCAGCCCAAGGCTCGGCCATATGCTGGTCGCGGCGGGCGCGCGGGGCTGGGGGCGATCCGGCTGTCGTCGGGGCCGGACAC
>NZ_DATHFV010000177.1:0-47642 GCF_035317925.1 Sphingomonas sp.
TCGCGCTCGACCTGCTCGACGACGGCGCCCGGCAGGCGGGTTATTATCATGTGCGGCTGCCTGACAGGCGCTCAGGCTGGGTTTATTCCACGTTCGCCGCGCGCGAGGCCGGTGCAGCCGTGCCAGCCAATGTCGGGCCGAACGGGATGGCGGTCCACTACGTCAATATCGATCGGGGCGCAGCGGCCTTGCTGGAATTTTCGTGCGGCGCGGTGATGATCGATACCGGTGGCCGCGGCGACGCCGCCAGTGGCCATCTGATCGGCTATCTCATTGCCTTCTTTGCGCGCCGGCCCGATCCCAACCGCCGCATCGCCGCGATCTTCATTACGCACACGCATCTCGATCATAACGTCAACCTTGAGAAGGTCGCGCAGAGCTTCCAGGTCGGCGGCTGTGTCTACAGCGGCATGCTGACCGGCTCGGGCCGGATCGCCGCCAATTGGGCACGCATTGCCGGCAAATCATGCATGGGGAGACCGACGGCGGCGGTCACGGCTGGAGAGGTGGCCAGTCAAGCGATTTCAGGCGAGGTGTCATGTCCGCCGTAGTCGGGATGGACCAGATGATCATGCGGCCGGAATAGAAAGCGGCGGAACAACTCCCCGTAGCTGCGGTAGAGCAGCCCGCCGTTCGCTTCTAGCAGCCGCATACGATGCTGCCGATAAAAAGCCGGCAACCGGTACCAGGCCAGGCCGGGAAGCTCGTGGTGCGCGGCGTGCAGATTGTTGTGCAGGAACAGCAGTCCCAGCGGCCCGCGCGTTTCCACGATCGCGACCCGATGCTCCGGCGCCTCGGCGGGGCGGTGCTCCGCGAACGACCGCAGCAGCGAGAGCGATATGCCGGGATAGACGAACAGCAGTAGATAAGCGCCGATCCCCAGCCCACAGAGATGCAGCCAGGCCACGACCAGCGCGGAAGCGCCGAGGTGGGGCAGCCAATTGCGCAACAGCGTCGCTGGGTCTTTGCGGCCTCTCGCCAATTCGCTGACTAGAAAGCGGCCGACCGTTATCGGCGGCCCCAGGAGGAGACGCCCCAGCAATGTAGACTGCAAGAACTCCGCCGCGCGCAGAATATGGCCCCAGCCGCCCTGGGTGTGGGCGAGGTAGCGCGATTCCGGATCCTCGAATGGATCGGTGATCGCGCGGCTGGCATGGTGCGCGCGATGGGTGCGGAAGTAGGTTGAATAAGGCAGCCACAAGGATAACGGCACTGCGCCAATTGCGCCGTCGATCAGGCGGCGCCCGGTCGGATGCCTGTGGATCGTCTCGTGCTGCAACGAATTGTGCCACGCGATCAGCCATCCTCCAAGGACGGGTGTGAGGCAGAGGGGCAGCAGTGCATGGCACCAAGTGACGGCCAGCCAGCAACCATAAATCAAGATGGCGAGCGCGATCGTTGGCCATTCGATCCTGTCCTGCTTCAATACTAGCGCGCCTTCGTTTGTCACGGCCTTCCCCGTCGTATCGTCAGAATGACGATTTTCTGCTTTAGTAAATATTCTAATTAATCTGGTAGTGCAATTAGTATACAACACTTCATTATCGTTGTTTTGTAAGTAAATTCCCTCGTCACATGATGTGAGTTTGACAAACTATCCGGATCAGTGATTGCCTTAATTGGCGTTCAATTTGAAATGCAAATTATGTATAGCGAAATGCGTTGATCATGGGCCCAACTCAATTTGCGACTACACGGCGATGCGGTTGAGGCTTGACTGATCGATCTTGCGCATGCTCATCGACCAGAAGGGACATGTCGTCGTTGATGATGGCGAGCTGCATCAGGCGCTGGCCACTTTCACTGGCGCGCACTTGCTCGGCCGGATCGGCAACGCGATTGACGAAGGAGGAGTTGGCGCCGTTCTCCAGCAAGCGGCGGACGAGATGGCTCAACAGCGTTTCGTGCGTGCCGACGGGAGCATGGATGCGGCGGAGCCTATCGAGCTTCGATCTGCCCACCACCTACTCATAGAGCCGCTCGCCCATGCCGTGCAGGCGCTGGAACTAGTGCCTGCCGACTTCGAAGTCGGCCCCGCCATGTGATAGTGGTCGCGAGCGTGGGCGCATTATGCAGTCGCGAACTGCGGGAACACGGCATTGGTCGCCGCAAGCAGCTTCCGAGTGCATGCGATGTACGCCACGTCGGTGTGCATCTTGCGCGTGTACACAGGAAAGTCGGGAAGCCCTTCCACCTGAGCCCGCTTAATCTCGGCGTACCAATAGGCCCCCTTCACCAGCCGCACCATGATCCGCCGCTCGGCACTCGACGCGCGTCTGCTCTGGCAGGCCGAGCTTGATCCGCCGGTCGTCTCGGTACGGGCGTCGCCCGCTCGGGCGGATGATCCGGACGCTCTCGATCTTGATTCTGCGCGCGCTCGCGACACTGGCCCGAAGCGACTCAGGCCGGGAGTTTCGGGCACTGTCCGACGGCTGACTTAGCGAGAGTCTGGCGAACCACTCGATGGGTGGTGCGATGCTCGACGAGGGATCATCCGAATGCGGCGCGTGCGCACGGTACCTGCCGCCATATCGTTCGCTGGTACCGGCAATGATACCGGCGTCAGTTTGATCCAGAGCGGTTCGAGTCCGGTTTGCCTAGAATTGGAAGCGCGAGTTTCCGGTTACACCGCTAAAGCCCCTCGGTCGTCCAAACCGACTAGGTCGACGATCCACGCCAGCAGACCAGATTCAAGCGGCTCGTCGATTTGATCGAGGTTTTACGGCCGCTGTTCGGCGGACGACGCGCCTGGAATGATCGCGGCCACTTCCGGCCGCGACAAAAGCTACAGCAAGACGAGTTGATTAACGGAATCCCTGCCTCCAGGCTTAGCGGCTGAGCCGCTCGGCTTCGACAACATGCCAACCGGGCGGGCCTGCAACAGCAGCCTCGACCAGCGTGCCGGCGATCGTGCCGGCGGGATTGATGCGGTAGCGGCGCGGCATCAGCGGCGCGAGCGTGCCAAGTAGCGCCAACGAAATGCGCTCGACGGCGCGAAACTCCTCACGCTTGCCGCCGATCAGGCCCGGCCGGACCAGCGTCAGCGATGCGAAGCCGAGCGCTACCAGATCGTCTTCCAGCTCTCCCTTGGTGCGGGGATAGAGGAAGTGGGAACCGGCATTGGCGCCCAAAGCGGAGTTCAACGCGAAGCGGGTTGCCCCGCGAGCTCGAACCAGCCCAGCCACTACCAAGGGATAGTCGTGATCGACCCGGTGGAAAGCCTCGTCCGACCCCGCCTTTCCGCGGGTCGTGCCGAGCGTGCAGATCGCGCCATCCACCGACCACCATTCGGCATCCGCCGGTAGCCGTTCGAAATCGACCAGCGGGTTGGTAAGCTTCGGGTGGACGGCAAGCGGACGCCGTGTCGGCGCGATCACGCTGTTGATTCGCTCGTCCGCCAGAGCGTTCGCCAGAACGTGCTGGCCGACCAGGCCGGTCGCCCCCGCGAGAAGGATTGTCGTCATCCGTTCAGCCTCTCTCGTGTCCGGCCGCCATATTCCTCGCTCGTGCCCTTCGAATAGACATTGGCCGTGTCAAAGAAGTTGATGCTGCGGTCGAGCGCCCACTTGACCAGCCGCTTCACATCCTCATAGCCGATCGCCCATGGGTTGATGGCGTTGCCCGGCTCGCCGCTGTTCATGCAACCCATACAGATCGGCGAGACGTCGATGCCGGTACGGCCAAGCATCCTACAGTCCATGATGATGCTCCTGATTTTTTGAAGGGAGAGAGGAGCGTCGCATTCAGAAGCGCTCGCCAACCATCTCCTCGCTTTTGGCCCAGAGCGCCTTGGCATTCTCCGGGTCGAGCGCGTAGCTTCGCACGCCGCCTTCGAAACCCGCTCCATCGTCGATCTCAGCGACATGGCAGTCCTCGCAATAACGGCCGCCGACCGTCTCCGGCTCCGCCACGACACCGGCCCAGACCGAGGTGGCGGCGCCCTGCGGCACGCTCTTCCACTGGAAGGCGGCCATGCCGCCGGGAAAACTCTGCTCGATGACAGCGACCATCTGCTGCATCGTCTCGTCGGTCATATAGCGGGGAAGCTCGGTCTGTATCGCCCCTGGGTGCAACGCGGTCGCCCGGATCCCGCTTGCCTGATGACGCCGGTCAAATTCTACGGCGAAGAGGATATTTGCGGTCTTCGAACGACCATAGGCGCCGAAGGGATCATAAGGCGTCCGTTCGAAATTTGGGTCGTCCAGATTCACGCCGGAGAAGCGATGGCCGGAGGAGGCGAGGTTCACGAGCCGGCCGCCGGACGCGATCAACGAGGCGATGCGGTTGACCAGCACGAAGTGACCGAGATGGTTGGTGCCGAACTGCGTCTCGAAGCCATCCGCGGTGTGGCCAAATGGACAGGCCATGACGCCGGCGTTGGCGATAACGAGATCGAACGGCTTGCCCTCGGTGACCAGGGCGTCCGCACAGACCCGGACGCTAGCGAGCGACGCAAGGTCGAGCTCGACCAGTTCCAGGCCTCCGCCGTTCCTGGCCTGGGCGCGTACCCCTTCCGTCGCCCCCTCAGCCTTCGCGAGATCGCGCGCGGCGCCGATCACTTGTGCGCCATGCGCCGCGAGGGTGCGCGCTGTCTCGACGCCCAGGCCCGCCGAAACGCCCGTCACGAGGACACGCTTGCCACTGAGGTCGATGCCGGCGAGCACTTCGTCGGTGGTGGATGTCGCATTGAATGACCTGCTCACGATAATCTCCTTCTATCGGGGACATGGGGTCTTCCCGCATATTGCTACGCGGGGGTGATTCCAGTAAGTGGAGGATATCTCCATTTCAAGATACGGAGGTTATCTCCGTTTAGCAAGGGTGCGGTTGGATTGAATGGAGAAGTCGAGCATAATGCGGCGCGCAAGCCGCGCGCCGATGCGCAGCGCAATCGAGAACTGCTGCTCGAGACGGCCAAGTCTGCGTTCGCCGCCAAGGGGTCGACCGCTAGCCTGGATGAAATCGCGCGCGCGGCAGGCGTGGGGATCGGCACGCTCTACCGCCACTTCCCGACACGCCACGCGCTTCTAGAATCCGTTTATCAAAATGAGACTCGGCAGCTTGCCGAGGCTGCCAACCGTTTGGCTAACACGCTGCCGCCCGTGGAAGCGCTTCGGGAATGGATGAGGCTGTTCGTCGATTATATCGCCGCGAAGCAGGTAATGGCTGAGGCATTCAATGCGATCATCGGAGACATATCCGACCTTCAGGCCGCGTCGGGGCTGCAGGTCAAGGAGGCCATTTCCACGTTGGTCGATGTCGCAATTGCGGATGGTGCCATCCGTCTAGACCTCGAACCCCTCGATCTGCTGCGCGCGCTGGTGGGCGTCGCCCATGTCAATTCTGGCCCGGACTGGGAAGCGAGCGCGAAGCAACTGGTCGACATTCTGATCGCAGGACTCCGAACGACGGAGGCGAGCGTTTGAGGATCTTGAGCCTATCGATCCGCCAATGCCGGAAAAATTACTACTCAAGATCGCATGCTCTTCTTCACTGATGTTGCTCCAACGGCAATCAAGGACCCAATGATTTGCCAAACATTATGGCTTGCACTTGATCGCCGAGGATGGATCGACCGTCATCTCCTCAGTGGCCTTGGCTCGACGCGCGAAGCGCTCCACAATGGGTGGGACAAGAACAATCCAAGGATGCCGGGTGATCCTTCACATGCTGCGAATCGGCGCCACCCAGCGCTGGGTCGATCCGCTCGCCGCCGGCATCGACGTCTCCAGGAGCTGTGAAGACCCACGACGTCATCTCCAGGATGAAGACACAGACCTGCATCGCATCTTGACCCACTATCTGCCGCTCTACCTTCCCGCGATCGCGCACTTTGCCGGCAAAAGTCGGTCGGACTGGCTCCTCGCACTCATCGAGCGGTCCCGACACCCATCAACAAACCGGTTTCTACTTCGACGACACCAAGCGCTACGTCGATGCGCACGACATTTCGGATGCTGAGCGTGCGGCGATCCTCGCGGGCAACGCGCGCCGCATCTTCCCGCGCCTCGATACCCAGCTGAAGGCACGCAGGCTGTGACGACGCGGCGCGACATTCACGCATATCTCGCGGAATTCGAGGATATTCCGGGGACGCGCGTGCTCACTGCCAATCGTGCGCGCCAGGGCTATCATCTCAACCAATTCGCGATGCCTGATGAAGTCCGAGAACATGATCAACCCGGTGCTGCGCGCACTGGGCTATGGCTCTGACGAGATAACCGCGCACGGCTTTCGCACGATGGCCGACACGCTCTTGAACGCGACCGGGCTCTTCAACCCCGATGCGATCGAACGACAATTCGCCCATCAGGACAAGAATGCGGTGCGGCGTATCTACGCCCGTGGCGAGTTTTGGAACGAACGCGTGCGGATGATGCAATATTGGTCCGACTATCTGGAAAAATCGTGCGATCAATTGAGCCGGTTCAAAGGCCCACCCACCAGGCTGCCCCTCCCTCGTTCGGCCAGCCACTCGTGGCACACCCATCCTGATGAGCGACCGGTCCTGGGGGTGATCAGAACGTGGTCAGCCGGGCGCGGGGCTGATGGGCGGAATTTGCTTGCAGCCCGCTCACGATCGGCTCGCGGATTGCAACCGCACTCTTGCCGATCAACGGGAACGGCTGCGGGCTCGCGATCTGTCTTCCCGGGCTCTTTCATTCAACCCGCCATCCGCAGCAAGGGCCGGCTGCTCGTCCCCCTTCGCGGGCAGGCTTCCGGCTTCGTTTGCCCGCTCGTGAACCAGCGCCGGCGGAGTGGATGTGCAGACATAATGGCGTCTGGGCGATTGGCCGTCCACGCCGATCACGGCCTTGCTTGGTTCCGGCAGCCGCTCTCCCCAGCTTGTACATCTGTCCAGGTCGAGACCTTCGAGCAATCGCCGGTCGTCGGCGGATATGCCGAGACGAAAGAGCTCCTCCACGCTTAGGTGCGTCGCCCAGCGTGGAGTTCCGAGGCCCAGGTTCCAGACGTGTTCGGCGTGCCGCTGCTTCAGCGCCTCCATGTTGAGGCGCTGCTCAGTGGACATCAGGACATATTCGGGCCGGCCGGCGTCGGGATTGTCGCTGCCGAACCGGGGAATGTTCGGCTTGTCCAATATGTAGATTTTGCTGTCTTCGGTTTGATCACGGAAATAGTTGAAGGAGGCGTTATTCAGAGGCGGCTGCGATCGTTTCAGGCCAAGTTCTTCCGTGAAGATCGCGTCGTTGCCATACGCCATCAGCGGTGGCCGAGCCGGATAATGCCCGGCGATCTCCTCATGCTTCAGCGCTCTGCCGTTCTGCCGCTGCATGTCATAGGTTCCGAGTATCCTCCCCATGACGATCTTGGCGTGGTCTCTGGTCGTAGGCGTCTTTGCGGCATATTCGCGGACTTCCTCGCCCAATTGCATTCTCTGGTTCTTTGTGAGTTCCAACTTACCCGGCTCGAAGTCATCCTTGTACTGCGGCTGGCAGTGGGTCAGGTTGACGTAGCGCACGTCGCCGCCGGACGTCTTGTCGAGGGCATAGATCCGCTTCCGCGGATAAGCTTCGATTACCCGCTTGTTCCGCCCATAGGCTTCCGGAAGCAGGGCTTCCACCGCGGTGAACGACTCATCCTTTTCCCGGACGAGCAGCCACGGGCGGTCCGCCTTTGACGTGTCCGAAGTGCTGCAAAATGTTTTGGGCAATCCCGCTTCCTTCAACCGGCCTTCCAGTAAGGCGGGATCGGTTTTCCTGAGTTGCTCGGCGGTCACATAGGACAGGCCATCCTTGGTCAGGAAGAGGACGTCCTGGTAGCGATCTCGTTCGCCCATGAACTGCTGGTAAAGCACTGGCGGCGGCGGCGGTATGTCCTCGAACCGTTTGAAGCCGTCGGGCATGCGCCGTGGTTCGGCGGCCCCTTCCTTCGCGTCGGGCTCGGCTGCATCACTCGGGCCCGTCGCAGAGAGACGGTCAACCTCTCCGGACACTTGCTCCGGTTGATCGGCGGCCAGTCCCCGGAGCGGGGCGTCATTGGTCGCGTTGTTTGAGGCGGCTTGCTGAGCCTGCTGATCCAATTCATCCAATTGGGAAGGGGTCAGGTCTTCGAGCATATTGTCGTATTCGTCGTCGCTGTGGTCGGCCTGTCGCTGCCGCTTGGCGGGGCGGGCCGATTCCTCCTCGCCCGCCGGGGCGGCCCGTTTTCCCGAGTTGCTGATCTGTTCGGCGTCCAGTCGATCAAGCTCCTCCAATTGGGAAGGGGTCAGGTCTTCGAACATATTGTCGAATTCGTCGTCGGGCATGTTCGCCTCTGCCTGTGGATCAGGCCACGCTGGCAGACCGGACGGTGGATGGGAACGGCGTCCGGAGTCATGGCGTCATGCACCATTATCGGCTCTCAACGGTGCAGCGGGAACATCGCCTGCTTGGCGCGGAGATTGGCGGCGGCGCTGGCCGCCTCGTTGCCCGACAGGACCCGGCGCGCTCCACCGCGATCCCGCGTGCGCGCGTGAACGCGCGGAAGTCTGACGCCGTGATGTGGTGGACGTTAGGGGGTGGCGTACCAGGCGAGCGTGCGCGTCACCGGTATCCTTCCATGCGCCCGCCAAGTCCACCGTACCAACGCAGCGCCCCGTATTTGGCGCACCATTGGCGGGCGGCGCCCTTCGTCGTGCAGCAGCGGCATATAGGGGAGGCCACTTCAGGTTACCGGATGACGCTCCGATAGCTCGCGGAAGTGGACCGCGCGCGGGCAACGAACTCAGGATGAGCGAGTGTGTGCCATCCGTAATTGGTATCACCATAGGCCGGATAGGCGACCGTGCGCGAACCTGTATTCAAATCCTGATTGAGAACGTCCTTCTATGCGCTCAGTACAAATGCAACTTCTTCTGATTGAATGGTTGCATCGACCATGGCTCGAAGGCTCTGTTCAACATCTCTGTCGGTGGTAGCCCACGAGGAAACGCTGATACGCATTGCGAACCGTCCCTTCCAATGGGTCGGGCCTAACCAGCAGGTTCCGGACCCTTGAATACTGGATATGATTCTCGCCATCTGCTCGTCGTCACCATAGGCAGCCACGACCTGATTCAGCACCACATCATTGAGGATTTCATAACCTGCCGCGGCCAATCCTTCGGCAAACCTTTTGGCGTGGCGGCAGCAACGTTCGATCAGGTCTTCGAGTCCGGATTGCCCGAGGAATTTCAACGCAGCCCAAATCTCCACACCACGCGCTCGCCGGGAAAGCTCGGGCGTCAAATTGTTCGGCTCACGCACGCGCTCACGCACGAGGTAGGTCGTATCCGTGTTAAAAACACCAAGCGGAGCGGACGTGTGGCGGCAAATGTAAACTGCCGAATCGTAGGGGACATTCAACCACTTGTGCATGTCGACAGCCCAGGAATCGGCCAGTTCCACTCCACGCGCCAGGTGTCGTCGCGCCTTTGATGCGCGAGCCCAGAGCCCGAATGCGCCGTCGACGTGCACCCAGGCACCCGCTTCGCGCGCCTTGTGACAGACGGAATGGAAGGGGTCGAGGGAGCCGCCGTTGACGTTACCAGCCTGAAGCAGCAGGATTGTTTTATCATCGAGATGCGGGACCGCCTCAGGGATGATACTTCCCTGGTCATCGGTCTCGATCCAGCGCACCTCTGATTGGCCAATACCCAGCATAGTGAGGGATTTTCTTACGGCGGGATGCTCCTGGTCGCTGGCAACTATTTTGATCTCCGGCGCATTGCGCGTGCCTTGAGAATGGAGATTCCAACCGGCCCGTGCGAGCAGTGCTGACCGCGCGGTCGCGATCGCAGAAAAGCTGGCCATCGTTGAGCCGGTCACAAAGCCAACCGCGGATTCACGCGGGAGGTCCAGAGCTTCCAATAGCCATCGGGCTGCGACTTCCTCGATGAACGTTCCAGCTGGTGACATCGCCCACCCTGCGACGCATTGATCCCAAGCGCCGGCCAGCCAGTTCGCTGCAAGAGCGACTGGAAGGCAGCCTCCCATCACAAGGCCGTAATATCGACCGCCGGTGTTGCGTACGGTCGCAGGAGAGCCGAGCTGGTGGAGCTGGGTCAGGACATCCGCTGCGGCCGCGCCTGACTGTGCCCAGGGCTCATCGAACCCCGCCAATGCCGCGACAGCAGCTGGTGATGGAAACGGCTGAGCTTCGTCGGCGATACTGAGATATTCTTTAGCAAACGCATGGGCCTGAGAGAGGTGATTCAGGCTCTCGTTATCGGTCACATGTTCCACCTTTGATTTCTGGCGTCAAAGGCTCGCCTAGTTAGCGGCGCAACGGAAACTGCAAATCGTCATAGTTATATGAGTGGCAGTCATAGTCGTGCGGCAGCATGGAGTCGGCAGTGAGCGAGATCTTGGTCTTCGGCGGTAGCATCAGCGGCACTCCAGCCGGAATAGAAGGAGTCAGCTAGCGTGAGGTTCACGCCGCTGAAAAGCCTTCCTTGCCCTTCGCGGTGGAGCGCATTGAAAAGCGAGGGTCATGCGGATGTCGGCCTTATCCACCGATTGGCGAGATCGGAGGTGTGCAGGCCAATGCCCGCGTGCGCTGACACTGCCTTCGCAAACTTGGCGCCAAGGCTCGTCTCGCAGCTTCGCTTGCATAGCGCGCCGCGATTGGCGCGCTAGTGGCGACCTGACGGACTACCGCCGCCGCGCGCCCTATCAGTTCCGCTGGCGGGACGATCTCGTCGACCAGTCCGATGGCATAAGCATCAAATGCATTGAGCGTTTCGTTCTCGATCGGCCATCCATTGGTCTCGGACAATCCAAATCGCGCCGTGTCGGTCGCGATCCGGACCGTGCAGGCCATGGCGATCTCGCACCCGCAGCCAAGAGCAACGCCGTTCATCGCGGCAGCGACTGGTTTGCCGAGAGTCTCGATCAGACTGAGAAGCGTCTGCATCAGTCGGTTCGATTCGACCGCCGCGAAACTCGCCCGGTCGAGCGGCCCGCTGCGGTCCAGACCGATGAATGTCCCGTCGCCGGTTCCCGAAAGGACGATGCCGCGGAGGTCGCGATCCTCGCGTACTTGCTTGAAAGCCCGGCACAGGTCTATCCGTATCGGCATGTCAATCAGGTTCAACGCGTCTGGTGGATTGATCTCGATATACGCAATATCGCCCCGCTTTTCGTAGGCCGGATGGCTGGACCGGCGAACATTCGAAGCGGTAAACACGATGTTTCTCCTAGTGGGAGCAACATGCACGGAAGATACATTTCGATCTTGGAGAATTGATGCGAAACTTTGAAAATAGACGCAGCAAAGCAGATTTCTTTCTTCAATAAGATGTAATTTTGTATGGGAAGCCAGGATCTGAAGCACGCCTTCCAATTCGTTGATACCTAGATAAGAAAGCTAGAAAACTATCTAATTCTTCATCGCCTGATACTAGCTTGACAACTTCCCTAGGCCACTGCTTAATCTAGACAGGAGGTCGATCTACAATGCAGATTATGTATGTCGGAATGCTTTGTAATTAGGGGCGCAGCTCAATTATCCAGATAATCGACGGCCCTCCGTTCGTGCCCACTGGCAGGTTGCGACGGAAAAAGGGGAGGGGGAGATGCTCGCCTGCATACACCTGGGGGCATACGGAGCACTGACGTCGAGGGGCATTTAGCGAGGCTCAGTTGCGTTTTAATCCGAAGCCTGGCTGCCGGCGCAGTTCCACGATCTGGGAGGATACAGTGCGCAGCGCCCATCAATGCTTCATAGTGACAGCTTCGCCAGCGCTTCGGCGGCCACCGACTGAATCAGGTGGCCATAATGGCGCTCGATCATCTCGGCGCTGGTGTCGCTGATCTGCGCAACCGTCAGCAATGATAATCCGCCAATCACCAGATCCGTGATGGTGCTATGCCTTAGCGTATAGGCAGTGGCACCAACGGGCAGTCCGGCTTTTCGGCCAGCTTTGGCGATCGGACCTTTCCAAGATCCTTTGGTCCAAGGCCGACCATTTCCCCGCAGGAACAAGGCCTCATCGGGTCGTCGATTTTTCGATTGCGCCGCCATGAGTGTCGCCGCCACCTTCGGAACTACGATGCGGCGGGGCTTCCCGCTCTTGTCCTTACCGATCGTCAATTCGGCCGTGCGCCGATCGAAGTCTGCAACGTTGAGGTTTGCCACGGCGCCGGGTCGCAATGGCAGGAGGCATAATGTCCGAACGAAGGGCTCGGACTCGGAATCGATCTCGGCCAACAACGAGCGTCGCTGCTCGCGATCCAAGTAGAGCGTCCTCTGCCGGTCGGCATTTCTGATCGGCGTGATCGCCTCCTGCCAGGCGGCCTCGGTATCGGGCGTCCCGTGCGGCAGCACGCGATTGAGCGCAGCACGCAACATCGCCATGTCCCGGTTGACTGATGCAGGCGATCGAGGACGCGTCGTCATGCGACCGTCTTTCCGTCGACTGATCTGGGCAGGTTTATCCTCGAGACGCCGGAGCCACGCCTTAAGATGATGCCGGCGAAGTTTCGATAGTTTCACCTTAGCGATCGGATCGCTGTAGACATGGCGCGTGAAGCGCTTTCCGATTTCGCTCCCATCCGACGCGTAGCGCTGGCAGGCTTCGGCTACCGTCTCGACCGGATGCTCCGCGATACCGCCGGCCTCAACGAGATCGGCGAATGTCTCGGCTTCCTTCTTCGCGGCCGCAAACCGGTCGCGGGCCTGGATCGCGCAGAAGTCGCCCAGTGCCTTGAGGCGATAGTTACGCTCGTCTTCCGAATAAGCACGGGCGATCCAAGTGCCGAGGCCCTCGCGTGCGGAAGGGCGGTATCCGATGAAGCAGCCCGGACGCAGCCGCTGCCAATGTGGTTCGCGTCGGTTGGGAAGTGCGTCGCGCTCTTTTACCTTGCTCAAATCCAGCGACATAATGGCCCGTCTGCAATTCCGTACGGAAAAAGTACGGAAAACATGGTCGGAAAATCGTGGACCACCTCGGACAGAAAGTCAAGGAAATCTGCCGTTTTGTTGGTCCGGCGTTGTCCAGATTTCCCCCTTTTCTCTGCCCTCCGAAGGCAGAGGCCAGGGGTTCGAATCCCTTCGGGTGCGCCATGCGGCCTTGCGATGCCAAGGCTGTCCGCAATGGCTTTGCCCGGTTGCTTTCAGCTTTCATGGTAAGAATTCTCGGCGATTGCCGTCAATACCGGGCGCGCTCAAGCGCACGGAAATTGACGATAAGAGCGTGGCGCTCCGGCCTTTCTTTAATCGCCCATGATTTGTGAAATATAAGTCATAGTGAACAGAATGTGGATTTGAAAAACGGGGGCGTTCGTGCAGTCTCGCGCAGCTGATCGGGGGATTTGGCGGGGGCACACGAATCCATCCCCTCGGGCCAGCGGCAACGATGTGGTTGATTGGTCGATTGTGGGATCCACAGCGAGGGGGGAAGACATGGCGCAATTTTTGGGCGCGGGCGGTCGCGCACGGCGTGAAAGCGGACCCAGTGCTTTTGTCCTGACACCCCTGATCGGGATCGGCCTTGCTCTTTCCGGATGCGCCACCATTCCGGAGCGGGTTCCATTCAAGGAGGCCCCGTCCACCTGCAAGGGCTCGGCTTGTAACCTGGCGATAGCCCGCCAATATGCTTCGGACACCGAAGCCGACATGATCACCCGGCTCAAAAAGCAGCGGGATGACCGCGACTTTCTGCGCACGGCCACATTTCTTGGAGCTCTCGCTACAGCGGGGGCGACTTCCTTCGGAGGTGGTCGCGATCTTACGGTGGCTCTGGGACTCGGCACCGGCACCCTGGCGATAACGTCCTCGCTGACGGTCGATCGGGGTTACGGCGCGACTTATCTGGCGGCCGCCGATGCCTCGGCCTGCATCGCCAGCGCTACGCAGACCGTGGAGACTTCCGCAGCGACGCTCCAGGGCTATCTTCCGGTAATAGATGGTGCGGAAGCGCAGTTGGGCATGCTCGGCAAAATGGCGGATGTCGACGCCGAGCGGAAGGCGGTCGCACTGGTCACTGCGCAGATAGTGCGTTCGCGCATCGGGGAGTTCGACATCGCCGGTTCGGCATTCGCGGCCAACAGTATTTCGGCCGTGAACGACGTCGTTGTGAAGGCGCGGCAACAGATCGTGGCCGAAGAACCCGATCGGGAAGCTTTCGGGAATGCGATTACTGCGATTGGCAGCCTTGCCGTCGCTCCCGACACGAAGACAGTGCCGCCGACTCCGGCAACCGCCCTCTCGAATCCGGGCGGCGGTGCTGGCGCCCGGGCTGAAGCGGCCCCAGCCGCAGCGGTAACGTCCCCTTCGGATCAAGCGCGACTGACCTTTGCAGAGGGCGTCATCGAGCGCGCGCGGGCGGCTGTCGATGCTGCTATTTCGCAGGCGCTGACCGGTTCCCCCGCGAAACTGACGACGTGCAGCGGCTTCCAGGCGGTGGCGGCCGCCCAGCCGCTCGTGGTTTCGGGCGCCCCCAACGATTCAGTCGAAATCAGCAAGGATACCAACGTCTCGCTTACGCTTTCGGGCGGCGACGTTGGATATCGCGGCGCCTGGGTCGGCCTTGTGCCCAAGGACATTACGCTGTCCCAGCAGGGGAACACAATCGACATTGGCGCGGGAAGCTCGCTCGCAGCGGGCAAGACCTACAAGCTGCGGATTCATGATCTAGCCAACAAGAGCCAATCGAAGGATATAAGTGTGGCCACCAAATAATCCGCATCAAGCTGAATGATCCGGGCCGGCCGGAGCCGAGACAAATATATTCGCCCCGGTTCGGCGAGATATGTCCGATCCGGTGGCTAAACCGGCGAAATCGGAGGGCGGCACCGATAAGGCCTGGCCGCTGCTGATCATGGTTGTCGGCGGCGGTATCGTGCTGACGATGGTGATTCCGGACGGGATCGGTCTGACCTCGGTCATTCCCTTGATGACCGCCACCATTCCCGCGATCGTTTCCGGCTGGGCCCGGCAGCGCCCGACCTAACGGTGGCGTGGACCACCCGCGGGCGAGCCATTTCGATACCAGCTTATCTGGATCGGAAGCATCTAGAAAGATGCTCCCCGCGCGCTTGCGATGCTTGCGTTTGCCACCACTTGGGGCAATTTGTCCGAGTAATCAGAAGGACGGCCATGGCATCGCTCATCCAATATCGTCACGACGGGAAAAGGGGCGTTGCCCTGCTGGCGGCCGATGGCAGCGCGCGCACCGTGCTGGGCGCCGACAGCGTGCTCGCTTTGGCGGAGCGGGCGCTCGATCTCGGCCACAGCATGGCGGACGTGATCGACGCGGACGGGCTGGGCGATCCGATCGACCTAGACGCCGTCACCCTGCTCGCGCCGATCGACCATCCCGATCCCGCGCATCTGGCCGTCACAGGCACCGGCCTGACCCATCTCGGATCCGCCGAGGGGCGCGACAAGATGCATCGCAAGGCGGTCGAGAATCCGGCGCCGACGGATTCGATGAAGATGTTCCTGATGGGGGTCGAGGGCGGCAAGCCCGCGCCGGGCGCGACCGGCGTCCAGCCCGAATGGTTCTACAAGGGGGATGGCAGCACCCTGGTCGGCACCGGCGCGCCGCTGGAATCGCCCGCCTTCGCGCTCGACGCGGGCGAGGAGCCGGAGATTGCGGGCATCTATCTGATCGATCGCGAGGGCAATCCGGTGCGGCTCGGCTTCGCGCTCGGCAACGAATTTTCGGACCATGTCACCGAACGCGGCAATTATCTGTGGCTGGCGCATTCGAAGCTGCGCGCGGCGTCGATCGGACCCGAGCTCCGGCTGGGCGAACTGCCGCAGGACGTGCGCGGCACCAGCCGGATTTTGCGCGACGGTGCGACCTTGTGGGAAAAGCCGTTCCTGTCGGGCGAGGCGAACATGTCGCACAGTCTGGCCAACCTCGAGCAGCACCATTTCAAATATGGCCTGTTCCGCCGCCCGGGCGACATTCACGTCCATTTCTTCGGCACCGCGACCGCTTCCTTCGCGGACGGGGTGGTCACGCAGCCCGGCGACGTGTTCGAGATCGAAGCGGACGCGTTCCGGCTGCCGCTCCGCAACCCGATCGCGGTGGCGGAGAAGCGGCCGGTGATCGTGCGGACGCTCTAGCGCAGGTCGAGCATCACCACCGATTTGGGCGGCAGCGTCACGGTCAGGCCATCGGCGCTGACCAACGCGCCGGTGAAGGGTTGCGGGACGACGGTGTCGGGCCGGTCGAAGCTGTTGACTGCATCCATCGCCGGCGCGGTGATGATCCGTCCGCTGACATTGGTCGCCGTCAGCCCTGCCAGCTTGGCGGAGACCGTGGCCGGCTGGTTGGGATCCATATTGGTGAGCGCGATGTGGACCACGCCCGCTTTGTCGCGCGCGGCGGCCGCGCTCACCGCGGGCATCGTCCACTGATCCTTGCCGTACCAGGAGGATGTGACCTCGATCGGCAATTGGGTCGCGTCCTGGAACGGCTTGTAGAGCTGGAAAACGTAATAGCTCGGCGTCTTCACCATGCGCGGGCCGTCGGTCAGGATCATCGCCTGCAGCACGTTCACCATCTGCGCGATCGCGGCCATCTTCACGCGGTCGGCATGCTTGACGAAGATGTTGATGTTGCTCGCGGCGAGCAAGGCATCGCGCAGGCTGTTCTGCTGGACGAGGAAGCCGGGGTTGCTGCCCGGTGCCGGATCGTACCAGGCGCCCCATTCGTCGACCACCAGCCAGACGCGCTTGGCCGGATCATATTTGTCCATGATCGCCGAGTGCCTGGTCAGATATTCGTCCATGCGCAGCGTCTTGGCGAGCGTCGCGGCCCATTCGCTTTCGGTGAAGCCGGTGGCGGCGCCCTTGTGCTGCCAGTCGGGGCCGGTGATTGTGTAATAATGGAGGGTGAGGCCGTCGATATTCTTGGCGGCCTCGCGCATCATCACCTCGGTCCAATTGTAATCGGAATCCGACGGGCCGCTCGCGATCTTCATCAGCTTGGCGCCGCCGCCCGGCTTGATGAAGGTGGCGTAGCGCCTGGTTTCGTCGGCGGCATATTCGGCGCGCATATTGCCGCCGCAGCCCCACAATTCGTTGCCGAGACCGAAATAGCTGAGCTTGAACGGGGCGGGGTGGCCGTTGGCCGCGCGTTCCTGCGCAAAGCTCGATCCGGTCGGCGAGGTCATATATTCGATCCACTCCGCCATCTCGCGCGGCGGGGCATTGCCGACATTGCCGGAGATATAGGCTTCGGCGCCGATCTGATCGAGGAAGCCGAAATATTCGTGCGTGCCGAAGCTGTTGTCTTCGGTCACGCCGCCCCACCAGGTGTTGACCTTGACCGGGCGCTTGCCAGCCGGGCCGACGCCGTCGCGCCAGTGATATTCGTCGGCGAAGCAGCCGCCCGGCCAGCGCACGAACGGCACCGACAGATCCTTGAGCGCGTCGACCACATCCTTGCGATAGCCGTGGACGTTGGCGATCTTCGACTTGGGGCCGACCCAGATGCCGCCATAGATTCCGTGGCCGAGATGCTCGGCGAACTGGCCGAAAATCTGACGGTTGATCTGCGGGCCGGGCAAATGCTATGGGGTTGAGGAAGCGGTGGCAAGGGGCTGGCTCGACAAGACGCGGCCTTTGCTCTTAATTCGCCGGGGAAGGGGATGCATGGTCCAGCGCAGCAACAAACCGGCGGCGCGCCGCATCCACGGCACGATCGCGCACGATCTGGGTGTCGCGATCCTGACCGGCCATTATGCGCCGGGCGAGACCCTGCCGGGCGAGATCGAATTCGCGCAAACTTTGGGTGTGTCGCGCAGCGCCTATCGCGAGGCGATCCGCATGCTGGCCGCCAAGGGGCTGGTGGAAAGCCGGACGCGCACCGGGACACGGGTGTCATCGCGCGAACGCTGGAATTTGCTCGATCCGGAAGTGCTGGCCTGGTCGTTCGAGAGCGAGCCGAGCGAGGCCTTCGTCCGCGACCTGTTCGAGTTGCGCATGATCGTCGAGCCGGCAGCGGCAGAGCTTGCGGCGGAGCGGCGCGACAATGCCGATCTCGTGCGAATGATCGCGGCGCTCGAGGGGATGCGCCAGCATGGACTGGCAACGGCGGAGGGGCAGGCGGCCGACCAGCTTTTCCACACTGCGATCCTGTCCGCCACGCGCAACGCGCCGCTGATCACCTTGTCGAGCTCGATCGCGGCGGCGGTGAGTTGGACGACGATCTTCAAGCAGCGCAAGCGCGGGCTGCCGCGCGATCCGCTGCCCGACCATGAACGGCTGTACGAAGCGATCGCGGCAGGCGATCCCACCGCGGCGCGCGCGAAGATGGCCGAACTGGTGCGGCTCGCGCTGCAGGATACGGAGCTTTCGCTGCGGGATTAGGAGCCCTCTCCCGCTTGCGGGAGAGGGCTATTCTCAGTGATTATCGCGCGGCAGGCCTCTGGTCTGGGCGATGCGCTGATATTTTTCGCTGCCTTCGAGGATCGCGCCGCTGTTCATCTGGCCGACCAAAGCCCGCTGGATTTCCTGCCACGGCGTCTGCGAGGCGGGGTAGGCGTAGCCGCCGGCGGCTTCGAGCGCGGCGCGGCGCGCGGCGAGTTCGGCCTCGTCGACGAGCATGTCGGCGCGGCCGGTGCGCAGATCGATCCGTACCCGGTCGCCGGTCTTGATCAAGGCGAGGCCGCCCATCGCCGCCGCCTCGGGCGAGGCGTTGAGGATCGACGGGCTGCCGCTCGTGCCCGATTGGCGGCCGTCGCCGACACAGGGCAAAGCATGGATGCCGTCCTCGATCAGATAAGCGGGCGGACGCATGTTCACGACCTCGGCCGCGCCGGGGTAGCCGATCGGCCCGGCGCCGCGCATGAACAGCACGCTTTCGGGGGTGATCGCGGTCGCGGGATCGTCGATGCGGTGGTGATAATCTTCGGGCCCGTCGAACACGACCGCCGGTCCTTCGAACGCATCCGGATCGTCGGGGTTGGACAGATAGCGGGTGCGGAATTCGGGCGAGATGACGCTGGTCTTCATGATCGCGGCGTCGAACAGATTACCCGACAGAACGATGAAGCCCGCTTCGTCGATCAACGGATTGTCGAAGCGGCGGATGACGCGATCGTCCTCGATCGTGGCGTCGCGGCAATTGTCGCCGATGCTGCGGCCGTTGGCGGTGATCGCGCCTTCGCGGATCAGGCCCTGCTTCATCAGCTCTGCCACGATCGCGGGCACCGATCCGGCGCGATAATAATCCTCGCCGAGATATTCGCCCGCCGGCTGGAGGTTGACCAGCAACGGCACCTTGTGGCCGTAATCCTGCCAGTCCTTGAGCTGGAGCTCAGCGCCGACATGGCGCGCGATCGCCTGGAGGTGGATCGGCGCGTTGGTCGATCCGCCGATCGCCGAATTGACCACGATCGCGTTGAGGAAAGCATCGCGCGTCAGGATGTCGGAGGGCTTCAGATCCTCCGCGACCATGTCGACGATGCGCAGGCCGGTGCGGTAGGCGGCTTCCTGGCGGTCGCGATAGGGCGCGGGGATGGCCGCGGTGCCGGGCAGCATCATGCCCAATGCCTCGGCCAGCGAGTTCATCGTGCTGGCGGTGCCCATCGTGTTGCAGAAACCGGTCGAGGGCGCGGAGGAGGCGACGAGCTTGATGAAGCCCTGCGCGTCGATCTCGCCGGTGGCGAGCATCTCGCGCGCCTTCCACACGATCGTGCCCGATCCGGTGCGCTCGCCCTTGAACCAGCCGTTGAGCATCGGCCCGACCGACAAGGCGATCGCGGGGATGTTCACCGTCGCCGCCGCCATCAGGCAGGCGGGCGTGGTCTTGTCGCAACCGGTGGTAAGCACGACGCCGTCGATCGGGTAACCGTAGAGCGCCTCGACCAGCCCGAGATAAGCGAGGTTGCGATCGAGTCCCGCGGTCGGGCGCTTGCCGGTTTCCTGGATCGGGTGGACCGGGAATTCGAGCGCGATCCCGCCCGCTTCGCGAATGCCTTCGCGAATCCGCTCGGCCAGCACCAGGTGGTGGCGGTTGCAGGGGCTGAGGTCGGAGCCGGTCTGGGCGATACCGATGATCGGCTTGCCCGACTGCAGCTCCTCCAGGCTCAGCCCGAAATTGAGATACCGCTCCAGATAGAGCGCGGTCATGTCGACATTGGCCGGGTTGTCGAACCAGGCGCGGGAGCGGAGCTTGCGATCAGACATCAGGCGATCCGTATTGAATTTTCGATGCGGGCGCCATCCGCGACGCCGATTGACGGTAAGAGACGGCCCCAATACTCATACAAATAGAAAAAGGGCAATGCGCCCCAACGCGATAGTGGAGAGAGCATCGATGGCCGGACCTGTTCCAACCGCATCGGGCCCGGGCGGCAATTACCGCCCGGCGCTGGCCTTGCTCGCGTCGCTGTTCTTCCTGTGGGGCTTCATCACGGTCATCAACAACACGCTGCTGCCGCACCTGCGGAGCGTGTTCCACCTCAACTACACGCAGACCACGCTGATCGAGTCGACCTGGTTCATCGGCTATCTGGTCGCCTCGATCCCGGCGGCGAAGCTGATCGAGCGGATCGGCTATCAGCGCGCTTTGGTGATCGGGCTGGCGGTGATGGCGGTCGGATCGGTCGGGATGATCCTGGCCGCGCGGTTGCCGTCCTATGGCGTGACGCTCGCCTCCTTGTTCATCATCTCGTGCGGCATCGCGCTGCTGCAGGTCGCGGCCAATCCCTATGTCGCGGCAATCGGCCCGGCATCGTCGGCGGAATCGCGGCTGACCCTGGTGCAGGCGTTCAACACGACCGGCGACGTGCTCGCGATCGTGTTCGGGCGCTATCTCATCCTCAACCGCACCACCGGCGGCACGGTGATGGAAGGCACCCAGCTAAGCTTCGCGCAGCGCATGGCCGATGCGCAGGCGACGCAGCTGCCTTACCTGCTCGTCGCAATCGTGCTGGTGGTGATCGCGGTCGTGATCGCGCGCGCCAAACTGCCCGCGCTCGGCGGGGCCACGCGCCGCGTCAACGCCGAGGCGCGCAAGCATCTCTCGCTCTGGCGGCACCGCAACCTCGTGTGGGGCGTGCCCGCGATCTTCATCTACCTGATCGCCGAAATCGGGGTCGGCAATCTGTTCATCAACTTCGCGTCGCAGCCGACGATCGGCAACGTCACGCACGAACAGGCGGCTTATTATCTGATGTTCGTGTGGGGCGGCATGGCGGTCGGCCGCTTCGTCGGCGCGTTCATCATGCAGAAGATCGCGCCGGAGAAGGTGCTCGCGGCGTTCAGCATCGGCGCCTTCCTAGTGATGCTGGTGGCGACGTTCGCGCACGGCCATGTCGCGCTTTACGGGCTGATCCTGGTCGGTCTGTTCCACTCGATCATGTTCCCGACGATCTTCGCGCTCGCGATCCGCGGGCTCGGGCCGCTGACCGAGGAGGGTTCGGGCCTGTTGATCATGGCGATCGCCGGCGGGGCGCTGGTCGTGATCCAGGGCACGCTCGCCGACCATTTCGGCCTGCAATGGTCGTTCCTGCTGACCGCCGTGTGCGAGCTGTATGTGCTGTTTTATGCGCTGTGGGGGGCGCGGGCGACGCAAGAATAAGACCGTTCGCCCTGAGCCCGTCGAAGGGCCGTTCTTTCTTCTCGCTGAAGAAGGAGAGTGCTTCGACAAGCTCAGCACGAACTGCGTTTTAGGCCACGATATCCACAACCGCCGCCGGATCGACCGCGCGCTTGTAGTGCCAGTCGATCTTCACGGGTGCGCCACCCTTGGCCGCCGACTCCAGGATCGCGTGGATCAGGCGGACGTCCTGGAGTCCTTCCTCGCCGGGCGAGACCATCGGGGCCTTGCCGCGCACGACATCGGCCATCCAGTCCATCTCGCGCGCGAAATGATCGGTTTCGGCGACATCGAGATCAGTGAAGGTGCCGCCGTCGATCAGCTGGAATTTGTTGCCGCCGTAGAAGGCGCCCGGATCGGCGCGCAGGCGGGCTTTCTCGCCCCACAATTCGAACGACATGGTCGCGTTGTAGTTGAACGAGGTCGATCCGTTGCAGATCGCGCCCGAGGGGAAGCGGAACTGCCAGGCGATCATGTCGTCGACCGTCTTGAAGCGCGGATCGTTCGGATCGGTATTGGCCCATGCGCGCACCTCGACCGGCTCCTCGTTGAGCATGTAGCGTGACGCGCTGATGCCGTAGATGCCCATGTCGCCGAGCGCGCCGCTGCCGGCCAGTGTCTTGTCGACCCGCCACACGTCGGCGGGATCGGACATGTCGACCTGGCGGCCCATGTCGGTCACGAACAGACGCGGCTTGCCGAGCGCGCCCGAGCGGACCCTGCGCATCGCGTCCAGATTCTTGGGTTCGTAATGGCAGCGATAGGCGATCATCAGCTTGCGGTCGGCGGCCTTGGCGGCGGCGATCATCGCCTCGCAATCGGCGATGCTGGTCGCCATCGGCTTTTCGCACAGCACATGCTTGCCGGCCTTGAGCGCGCGGATCGTATATTCGGCGTGCATGCTGTTGGGCAGCACGATGTAGACGACCTGGATGCGCGGATCCTTCGCGATCCGGTCGTAATCGTCATAATTGTAGATCGCGTCGGCGGGGATGCCCTCGGCGGCGGCGATGCGATCGGCCTTGTCGCGATGGCCGCTGACCAAGGCGACCAGCTTCGCGCCCTTGGATTTGCGCAGGCCGGGGATGATCTGGCCCTGGGCGAGCTTGCCCAAGCCGACGACCGCGAAACCGATCCGCTGATCCTTGGGCAAAGCGGGGCGGTCGAGCGCCTTGGCCTCGGCCCCGGCGAGCGCGGCGGCCCCGGCAATGCTGAGCTCGATCAGACTACGACGCGAGATTTGCTTGGGCATCCTGTCTCTCCTGCCTGCGACCTTTGTAGGGCTAGCGCGCCCAGCATATCGCGGTATGTTTGCGCTAACAACGAACCGATGGTCGTAGGGAGAGAGATATGCGGCGCGCTATGATCGCGGCACTGGCCTTGGTTGGGGCTCCCGTCGCCGCAGCGCCGCCCGCACGGCCGCCGCTGACGTCGGTTTCGCACCTTGCGGTCTATGCCGCCGACCCGGCGAAGAGCGAGGCGTTCTACGTCCACGATCTCGGCGCGGTGAAACTGCCAGACCCCGAAAATCCGGCGGGCGCGCGTTATTATTTCAGCCCGGTGCAGTTCATCGAGGTGCTGCCGCTTCCCGCCGGCGCGCCGTCGATCAACCGGCTCGATCACGTCGCCTATAATGTCGCCGATGCCGAGGCGATGCGTGGCTATCTGGCGTCAAAGAAGGTCAAGGTTCCGGCGCATGCGACGAGCGCCCCCGACGGCAGCAAATGGTTCGACGTGACCGATCCCGAGGGTAACCGCGTCCAGTTCGTCCAGCCGCCCGCGTCGCCGCCCGCAATCCCGGTCAATCCGCTGTCGAGCCACATCATCCATGTCGGCTTCATCATCCACAATCGCGCCAACGAGGATGTCTTCTGGCGCGATATACTCGGCTTCCGGCCTTACTGGTTCGGCGGGATGAAGGAGGATCATCCGAGCTGGATTTCCCTGCAGGTGCCCGACGGGACCGACTGGCTCGAATATATGGTGGTCGGCACGCCCGACACGCTCGGCATCCCGCCGACGATGAAGGCGGCGGACCTGGGCGTGCTCGATCATTTCTCGCTGGGCGTGGCCAATACCCGCGATGCCTATACGCTGCTGTGGAACGGCGACCGGCTGAAGGATCAGCAGGGCGTCCCCAAGATCGGGCGCGACGCCAAATGGCAGCTCAACCTGCTCGATCCCGACGGGACGCGCGCCGAGATCATGGAATTCCATGCGATCGGCAAGCCGTGCTGTTCGCCGTTCACGGGCAAAGATCCCGAAAAATAATCCAATCGCACGAGTGGAGGAAGCATGAAGACGAAGCTGATCGCGGCGGCGCTGCTGGCTGTGCCGGTGATGGTGTCCGCAGCCACGACATCGGTCTATCCGACCATGCCGAAGGACGTACGCGCGGTGACGGTAAAGGGCGTGGGCGACGGGCGGACCGACGAGACCGCCGCGATCCAGGCCGCGATCGATGCCGCCACCGATCAGGGCAAGGGCGGTGTCGTCTTCCTGCCTTCGGGCCGTTACCGGGTCAGCCGGTCGATCATCATCCCGCCGGCGGTGCGCATCTTCGGCGTCGGCAAGACGCGGCCGGTGGTGGTGCTGGGCGACAATAGTCCGGGCTTCGACAAGGGCGTCGCGACGCTGTTCACGTTCACCGGCTCCGATCAGTACGGCAACAAGAAGCCGCCTTTCCCGCCTGCGACCGCGGTGCCGTTCAACCCCAATCTGTTCGACGCCAATTCCGGCACTTTCTATTCGGCGATGGCCAATGTCGATGTCGAGATCGGCGCGGGCAATGCCGGCGCGGTGGTCGCGCGCTTCCACGTCGCGCAGCACACGTTCCTGAGCCACATGGACTTCCGCTTGGGCTCGGGTCTGGCGGGGGTCTATCTCGCCGGGAACGTGATGGAGGACGTCCATTTCCATGGCGGCCGCTATGGCATCATCAGCGAGAAGACCTCGCCCGCCTGGCAGTTCACTTTGATCGACAGCTCATTCGACGGACAGCGCGAGGCCGCGATCCGCGAGCATGAGGTCGACCTGACTTTGGTCAACGTCGCGATCCGCGACGTGCCGGTCGGGATCGACATCGACGAGGGCTATTCGGATTCGCTGTGGGGCAAGGACGTCAGCTTCACCAATGTGTCCAAGGCGGCGGTGGTGATCAGTGCCGAGAAGAGCCTGTTCACGCAGATCGGTTTCGAGAATGCGACGGCGAGCAACGTGCCGACCTTCGCGCGCTTCCGGGAGAGCGGGAAGACGCTGACGGGTGCGGGCGCGCGCTATCGGGTCAAGGCGTTCAACTACGGGCTGACGCTGGATGCGCTGAATGCGCCGGGCACGATCCGCACCAACTGGCAGACCGAGCCGTTGCGCGCGATGCCCGCGGCCTATCGCGCGGTCCGCCCGCTGCCGCTCTCGACCGCCTGGGCCAATGTCCAGGATCTGGGCGCGAAAGGCGACGGCCAGACCGACGATACCGCCGCGCTGCAGAAGGCGATCGACACGCATCGCATCCTCTATTTCCCTCAGGGCTATTATCAGGTCAGCGATACGCTGAAGCTGAAGCCGGACACGGTGTTGGTCGGGCTGCATCCGAGCCGGACGCAGATCATGTTGCCGGAGAACGTGCCGGCCTTTGCCGGGCTCAACACGCCCAAGGCGCTGATCGAGAGCGCGAAGGGGGGCGACGCGATCGTCAGCGGGATCGGCCTCTATACCGGCGTCACCAATCCGCGCGCGACCGCCTTGCTGTGGAAGGCGGGGCCCAATTCCCTGGTCGACGACGTCAAGATCCAGGGCGGCAGCGGCACGCCGCGCGATCAGCGTAGCGGTGCGCCGGTCGGGCGGGTCGATGGGCAATATCCCAGCATCTGGATCACCGATGGCGGCGGCGGTACCTTCGCCGATATCTGGACGCCCGACGAGATCGCGCATGCCGGCTTCAAGGTGTCGAACACCAAGACGCCGGGGCACGTCTACGAGCTCTCCAACGAGCATCATTTCCGTAACGAGATCGTGCTCGACGGGGTCGAGAATTGGGAATTCCTCGCGCCGCAGACCGAGGAGGAGGTGCGCGACAGCGCGGATGCGATCAGCCTCGACGTGCGCAATTCGCGCAACATATTGTTCGCCAATTATCACGCCTATCGCGTGACGCGGAACGTGCACCCCAACGCGACCGCGGTGCGGCTGCAGAACTCGTCCGACATCCGCTTCCGCAACCTGCATACCAATGCCGAGAGCGGCTATGCGATGTGCGACGAGAATGGCTGCGCGCCCTATCTGCGCGCGAGCAAATTCCCGTTCGAAAATGCGATCACCGACGTGACCCGCAACGTGCAGGTGCGCGAACGCGAATTCGCGGTACTGGACGTGACCGATCGCATGCCGGTGGCGACGCCGCCGGCGCCCCTGCCGGGCAGCGGGGCGATCGAGAAACTGGCGGATGGTTTCCATTCGATTTCGGGGGCGGCGGTTGCCCCGGACGGGACGCTCTATTTCGTCGAGCGCCGCTTCCAGCGCATCTATCGCTGGACGCCGGAAAAAAGGCTGGAGATCGTGCGCGACGACACGCTCGATCCGGTCAATCTCGCGATCGACAAGTCGGGCAATGTGCTGGCGATGTCGCCGCAGGGCGACGAGATCACGGTGTATAGCTTCAATCCGAACGATCCCGCCGGTGCGATCAGCCTGATCCCGCCGACGCCGGCCAAGGCGCATGACAATGTCACCGTCGCGCTGCCGGGCAATGTCTGGAAGAATGACGCCGAGTTCAAGGATCAGCTCGACCATAATACCTATCGTTATTCGACGCTGGCGGAGCAGTTCGCACAGGGCATGGGAACGCCCAAGGCACGCGAATATGTGTCGCCCGACGGCAGCCTGGTGCTGCCCGCCTTCCGCACCTTCCGGCAGGGCGACTGGCGTTTCTCCGATACGATGGACGCGCTCGGGCTGGTCACCGCGAAGCAGGGCGAGCGCGTGTTCCTGACCAACGAATCCGAGGGCCGGACCTATAATGGACTGGTTGGGCCGGGGGGCACGGTGACCGACCTCAAGGTGTTCGCCGAGCGCGGCGGCGAGAGCGTCGCGGTCGGGCCCGACGGCAAGGTGTTCGTCGCGAATGGGCAGGTGTTCGTCTACGCGCCCGACGGCAGGGAACTGACGCGGATCGACGTGCCGGAGCGGCCGATCCAGTTGGTGTTCGGGGGCAAGGATAAAAGGACGCTCTACATCCTGTGTCACCACGCGCTGTACGCGGTGGCGATCTAGGCGCGGTATCAATCCTCGAAGCGGCTCGTGGGGTCGCGATCGTGGTCGTAGCGCCGTGTCAGCGGGAACGGCGGCAACCAGGATTCGCGCCGGACGACCCAGCTTTCGTAGGTCGGCATTAGCTGGTCGGGGGCATCGAGCGAGCCCAGATGCACCTCGATTTCGTCCGCGGTGCGGGCGAAAACGGACGAGCCGCAATGGGGGCAGAAATGGCGTCCGGCATAGTCGCGGGTCTCGCCCTCGATCGTGACAGCGTCCCGCGGGAAGATCGCGGACGCGGAAAACAGTGCGCCATGATGCTTGCGGCAGTCGAGGCAATGACACAGGCCAACCCGGTAAGGGCGTCCCGACGCCACGATGCGGACGTCGCCGCACAGGCAATTGCCCGTGACCTGGTCCATGCTGTGTATCCTTCAGAACAAGCTGTCGGGAGGTTTATAACGAACCCCGGCGAGCGTCCATGAAGCGGCGGTCGGGGCCAGGAGGTGCGTCACCCTGAACTCGTTTCAGGGTCCACCGTGTCACAGGCGCTGCAATGCGGATGATGGGTGGATTCTGAAACAAGTTCAGCATGACGAAGAAGGAAAATTGTCATCGCGAGCCGGAATCTAGACCGTCATTGATGTCCGCTTTCCACCAATAGCGGCCGTTTGTTTGATAGCGCGCGCCGACCTACTCCACCCAATCCTTCGCCAGCCTGGGTGCGGCCACCAGCATCAGCAGCCCTGCGACCACATAGCAGACCAAGGCAGCGAGCATGCCCATGCGCAGCGCCTCGTCGCCGAACGCCGGCTTGAGCAGGTCGGACAGCTTGCCGATCGTGAGCGCGCCCAGGCCGAGGCCGATCAGGTTGTTGATCAGCAGGAAGCTGGCGGACGCGGTCGCGCGGAGCGGGGCGGGGACGAGGTGCTGGACCGCGGTCAGCACGGGCGCGAGCCACATGTAACAGAGCGCCTGCGGGATCAGGAACAAGGCGAACGCGAGCGCGGCGCTGTGGCTGAGGATGCCCGCCGCGAACAACGGCACCGCGACCAGGAAAGCGATGCCGGGGATGCGGGCATAGCCGGTCTTGCCGGTGAGGCCCGCGCGATCGGCGGTCCAGCCGCCGAGCAATATGCCCGGTATGCCGCCGACCAGCAGCAGCAGGCCGTAGAAATGCGATGCGGACAGCAAGGTCATGCCGAACGAGCGCTGGAGCAAGGAGGGCAGCCAGAAAGCGAGGCCATAGCCGACCATCGAGCTGGCGGCGGCGCCGAACGCGAGCAGCCAGAAAGCGGGTTTGGCGGCGAGGATGCCGAAGACCTGGGCGACCGGAATCTGCCGCTCGGCGGCGGTGCCGGTTCGTTCGGGCTCGCGCACGGTCAGCGCGAAGATCGGCATGAAGATCACGCCGGCGAGGCCGACCACGAGGAAGGCGGTGCGCCAGTCGACCGCGGCGGCGACCGCGCCGCCGAACAAGACGCCGAGACCCGCGCCGAGCGGGATGCCGAGCGAGTAAACGGCGAGCGCACGGGCGCGCTGCGACGATGGGAAGATATCCGAGATCAGCGCGTAGGAGGGCGCGACCCCGCCCGCTTCGCCGACGCCGACCCCGAGCCGGCAGAGGAAGAGCTGGCCAAAACCTGTGGTGAGCCCGCACAGAGCGGTGAAGCCGCTCCACACCAACAGCGAAGCGCTGATCACCCAGCTCCGCTTCGTGCGGTCGGCGATCCAGGCGAAGGGGATGGCGAGGATCGAATAGAGGGCCGCAAAGGCGAGCCCGCCGAGCATGCCCAATTGGGTGTCGCTCAGGTGGAACTCGGTTTTGATCGGGGTGGCGAGGATCGCCATCACCAGCCGGTCGAGGAAGTTGAACGTGTAGACGATCAGCAGCATCGCCAGCACGAGGGCGCGCGATGCGGTGGTGCTGTAGCGCGGCATGGACACTCCCCCGGAAAAGAAACGGCCGGGCGTTTCCACCCGGCCGCCATAGCTTAGAACTTCGCGGTGAAAGTCGCGAGGATTTGACGAGGGTTGCCGTAGAAGGCGGTGGCGATGCCTTCCTTGCCCAGGGTCGGCACATATTTGCCGGTCGGGCTCAGGATCGGGACGCCGGCGATGGTCGAGCTGATATATTGGTAGCCGGCGGTCTTGTAGCGCTTGTCGGTGATGTTCTTGGCGTGGACCCCGAACGAATATCTGCTCTCGTGGAAGCTGTAGACCAGGTTCGCGTCGAGCAACGTATAGCCCTTCTGGTCGAGGAACGGGCTCGCCGTCTCGAACTGGTGGGTCAGGCTACGGTACGACAAGACCGTCGATCCGTTGAGGATGCCCGATCCCATCGGCAGCGCCGCGCCCAGCGTGCCGCTGGTCGTCCAGTGCGGCGTGTTCTGGAACACGCGGACATTGGAAACATCGACGCCGGTCGGCCCGATGAAGGTCTTGTACTTCGGGTTGATGTAACCGAGCGTGGTGTTGAAGTACGCGTTGGAGCCGGCGCCCGCGAAGCCGCGCGCGAGGATCGCGTTGGCCTCGACCTCGCTGCCCCAGATGCGCGCCTTGGCGGCGTTGGTGGTGATGCCGCAGAAGCTCTGCACGCCGCCGATCACGCAGCCGACCGAGCCTGGAACCTGGACGTCGCTATAGTCGGAATAGAAACCGTCGGCGGCGAAGGTCAGGCGGTGGTCGAACAAGGCGCCCTTCCAGCCGATCTCGTAGCTCTTCACCGTCTCCGGCTTGAACAGCAGGTAATTGTAGATTTCCTGATAGCTGCGCACGCCGTTGCCGTCGGTGTCGGGCGCGGACGCACCCGATCCGCGCGGATCGAAGCCGCCGCCCTTGAAGCCGACCGAATAGGACGCATAGATCATCTGGTCGGGCGTGATCTTGAAGCTGAGCGACGCGCGCGGTGTGAACTTCTTGAAGTGGGCGGATCCGTCGAAATTGGTGGACGGCGCCCCGAACGGAACCGGCGTGCCGCCGAATTCCGAGGTCAGGCCGATATAATTGGCCTTGAAGATGTGGCTGTTGCGATCATCCCATGTGTAGCGGCCGCCGAGCGACAGGCTCAGCTGATCGGTGAAGTCGTAGGTGAAGTCGCCATAGAAGGAGTTGGTGTTGGTCTTCACATCGCCCGCCGTATAGGCGTCGAGATTGGCGAGCGTCGTCGACAGGATCACGCCGAAGCCGGTCGATGCGTCCGCCGCCAGATGGTAGAAGCCGACGATGCCGTTCAACTTGTCGCTCTTGTAGAGGAGCTGGAATTCCTGGCTGGTCTGGTTGTTCTTGTAGACCGCGGGCACATCGACATCGGCCGCCGGCAGCGAGTCGAAATCGATCGGGGTGTAGGATGTGTCCGAACGGTACGCGCTGATGCTGCGGAAGGTGATGTGATCGGTGATGTCGGCGCTGACCGACATCGAAAGGCCGCCGCCCTTCACGCTTTCCTTCGGATTGTTGAGCCCGGCCTGCGTGTCGTAGACATTGTCGAGCACGGGCGCGCCCGACAACAGCCCCGGGATCAGGCGATGGCCGTTGCGCGGATTGGACTGATCATCGGTGTAGTCGCCGGTGATGCGCACGAACAGGCGGTTGTCGGGGGATTCGAATTCGAGCGTGCCGCGTCCGGCCCACACATCCTTGTTGTAATTGTCGATGTGGAGGTTGGTATTCTCGCCGAAGCCGTCATGGCTGAGCCGCGCGCCCGAGACGCCGAGCTTGAAGCCGCTGGTGCCGAGCGGGGCCGACAGGCTGACGACGCCGTCGATCTCGTTATAGGAACCGTAGGTGCCCTTCAGATTGAGTTCGAGATGGTCAGGCAGCCGCTTGGTGACATATTTGACCGCGCCGCCGATCGTGTTGCGGCCGTAGAGCGTGCCCTGCGGGCCGCGCAGCACTTCGATCCGGTCGACATTGTAGACGTCGAGCACGGCGGCCTGCGGGCGGTTGAGATAGACGTCGTCGAGATAGACGCCGACGCCGGCTTCGAAGCCCGGCACCGGATCCTGCTGGCCGACGCCGCGGATGAAGGCGGCGAGGGTGGAGTTGGTGCCGCGCGCATCCTTGAGCGTGGTGTTGGGCGTGGTCGTCTGGATGTCGGTCAGGTCGATCGCACCCTGCGCCTCCAGCTTCTGCGCGGTGAAGGCGGTGACCGCGATCGGAACCTTGAGCAGAGTCTCCTCACGCCGCCGCGCGGTGACGACCACTTCCTGGCCGGTCGGATCGGCCGCCGCCGTCTGGTTGCTGGTGGTGGCGCTGGTCTGCGCCTGCGCCGGCGTCGCCAGCGCGCCGAGGCTTGCCCCGCCGATCAAAAGCGCGCGAATCGAGATAGCCGAAAACCGCATAATCCCCTCTCCTTCGAGCGCTTGAGCCTGACGCTTGCGCTTCGTGTCGGAGCCGTCATAATGAAACATGAACCGGGTTTCAAATTAGAAATCACCGGAGAGAGGTTGCTGGCGGGAAATGACTGAAATTCAGAAGGATACGCGCCCGCCCGCCGCGTCCGGCGACAAGACGCCCAAGACCGCGCGCGGCCGCAAGACGTTGCGCCTGCTGCTCGACGCGGCGGCGGACGAGTTTGGCGAGAAGGGGTTTCACGACGCTTCGATCAGCCAGATCACGCAGCGCGCGGGCGTCGCGATCGGCAGTTTCTATACCTATTTCGACAGCAAGGAGGAGGTGTTTACCGCGCTGGTCCGCGACCTTTCCACCCAAGTGCGCGATTTCGTCGCGCCGCGCATCACCGCGCAGGCGAACCAGCTCGAGGCCGAGCGCGAGGGCCAGCAGGCGTTCCTCGAGTTCGCGCGGCACCACAAGGAAATCTACCGGATCATCGACGAGGCGGAATTCGTCGATCCGGCGATCTATCGCGAACATTATACGAGCACGGCGCGGCGCATCGCGGCGCGGCTCGATGCCGCCGAGGCGCGCGGCGAGATCAGCCCGGGCCCGTCCGAAATCCGTGCCTGGGCCTTGATGGGGATGAACGTCTTTCTCGGCCTGCGCTTCGGCGTGTGGGACGACGATTACACGACCGAAGAGGTGGCGCGCGCCGGCGGCGACCTGATCGCGCGAGGCATGGGGCCGCGCGAGCCGTGAGCCAAGCCGACAATGGGTGGCGGGATTTCCACTGGGCGTCGGCCGAGGGGCTGACGCTCCATGCGCGCGATTATCCGGCCGCTGCGGGCGAGGGGCGCTTGCCGGTCGTCTGCCTGCATGGCCTCACGCGCAATGCGCGCGACTTCGATGCGCTGGCCCCCTGGATCGCGGCACGGGGGCGGCGCGTGCTGGCGGCCGATGTGCGCGGTCGCGGCCTGTCGGATCGCGATCCGGCGGCATCCTATTGGCTGCCGACCTATGCCGACGACGTTCGTCGCATGGCCGAAGCGCTCGGCATCGAACAGGCGATCTTTATCGGCACGTCGATGGGCGGGCTGATCATGATGGAATTGGCGGCGACCACGCCGACGCTGATCGCGGGCGCGGTCATCAACGATGTCGGCCCGGTGCTGGCGGCGGAAGGGCTGGCGCGGATCGGCACCTATGTCGGCAATGCGCCGGCGTTCGACAGCTGGGACGCGGCGGCGACCTATCTTGAGCGGCAGAACGAGACTGCATTGCCGCATTATCGCGCCGAGGACTGGGGCCGCATGGCGCGGCGCATGTTCCGCGACGCGGACGGCCGGGTCGCAGCCGATTACGATCCGGCGATCGCCGCCGCGTTCGGCACGGGGCCGCTGCCGGCCGATCCGTGGGAGCGCTGGCATGGGCTGGCGAGTGGGCGGCCGTTATTGTTGCTGCGCGGCGGCCTGTCCGATCTGCTCGCCGCCGGCGACGCGACGCGGATGATCACCGAGCATGCGGGCGCGCGGCTGCGCGAGGTGCCCAATGTCGGCCACGCGCCGATGCTGGACGAGCCCGAGGCGCTTGCCGCGATCGGGCAGTTTCTCGACGAGGTGCCCTGAGCTATTCGGCCGCGATCGCGACCGAGCGGCGCCCCATCGCGGTGGCGATCGCGGCGCCGAATTGCTCCGCGCCGAACGGCTTGAGCAGGATGTGCACGTCGGACGGCCGCCCGGAAATGGAGGCGGCCTCGGCATAGCCGGTGATCAGGACGGCGGGGATGTCCTGGCAGATTTCGCGCGCCTGGCGGATGCCCTCCGCGCCCGAGATGAGCGGCATCGCATAGTCGCTGATGATCAGATCGAACCGGCCTGGGGCGGCGCGCAGCAGATCGAGCATCTTGTGCCCGTCCGCCGCCTCGACCACGTCGTGACCCATATCCTCGAGCAACGCCGCGGTGGTGACGCGCGCGCCGGCATGATCGTCGACCAGCAGGATGCGCAGCGCACCGCGCGCGGGCGCGACGATCGGTTCGACACCGGGCTTTTCCCGCGCCGTATTGGCCTCGCCGAGCGCGCGCGGCAGCCAGATCTCGACCTTGGTGCCGGTGCCGACCTCGCTCTCGATCCGCAACGTGCCGCCCGATTGCTGCGCGAACCCATAGACCATCGACAGGCCAAGGCCTGTGCCCTTGCCGATCTCTTTGGTGGTGAAGAACGGCTCGAGCACCTGGTTGACCAGTTCGGGCGGGATGCCCGCGCCATCGTCCTGGACGGTGAGCAGAACATAGTCGCCCGCCGCGAGCCCGACCTGGCTGTGCGCGGACAAAGTCCGGTTCGCGCCGACCACGGTGACCGTGCCGCCGGCGGGCATGGCGTCGCGGGCGTTGATGATCAGGTTGATCAAAGCGAGTTCGAGCTGCGACGCGTCGGCATAAGCCGGCCACAGATCGTCCGCGAATTTCCAGTCGAGCCGGACCAGGCCGCCGAGCGTGTGGCTGAGCAGATCGCCGACCGATTCCCCCAGCAGGTGGATCGGCAGATGCGCGGGTTCGAGCGTCTGGCGCCGCGCGAAGGAGAGCAGGCGGCTGACCAGTTCGGTGCCCTGTTCGGCGGCATGCTTGGTCATCTCGACGATGCGGCGCTGATCGTCGCTCATTTTCACCCGCCGCTCGATCATGCCGATCCCGCCGAGCACGGCGGCGAGCAGATTGTTGAAATCGTGCGCGATCCCGCCGGTAAGCTTGCCGATCGCGTCCATCTTGAGACTATGGGTGAGCTGCGCCTCCAGCGCCTTGCGTTCGGTCACATCGAGGATCGTGCCCGCGAATTCGGTTGCCGCGCCGCGTTCGTCGCGCAGCAGAACGGCCTGATCGAGGAAATTCTTCCAGCTGCCGTCGGCGCATTGCCAGCGATATTCGAAGGCGCCCGCCCGCGCGCTGCGGCGGCTGGCGATGCCGGCGAGCGCGCGATCCCGGTCTTCGGGATGGAGCCGTTCTTCCCACAGATTGGGGTTGGCGCGCACCGCGTCGAAATCGAAGCCGGTCAGCGCCTGGAAATTGCCCGCGACGAACCGCGGCACGCGGGGGCTTGAGTCCTTGTCCTCCAGATAGAGCACGATCGGCAGCGATTGCAGGATCGCCGCCTGGCGCTGTTCGGCGAGGCGCAATTCCTGTTCGACACGCAGCTTGTCGGCATTGGCGCGGATCGTGGCGTCGAGCAGCCTCTGTTCGTGCGCGGCGTTGCGCTGGATTTCGCGGCGCATGAGAAACAGATCGACGAACACCGCGACCTTGGATTTGAGCACGACCGAGTCGACCGGCTTGAACACATAATCGACCGCGCCCATCGCATAGCCGCGCAGCAGATGTTCGCTCTCCTTGTTGACCGCGGAGAGGAAGACGATCGGGATGCGCTTGGTCTGCTCGCGGCTGCGGATCATCTGGGCGGTTTCGTAGCCGTCCATGCCGGGCATGTAGACGTCGAGCAGGATGACCGCGAACTCGCCCTTCAACAGCTGGCGGAGCGCCTCCTCGCCCGAATTGGCGATGACCACGTCGGCGACATCGTCGAGCACGGTCTTGACCGCGAGCAGGTTGCGCTCGTCATCGTCGACCAAAAGAATGCGCGCGCGTTCGGCCGCCAGGCCGGGCGGACGCATATCGCTATTGGCGGTCGGGCCGCGTGCCATGACCTACTCCGCCGCCGCCTCGGCAAAGTCGGGGATCGCCGGTTTCTCGTCGCGCGACCGGCCGATCCAGACGCGCAACAGCGCCAGCATCAGCTCGATATCGACCGGCTTGGCGATATAATCGGATGCGCCCGCATCGAGGCATTTCTGGCGGTCGCCCTTCATCGCCTTGGCGGTCACCGCAACCAACGGCACGCCCGCGATCGCGGGTTCGGCACGGATCTGCTGCATCGTTTCGTAGCCATCCATTTCGGGCATCATGATGTCGATCAGCGCAACGTTTATGTCGGGCGTATTCTCCAGGATGGTAATGCCGTCGCGGCCGCGCTCGGCATGGAGCACCTCGACGCCATAGGTTTCGAGCACACTCGTCAGCGAGTAGATGTTGCGGATATCGTCGTCGACGATCAGCACCTTGGCGCCGCGCAGCTCATCCGCGACCGGCGCGCGCGGCGTGGCGCGCGCGGCATTGTCGTTGATCGGCGCGCGACCGCGCCGCGTCGCATACGCCAGGCGGGGCGCCAGTTCCTCGAGCCCGCCGACGATCGCGATGTCGCGCCCGCCGCCCATTTCGGTCGCCTGCGCGGCGAGGCCGGCGGCATCGCCGTCCTGGCTCAGCACCAGGATCGGCGGGGTCACGTCGCGTGCGTCCAGTTTGGCGAGTTCGGCCGCCGCCTTGGCGCTGTCGGCGAAAGCGAGCAGCACGACATCGAACCGATCGAACGCCTTGCGGTGCCTGGCGAAGCTGCCCGCATCCTCGACCTGGACGCCGGTATCGCGCAGCGCTTCGGCGGCGGCGCGGCGCGGGGCTGCGTCGCCGACGATCAGCACATGCCGGTCTGTGCGGTTGATCTGCGCCATCAGCGTCTCGAACACCGCCAGCAATTCTTCCTGCGCGGCCGGTTTGGTGGTGACCCCGAACGCGCCGATATCCACCGCCTTTTCGGCCTCGTCCGCGCCTGAGATGACGTGGATCGGCACGTGGCCGGTCTGCGGATCGTGCTTGAGCAGATCGAGCAGCACGAAGCCGTCGATATCGGACAGGCCCAGATCGAGCGTGATCGCGTTAGGCTGGAGCTTGCGCGCCATCGCCAGCGTGCCCGCGCCCGCGGTCGAGACGACGCCCTTCAATCCTGCATCGTGCGCCAGGTCGAGCAGGATCGACGCGAAGGTCGGGTCGTCCTCGACGATCAGCACGAACGGATCGTCGCCGAGCGCATCGCGATCGTCGAATATCTCGATGTTGGTCGGCAGCGCCGAGGCGACGATCGCGCCGCTATTCTCATAGCGCGGCTGCGTCCCCGTAACCGGCGTGGTCGCCGGCACGCTCGCCTGGAGCGGGATGAACAACGTGAAGGTCGAGCCCTCGCCCGGCTTCGAGCGCACCTGCAATTCGCCGCCGAGCAGGCGCGCGATCTCGCGGCTGATCGAGAGGCCGAGACCGGTGCCGCCATATTTGCGGCTGGTGGTGCCGTCGGCCTGCTGGAACGCCTCGAAGATAAGCTTCTGCTTGTCCTCGGGGATGCCGATGCCGGTATCGGTCACGCTGATCCGGATCGCCTGATCGGCGGTCTTGAGCACGGGGTGGTTGGTGCTCCATCCGCCCATCGCGCTGGTGACGTTGAGCGTGACGCTGCCCTGGGCGGTGAACTTGAACGCGTTGGAGAGCAGGTTGAGCACGACCTGCTGGAGGCGCTTCTCGTCGGTGCGGATCGACGAGGGCAAAGCGCGGTCGAACGCGACCTTGAAGTCGAGGCCCTTGTCGGCGGCGAGCTGGCGGAAGGTGCGTTCCATATGCTGGCCGAGGCCTGCCATCGGCATGTCGCCGATCTCGATCGAGACGGTGCCCGATTCGATTTTCGACAGATCGAGGATGTCGTTGATCAGGCTGAGCAGATCGGATCCGGCCGAGTGGATCGTGCGCGCGAATTCGGTCTGCTTCTCGTTGAGATTGCCCTGCGGATTATCCGCCAGCAGCTTCGACAGCAGCAGCAATGAGTTCAACGGCGTGCGCAGTTCGTGGCTCATATTGGCCAGGAATTCGGATTTGTATTTCGACGTGAGCGACAGCTGCTCGGCCTTCTCCTCGACCGCGCGGCGCGCCATGTCGATCTCGAAATTCTTGGCTTCGACCTGCTTCTTCTCATTTTCGAGCAGCTGGGCTTTCTCCTGCAATTCCTCGTTGGTGTTGTGCAGCTCTTCCTGCTTGGTGGTGAGCTCGGTCTGGCGCGCCTGCAGCTCCTGCGTCAGCAATTGCGACTGCGACAGCAGGCCTTCGGTGCGCATCGTCGCGGCGATCGTGTTGAGCACGATGCCGACCGATTCCATCAGCTGGTCGAGGAAGGTCTGGTGGGTTTCGTTGAACTCGCTGAACGAGGCCAGCTCGATCACCGCCTTGACGTCGTCCTCGAACAAGGCCGGCATGATCACGACGTTGGCGGGCTTGGCGTGGCCGAGGCCCGAACCGATCTTGATGAATTCGTTCGGCACGTCCTTGAGCAGCATCGCGCGGCGATCGGCGGCGCACTGGCCGACGAGGCCTTCGCGCAACTTGAAGCTGTTCTTGAGTTCCTCGCGCGTCTCGGCGCCGTAGCTGGCGACGAGATCGAGGATGGTCTCGCTCTCCTCGCGGCGGGTGACGTAGAACACGCCATATTGTGCGCCGACGAGCGGGGCGAGCTCGGACATGATCAGATTGGACACGGTCGCGAGATCGCGTTCGCCCTGCAGCATGCGGCTGAAGCGGGCGAGGTTGGTCTTGAGCCAATCCTGCTCGGAATTCTTGAGCGTCTGATCCTTCAAATTGCGGATCATCTCGTTGATGTTGTCTTTGAGCGCCGCCATTTCGCCCGAGGCGGCGACCGCGATCGAGCGGGTAAGGTCGCCCTTGGTGACGGCGGTCGCCACGTCGGCGATCGAGCGCACCTGATCGGTCAGGTTGGCGGCGAGCTGGTTCACGTTGTCGGTCAGGTCGCGCCACAGGCCGGCGGCACCCGGCACGCGCGCCTGACCGCCGAGCCGGCCCTCGATACCCACTTCGCGCGCCATGTTGGTGACCTGATCGGCGAAGGTGGCGAGCGTTTCGATCATGAAGTTGATCGTCTCGGCGAGCGCGGCGATTTCGCCCTTGGCGTCCACCGTCAGCTTCCGCTTGAGGTTGCCCTGCGCCACCGCGGTCACGACGTCGGCGATGCCGCGCACCTGGTTGGTGAGGTTGGTCGCCATCAGGTTGACGTTGTCGGTGAGATCCTTCCACGTACCGCCCACGCCGGGCACCTGCGCCTGACCGCCGAGCTTGCCCTCGGTGCCGACCTCGCGCGCGACGCGGGTCACTTCCGAGGCGAAGCCGTTGAGCTGATCGACCATGACGTTGATCGTGTTCTTGAGCTCGAGGATTTCGCCCTTCACATCGACCGTGATCTTCTTCGACAAATCGCCGCGCGCCACGGCGGTGGTCACGTCGGCGATGTTGCGGACCTGGCCGGTGAGGTTGTCGGCCATCAGATTGACGTTGTCGGTGAGGTCCTTCCACGTGCCGGCGACACCGCGCACATGCGCCTGGCCGCCGAGTTTGCCCTCGGTGCCGACCTCGCGCGCGACGCGGGTCACTTCGGATGCGAAGGAATTGAGCTGATCGACCATCGTGTTGATCGTGTTCTTGAGTTCGAGGATTTCGCCCTTCACGTCGACGGTGATTTTCTTGGACAGGTCGCCGAGCGCGACGGCGGTGGTCACCTCGGCGATATTGCGGACCTGGCCGGTGAGGTTCGCGGCCATGGCGTTGACGTTGTCGGTGAGATCCTTCCACGTCCCGCCCACGCCCGGCACCTGCGCCTGGCCGCCGAGCTTGCCTTCCGAACCCACTTCGCGCGCCACGCGCGTCACTTCCGAGGCGAAGCCGTTGAGCTGATCGACCATGGTGTTGATCGTGTTCTTGAGCTCGAGGATTTCACCCTTCACGTCGACGGTGATCTTCTTGGAAAGATCGCCCAGCGCGACGGCGGTGGTCACTTCGGCGATGTTGCGGACCTGGCCGGTGAGGTTGGCGGCCATCGCGTTCACATTGTCGGTCAGATCCTTCCACGTGCCGCCCACGCCGGGCACCTGCGCCTGTCCGCCAAGCTTGCCGTCCGAACCCACTTCGCGCGCCACGCGTGTCACTTCCGACGCGAAGCCGTTGAGCTGATCGACCATGACGTTGATCGTGTTCTTGAGTTCGAGGATTTCGCCCTTCACGTCGACCGTGATCTTCTTCGACAAGTCGCCGCGCGCCACGGCGGTGGTCACGTCGGCGATGTTGCGGACCTGACCGGTCAGATTGTCGGCCATCAGATTCACGTTGTCGGTCAAATCGGCCCAGGTGCCCGCGACGCCCGGCACCTGTGCCTGGCCGCCCAATTTGCCCTCGGTACCGACCTCGCGCGCGACGCGGGTCACTTCCGATGCGAAGCCGTTGAGCTGATCGACCATGGTGTTGATCGTGTTCTTGAGCTCGAGGATTTCGCCCTTCACGTCGACCGTGATCTTCTTGGACAAGTCGCCGCGCGCGACGGCGGTGGTCACCTCGGCGATGTTGCGGACCTGGCCGGTCAGATTGGCGGCCATCAGGTTGACGTTGTCGGTGAGGTCCTTCCACGTGCCGCCGACGCCCGGCACCTGCGCCTGGCCGCCGAGCTTGCCGTCGGTACCGACCTCGCGCGCGACGCGGGTCACTTCGGAGGCGAAGCCGTTGAGCTGGTCGACCATGACGTTGATCGTGTTCTTGAGTTCGAGGATTTCGCCTTTCACGTCGACGGTGATCTTCTTGGACAAATCGCCCGAGGCGACGGCGGTGGTCACTTCGGCGATGTTGCGGACCTGGCCGGTCAGATTGTCGGCCATCAGATTGACGTTGTCGGTCAGATCCTTCCACGTGCCGGCGACGCCTTCGACGCGCGCCTGGCCGCCCAATTTGCCCTCGGTGCCGACCTCGCGCGCGACGCGGGTCACTTCCGAGGCGAACGAATTGAGCTGATCGACCATGACGTTGATCGTGTTCTTGAGCTCGAGGATTTCGCCCTTCACGTCGACCGTGATCTTCTTCGACAAGTCGCCGCGCGCCACGGCGGTGGTCACGTCGGCGATGTTGCGGACCTGGCTGGTGAGGTTGGTCGCCATCGCGTTGACGTTGTCGGTCAGGTCCTTCCACGTGCCGGCGACGCCCTTCACGTTCGCCTGGCCGCCCAATTTGCCCTCGGTGCCGACTTCGCGCGCGACGCGCGTCACCTCGCTGGCGAAGCCGTTGAGCTGATCGACCATCGTGTTCACGACCTTGCCGATGCGCAGGAATTCGCCGCGCAGCGGGCGCCCGTCGATCTCCACCGTCATGCTTTGGGTAAGGTCGCCCTTGGCGACCGCGCCGATCACGCGCGCGACCTCGGTGGTCGGCTGCACCATGTCCTCGATCAGTTCGTTGACGGAACGAATCGCGCTTTCCCAGCCGCCGGTGGCGGATTTGACGCGGCCGCGCTGGGTGATCTTGCCTTCCTTGCCGACCACCATCGACAGGCGTTCGAATTCCTGCGTCATCTCCTCATTGATCGCGACAACCTCGTTGAAGAGGGTCGCGATCTCGGGGTCCACGCCTGGCGCATCTTCCTGCAAACGCACGGAAAAGTCGCCTCTGCGCAGTGCGCGGAGAGCGGCGATAAGTTGACGGCGATCGATCTGGTCGACGGAGGAATGGGCATTCACGCGCAAAAGCTCCTTAAAGCCTTCTTGCGCCCGTCAGCGTCCGGGCGGCCCCCCGCCCCGGAGTAAAGAAGCACAGCGAAGCGCTTTGCTCAAGAGGAGCCGCCCAAAAACGGGGTTAACGGTGGCAGCCCTGCCACGGTCGCCGTGTCAGGCCGGACGCGCCGGAATGTTGACGCCGCGCTGCACCGCCGGCCGCGCGAGGCAGCGTTCGAGCCAGGCGGGCACGTTCTTGAGCTGATCGTAATGGACGATCTCGGCCGCGCCGTAGAAGCCAATCAGATTGCGGACCCAGCCCATCAGGGCGATGTCGGCGATCGTATAGTCGTCGTCCATGATCCAAATGCGGCCTTCGAGCCGCGTCTCCAGCACGCCGAGCAGGCGCTGCGATTCCTTCGCGTAGCGTTCGAGCGGCCGCTTGTCCTCGATCTCGCGGCCCGCGAATTTGTGGAAGAAGCCGAGCTGGCCGAACATCGGCCCGACGCCGCCCATCTGGAAATAGACCCATTGCAGCGTCTGGTAACGTCGCGCCGGATCGGCTGGCAGGAACTGGCCGCTTTTCTCCGCGAGATATTGCAGGATCGCGCCGGATTCGAACAGGCCAAGCGGTTCGCCGCCGGGGCCATTGGGATCGATGATCGCGGGGATCTTGCCGTTGGGGTTGAGCGACAGGAATTCGGGCGTCCAGCTTTCATTCTTGCCGATGTCGACCAGGTGCGGTTCGTAGGCGAGGCCGGTTTCCTCCAGCATGATCGACACCTTCACGCCGTTGGGCGTCGGCAGCGAATAAAGCTGGATGCGGTCGGGATGCTCGGCGGGCCAGCGGTGCGTGATCGGGAATGCGGACAGATCGGCCATGGGAGCTCCCAGCTTTGGTGCAGTCTTGCAAAGCTAGGGTCGCGCCGACCCGATTTACAGGGCGTCAGAGTCTTTATGAGAAAGCCGGTTCCGGCCCGCTCCCCCACCCAACCTCCCGACATGGTCATGCTGGATCGGGAGGTTGGGTGGGGGAGCGGGCCGGAACCGGCTGCCAGAAAGCGCTCTTTCGCGCTTTCTCAAACGGACTCTCAGGCCAATCCGTCGTAAATCAGTTTGAGCCCGACCAGCAGCATCAGCCAGTAGATCAGCCCGTAGAAGCGATCGGCATCGACGCGCCGCACCAGCCATACGCCCGCGAGCGTCGAGGCGAAGGCGAGCGGCATCAGCACCGCGCTGGCGATCAGGTGCGCGCGGGTGAACTGGCCGAGCGCGAGATAAGCGGGCACCTTGATCCAGTTGACCGCGGCGAAGAAGATCGCGGTCGTGCCGACCAGCACGTCGCGCGGCAGGCGGCGGGGCAGGACGTAGATCTGGAAGGGCGGCTGGCCGGCATGCGCGATCTGGCTGGTCACGCCGGAGACGATCCCCATCAGGAAGCCGAACCAGCGCGGCGGATCGGCCGGCGCGGGCACGCGGCCGCCGCGCTGGAGCCACAGGCTGCGCAGCGCGAACAGGATCGAGATCAGGCCGAGCAAAATCTGCATGCCGGCTTCGGGCAGGCGCGCGGCGAAGCCATAAGCGAGCGCGATCCCGATGACGGCGCCGGGCAGCATCAGGGCGAGGATGCGGCCGTCCCAGCTTTTGCGGAACGCCCAGACACCGACGACGTCCTGCACGATCAGGATCGGCAGGACGATCGCGGCGGCCTGAACCGGCCCGACCACCAAAGCGAGCAAGGGTGTGCCGAGCGCGCCGACGCCGGCGAAACCGCCTTTGCTGATGCCGAGCAGAATGACCGCGATCGCACCGATGGCGAGGAACCAGGGATCCGAAATCAAGGGCGGCATCGCGCCGACTAATGGCGGATCGATCCGGTCTCCGCCAGCCGCGCGTCTTTTGGGTAGTGGGTTAGTGTGAAATCGGAGGTGATCTAGCGTCTGCCACTAGAATTTTATACGGTCGTATCATGACGACCTACCTAAACGGCATGAGAATACCGGACGGGTATACAATATGCCCGCACTGTCGAGGCGCGACGCGATGTAAGTGCGGTACCTGCGGTTCCAGCGTTCCGGATGGATCACTGTATGCGCAACAGCGTAACAAATGGGTCGAAGGGAAATGCACCACGTGCGCTGGTTTAGCTTACGTAAGGCATCCCGACTAACTTTGCCTCTGATATTTCCCGCGCTTTTTCTGGCTTCCTCAGTCGCCCCTACGATAGCGACCAGATCAGCCATTCCCCAAAGCTTAGCCCCGAATTCAGACTGAGCCCACTACCGTCTTTTGCTTCCCATTGCCCGCCGCCCGGCTAAGCTGGCCTCGACAAGGATTCAGAAAAGACGGGAGCGGGCAGGGGAATGGCGAAGAATTCGCGCAACCAGGTGGTCAAGCGCGTAGTGGTCGCGGGCGGCGGCACGGCGGGCTGGGTTACGGCCACGGCGCTGGTTCGCCATCTCGGTCCGCTGATCGACATCACGCTTGTGGAATCGGACGAGATTTCGACGGTCGGCGTCGGCGAATCCACCGTGCCGACCTTCCGCAGCTTCCACAATTTCATGGGCATCGACGAGCGCAAGTTCATGGCGGCGACGCTCGGCACGATCAAGCTGGGCATCGAATTCCGCGATTGGGCGCGGATCGGCGACCGCTACATCCACCCCTTCGGCCTGCTCGGCAAACCCGTGAGCTGGATGGCGGATTTCCACCATTTCTGGCTGCACGCGCGCGCCAAGGGTTTTGGCGGCGATCTCGGCGAATATTGCCTCGAATGGGTCGCGGGCGAGGCCAATCGCTTCTCGCACCAGATCGAGCCGGGCATCGGCTATGCCTATCATCTGGATGCGGCGCGCTACGTAAAGTTCCTGCGCGGGCTGGCCGAACCCGCCGGCGTCAAGCGCGTGGAAGGCAAGATTCAATCGGTCGAGCGCAATGCCGAGAGCGGCAACATCGATTCCATCACGCTCGAATCGGGCGCGCGGATCGAGGGCGATCTGTTCGTCGACTGCACCGGTTTCCGGTCGCTGTTGCTGGGGCAGGCATTGGAGGTCGGTTTCGACGACTGGAGCCAGTGGGTCAGCACCAACAGCGCGATCGCGGTGCAATCGATCTCGCCCCATCCGCCGCAGCCTTACACGACCTGCTTCGCGCACAAGGCGGGCTGGCGCTGGCGCATCCCGCTGCAGGGACGCGAGGGCAACGGCATCGTCTTCGACAGCAATCACATGTCGGACGACGAGGCGCGCGCCAAATTGCTGGCGGACATCGACGGCGAGCCGACGATCGAGCCGTGGCTGCTGCGCTTCAAGACCGGCATGCGCAACAAGACGTGGGTCAAGAATTGCGTCGCTTTGGGCCTCGCCAACGGCTTCATCGAGCCCTTGGAATCGACCAGCATCCACCTGATGATGACGGCGGTCACGCGGCTGATCCAGGATTTCCCCTTCTACGGCTGCCACGATGCGCTGGTGAACCGTTTCAACGACAAGTCGCGGCAGGAATTCGAGCATATCCGCGACTTCATCATCTTCCATTATCATCAGAACGAGCGCGACGATTCCGAGTTCTGGAAGGGCAAACGGGCGATGGATATCCCCGACAGCCTCAAGGAACGGATCGACATCTGGCGCGAGGATGCGCGCGCGTACCAGATGCCGCACGAACTGTTCCGGGTGGATAGCTGGGCGATGGTGCTGCCCGGCCAGCGTGTCATGCCGGAGGGCTATCACCGGCTGGCGGCGATGATGCCGCACGACGAATTGCGCCAGACGCTCGCCACGATGCGCAAGGACATCGCCGACAGGGTGGCGAAGCTGCCGACGCATGCCGAATTCCTGAAGAGCTATTGCCCGGCAACGCCCTGAGCGGGCCGTCCGTCTAGGCCTCCGACCGGCCCTTGCGGACGATCGCCCGCACCGCCAAACACAGGATCAGCAATCCCCATAAAGGCTCGATCGCGACCGCGAGGCGCGCGGTGCGCGTCAGCGGAATCACGTCGCCGAAAACCGTGGTCGTGATCGTCATGATGCTGAACAGGATCATGCGCAGGCCATAGCCGCTCAGCAGCTTGGGCTCTCCGGCAGCGCCGGCCGTGTAATTGTGGAAATAATCCTCTTCGTCGGAGTCGAGCCCCACATAATAAGGGGTCAAGGTGCAACCCGGGGCATCGTGGAAAAGCACGTCCAGCAAGGCGGGATCGGGCGGCGGGCCGGCGTCGGGCGTGACTGTGACCGGATGGCAGAATCCGCCCTTCTCGGGCATGCCGCTGGTGGCAAGATCCAGCGTCAGCGTCTGCGGAGGCTTGCCCGCGCCCGGATTGCCCTTGGTGATGAGGAACAGGCGGACGGACCGCGTGCTCGCCACCTGCTCGACGCGGGCGAGCGCGACGTCGGCCATGTTGAAATCGACGTAGTTGGACAGGCTCCAGGTCTGCGCCGACTGGCTCATCTTGTCGGTCAGGAATTGCCGGAACGCTTTGGTGTCCTGCGACGTGCGCGGTTCGCGGCCGATGAAGGGCGCGTAGAAATTGTTCGACGGCAGCGCGCAATAGAAGGCCGCGAAGGCGAGGATCGAAAGGAGATACCAGACGAGATAGGTCGCGGTCCGCTGACGCGCGAAGCACCGTGCCCAACCGGTGATGGCGCCGCCTGTGCGCCGTACAAACTTGCCCCCGATCATATCCGCCCCCGGCCTGCTTCAGGTCAGTATAGCGGATATGCGGAGTGTTGCATGCCGATTTGCGTGTGACCTGCTGGCCGGTGCCTGCGCGCTTTCCGTCAAAGCCGTATTAGTCGGGAAAAGAGGATGCGAATCTCGGATCCCCCGAAATCCGCCACCGCCTGGCGACTATCCCGTGAACCCCAACATGGGATCGTGTCACCAAGCCCGAGCGCACATGGGCGCGCGTCAGGATGGTTGATTTGTCGAGTGCGCTTAAAGCTTTCGCCGCGTTCCTGCGGGAACTTTGGGCATGTCCGCATGGCTATTTGAATTGCCGGCCTGGCCGCGACGAATGCCAGCGATGTCGCAAGGATCGCGTCGAGGGGCCGCCGTTTTGATCGATGGCCTGCCGTGGATCGAATGTGACTAGGTTCTTCGAACCTCGGCATCCTGTCCAGATCGACAAGAAAACCAGGATCCATGATGGTCGTGCAGGCAGTCGCGAGCGAACCGGGGCTACGATTACGCGGTGAACCACGACTCCATCGCCAATCACATTCGCAATCTCCGTAGAGGGTACTAGGTCTTATGTTTCGGGAGCCGCACGTTGCGGCTCCCACCTTGCGTTATCTGGCGCTAGTCCCGCCGATGGCTGCGGCACAGCCTGCGCAGCTTTGCTGTTACGATAGCGGAAGAGCACGGGCGAGGGCCCGGCAAAGACCGTTTATCCCGTCGCTTCGGCGGCCGCTCCCAATCGTGCTTCCAGCGCTTCCTGCTTGCGCCAGAGCGCGGGCGGCAGGCGATCGCCAAACGTCCGGAGATAGGATCGGCTGAGCCGTGCCTCCTCTCGCCACACGTCGCGATCCACCTCGAGCAGCAGATCTTTCTGCTCGACGCTGAGCGTGAGGCCCGAAAGATCGAGCGCGCCCTCTGCCGGCAGCAGGCCGATCGGCGTTTCCCGTGCATCGGCTGCACCTTCGATCCGCTCCACGATCCACTTGAGCACGCGCGCATTCTCGCCGAAGCCGGGCCAGGCGAACTTGCCGTCCGGCCCCTTACGGAACCAGTTGACCAGATAGAGGCGCGGCAGGCGGCTCGCATCGGATTGGGCGGCTGCGCCGATGCGCAGCCAATGGTCGAAATAATCAGCCATATTATACCCGCAGAAGGGCAGCATCGCGAACGGATCGCGGCGCAGCTCGCCCAGCTTGTTCTCGGCCGCCGCCGTGCCTTCCGACGCGATGTTCGCCGCCAGATAGACGCCATGCTGCCAATCGAACGCCTCGGTCACGAGCGGCACCGCCGACGCGCGCCGGCCGCCGAACAGGATGGCGGAGATCGGCACGCCTTCGGGTGAATCCCATTCGGGCGCGATCGCGGGGCATTGCCCGGCCGGAACGGTGAAGCGCGCATTGGGATGCGCGGCGGGTTTGCCCGAGGACGGCGACCAGCGCTGGCCCTGCCAGTCGGTCAGGCCGGCGGGCGGGGTGTCGGTCAGGCCTTCCCACCACACGTCATCCTCTTCGGTCAGCGCGGTGTTGGTGAAGATGCAATTGCCAGTCAGCGTCTCGACCGCGTTGCGGTTGGTGGCAGGCCCAGTGCCCGGCGCCACGCCGAAGAAACCCGCTTCGGGATTGATCGCATAGAGGCGCCCGTCCTTGCCGAAGCGCATCCAGGCAATGTCGTCGCCGATCGTCTCGGCCTTCCAGCCGGGGATGGTCGGCTCCAGCATCGCCATGTTGGTCTTGCCGCAGGCGCTGGGGAAAGCGGCGGCGATATAATGGACCTGACCCTCGGGCGAAGTCAGCTTGAGGATGAGCATATGCTCGGCGAGCCAGCCCTCGTCGCGCGCCATCACCGACGCGATCCTGAGTGCGAAGCATTTCTTGCCGAGCAAGGCGTTGCCGCCATAGCCCGAACCATAAGACCAGATTTCGCGCGTCTCGGGATAATGGACGATCCACTTCTCTTCGTTGCACGGCCACGGCACGTCCTTGATGCGGTCGATCAGCGGCATGCCGACCGTATGGACGCAGCGCACGAAGAAGCCGTCATCGCCCAGCATGTCGAGCGCAGCCTGGCCCATGCGCGTCATGATCTTCATCGACAGGACGACGTAGGCGCTGTCGGTGATCTCGACCCCGATCGCGCTCTTGTCCGATCCGAGCGGCCCCATGCAGTAGGGGACGACATACATTGTCCGCCCGCGCATCGCGCCCTTGAACAAAGGATCGAGCCGCGCACGCATCTCGGGCGGCGCGCACCAATTGTTGGTCGGGCCGGCATCGTCCTCGCGTTCGGAACAGATGAAGGTGCGGCTCTCGACGCGCGCGACATCGCGCGGATCGGAGCGCGCGTAGAAGCTGTTGGGGCGCGTCACCGGATCGAGCCGGGTAAGCGTGCCGGCGGCGACCAATTGATCCGTCAGTTCATTGCATTCGGCGTCGGAGCCGTC
>NZ_DATHFV010000178.1:0-2306 GCF_035317925.1 Sphingomonas sp.
CGCGCGCGGCTTTCCGCTTCCGCCATCATGCGCCGCGATTTTTCGTCGAGACCGGCAACCATGGTCGGCGCGTCCTCCGGATGATCGGTCTCCTCGAGCCGCGGGATGCTGACCGACGCGCCGTTGGCGCCATCAAGATGATCCAGATCCAGACCCAAATCGTCGATCGACAGCTCGGCGGTTTGATCCGCTTTGTTCACTTTGTCCAGCTTCGAAGAAATCCGGCCGCGAAGGTCGGTGGGTTTCAAGGTCGGCGATTCGGCCGTGGGCGAGTCGGAGAAATTCATCAATTCGGATTCCACGGTCGGCTCATCGCGCGGCGCCATTTCCCGCGTCGGCGAATCATCCGCGCCGCGTTCCGGTCTATCCAAAGTGAAATCAAGATCCGAGGCGGCGTGTATGCCGGGCGATTCGCCGGTCGTGGCGTTGTCGTCGCGATCCTTGGCGATGGGGTGATCGATGCTGTGCTCACCTTCCGGGTCGCCGAACAAATCGATATCGACGCGGTTTTCACCGCCTTCGAGATTCAAGTCGACCAGGGCACCCGCGCCGCGGCCGCTGCCCGCCGTGGACGCGAATAGCGGCTCGTCGGGGCATATCTGCTTGCCCATGATGACGATCTTGTCCCACTCGCCGGCCGGTGCGCGGTCGCGGGTGGATTCCAGGCCCTTGGCGGTCTGCAGGAATGCTTCTTTGTTGCCCCAAACGAAATAGATTTCCAACAGCTTCAAACGCAGATCGCGCCGATCCGGCTCGCGCTCGAGCGCAATGCGCACCAAGTCGGCGGCTTGGTCGTACAGGCCGTACGCCATATGAAAGTCCGCCTCGGCCAGGGGATCGCCCTGATCGAGATTGACAGCGCTCTCGCTGGACATTGTGTCGTCGGGAGCCTTGAGGTCCGTGGTCGTCTCGCCGTATCGCGGCTCCGCGGTCTCGGCGAATTCCGGCATGGGATGCTCGCCCGATTCCTCCACGACGAATGAGTTGTCGCCGCCGCGGCCGCCGGCGACCCGGGCAGTCGGATCACGGAACTCGGAAATGTCGGTCGAATCCAGTCCGGGGAAATCGCCCCCACCGCCGGCTTGCCGGCGCCGCCAGGAGGCGATTGCCAGGCCGGCGATCAACAGTGCGATAACGCCCAATGGCACCCACCAATTGGCGGTCGCCCAGTCGAGCCAGGATCCTGAATCCGTTGCCGGCTTCTTCACTACCACCGGGGCCGGTTTCGGCGTCGGTGTGCTTTCCGTGGGCAGCGGCGTCGGCGTGGACGCGGTTGTGCTGGGCGGCGTCGCTTCCGCGGGCGGAGGTGTTGCTTCCACCGGCGCAGGTGTCGGAGCCGGCGTTGGCGCAGTCGCCGTTGGCGGTCGCGGCGTGGGCGCCGGAGTCGCCGTAGCCGGCGTGCCGAGCTTGCGCTGCAGCTCGCTCAATTCGTTGCTCTTGAGGTCAAGCAGCCGATGCGAATCCGCAAGCTGTGCTTCCAAATCCTTGACGCGTCCTTTCAGCGCCTGAGCTTCGCCGCTGGAGGCGGAGTCGCCGACGCTGTTGCTGGTGCCGCCGCCGGCGCCAGGCGTAACCAGACGCAGGTGACCGCTTGGCGCTGCACCACTGCTTCCGCGCCAGGCGTCCATTTGACGACGCACTTCACTGGTCGCCTCGGTTTGATTCAGCGCGGCGATTTCATCCCCGCCCGGCACGCGCAATACAGCACCGCGGCGCAAAATATTGATGTTGCCGCCGAACGCATCGGGATTCGCGCGATACATCGCGACCATGCTTTGGTCGATGTCGGCCTTCGATCCGCCGGCGCGCAAACTGCGCGCAATCTTGGTCAGCGTGTCGCCTTGGGCGACATGATAGCCATCGCCGACCGGAGCGGATGTTTCCGTACCGCTTGGGCTCGGCGCACTGCCGGCTGGGCTCGAGGCGCGTCGCGCCGCGCGGCCTGAGGAGCCTGGGCGGCTCGGCGTGCCGGCTGTGGCCGCGGTGGCATCTGCAGTAGCAGCCGGTGCGGGCCTCGCTCGTGCAGCCGGTGCGGTGGTCGCTGCGGTCACGGGAGCGGCTGTGCTCGCGCGCTCGCCGGGTGAATACACCGGCGGATCGAGCAATACCGTGTACTCGCGCATGAGGCGGCCGCGGGCCCAATTCACCTCAACCAAGAACGTCATGAAGGGCTCAGGAATCGATTCGCTCGAACGAACCAGCAGCACGTCGCGCCCGTCCTTGCTCTTGCCCACTTTGAACGTCAGCGTCGACAAGAAAGGCGGACGGTCGATGCCATAGCGCGTGAACGCGTCTTTGGCGGCGAG
>NZ_DATHFV010000179.1:0-28652 GCF_035317925.1 Sphingomonas sp.
GACGAAGCCACCCCGGCTGACGAAGCCACCGATGTCGGCGAGTCCGCCGAAGACCCGGCCGAGGGTTCGGACGATGCCGCCCCGGCTGAGGGTGCCGAGCACGCCAAGGCGTGAAGCCTGACGCGCCCGTCACGCTCGCCGTCATAACCGGCGCGCACGGCGTGACGGGCGAAGTCCGCCTGAAGCTCTTCGCCAACGATCTGTCGGGCTACCGTTCGTTCAACAACGGTAGCCTGACGGTGAAGTCCTTGCGCAACGGCATCGCCCGCTTCGCGGAGGTGCCGGATCGCAACGCCGCCGAACGGCTGCGCGGCACCGAACTGACCGTGCCTCGCTCAGCGCTGCCGCCCCTGGAAGAGGGCGAATATTACCACGCAGATCTGCTCGGCCTGCCGGTCGTCTCTGTTGCGGGCGATCCATTGGGCGTCGTCATCGCGATCGACGATTTCGGCGCGGGCGATGTGATCGAGGTCGAACGCCCCGACAAGAAGCGCTTCATGGTCCCGATGAACCTCCAGGCCGTCCCCGAATGGGACGACCAACGCCTGGTCGTCGACGAAGCCTTCGTCACTTAGATTACCCCTCCCTTCCCAGGGAGGGGAAAGGGGTGGGTGCGCGCGTCTGCGCGCCCAAAGAAATCTCTCCCGATGTGCGCCAAATCCGTATATACATCCCGTATATACGGAGACGAATCGTGAGCGAGGAATATCGCGCCAAGGTGTTCAAGTCGGGCAATTCGGTCGCCTTGCGGCTGCCGAAGGCGCTCGGGCTCAAGGACGGCGACGAGATGATGATCGTCCGCGAGGATCGCGCCGGCTTCAAGGTCGAGCCGATCGAGGCGCCCAGGCGCAAGATCGATCTGACCGGGATTTGGGGCTCGATGCCGGAAGCAAGGCCGTTCACGCCGGAGGAACGCGAGTTCGATGATCCACCGCGCGACTGGCATCTGCTCGATCCGGACTACAAACCCTAGGTGCGCTATCTGATCGACAGCAATTGCTGCATCTATCTTTTCGGCGGCAATTATCCCGAGCTCGGCCGTAAGATCGCGCACACTGAAGCCGGCAGTATTGGCCTGTCGGTCATCGTGCTGGCAGAGCTCGCTGTCGGCGCGCACTTGGGCAAGGCCCCGGCCGATGATCGGTTGACGAGATTGCGTCAGGAAATGCCGCTGCTGCCTTTTGAGGAAAGGGATGCCGAGGCCTATGCTCGACTCCCCTTTAAACGCGGCCGTTTCGATAGACTGTTGGCGGCCCACGCCGTCAGCCGCAATCTCACCCTTATCACCAATAACGAAGCCGACTTCGCCGACATCCCCGGTTTGAAGATCGAAAACTGGACCCGCCCGTGACCCGTCTCGCCATCCTGTCCGACATCCACGGCAATCTGCCCGCGCTCGAAGCGGTGATCGCCGATGCGCGGGCGCAGGGCTGCACCGGCTTCGTCAATCTCGGCGACACGCTCTCCGGGCCGCTCTGGCCGGCCGAGACCGCCGATTTCCTGATGGCGCGCGATTGGCCGACCATCGCCGGCAACCACGAACGCCAGGTACTGACTTTGCCGCGCGACCGGATGGGCGCGAGCGACATCTTCGCGCGCGAACAACTGAACGAACGCCAGCTCGCCTGGCTCGCCGCCCAGCCTGCGACCTGCGAGCTCACGCCCGACATCTTCCTTTGCCACGGCACGCCGGCAAGCGACCTCACCCACTATCTGTTCACGGTCGAACCCGCGGGCATTCGCGACGCCACCGATGCCGAAGTGCAGGATCGCACCGGCGATCGACCCGAGCCGCTGATCCTGTGCGGGCATAGCCATATCCCGGGCGAGCGCGTGCTGGCCGACGGCCGCCGCGTCGCCAATCCCGGCAGCGTCGGGCTGCAGGCGTTCCACGACGATCATCCCAACACCTATACCGTCGAGAATGGCGATCCCCGCGCACGCTACGCGATTGTCGAGAATGGCGCCGTGACCTTTCACCAGGTCGACTATGACCACCTCGCCGCCGCCGCCAAGGCGGATCGCGACGGCCGGCCCGATTGGGCGCTCGGCCTGCGCACCGGCCGCATGGAGCAACCCGCATGACGCTCGGCACTTTGATGCTGCTGATCCTGACCGTCTATCTCGTGCTGATCGCCTATGGCGTCGTCGGTGCGGAGCGGAAGAAGCTCGCCCCGGGCGCGCTCCGCATCACGCGCGCTTTGCTGGTGCTGCTCGTGCCCGTACTGCTGGTCGGTGCGCTGCTCGCGAGCGGCGAGCAAAGTCTCGTGCGCGACTGGTGGCTTTTGTTCTTCCTGATGCCGGTGCTCGGTATCGTCGTCGCCTGGCTTGCCGCGCGCATTGCAAACAGCGTGGGCGACTAACGAATGAGCGCCGCCCTCACCGAAACGGAGGCAAGGGTTGCGACGATCATGACATCGCCGCAGCGCGCGCTGGGTTTCGATGAGATAACGCCCGATACGTCGATGTCGCACGATGCCCGAATCGACGGCATCGACATCGATGATTTTGCCCATGACATGCATCAGGAATTCGGGGAGATCGTCCACGAAATACCATGGCTACGGTTCTCGGATCAGCGTGCCTCGTTCCGTGGCTGCGGATGTTTGATGCTGCCCTTCTGGCTTTTATGGAGGTTGATCGTTCGCTCCCGCGGCGAGCCGGTAATACCGCCACCTAACGGAGGCGACGAGCGTTTGACGGTGCGGCATATTGCGAAGGTGATCGATCAGGGCTTCTGGTCTGAGCCAACGGATACAGAATGACCTTCGCCGCCAAAATCCTCACCCTCTATCCGGAGATGTTCCCCGGCCCGTTGGGCATCAGCCTCGCCGGCCGCGCGCTCGCCGAGGGCAAATGGTCGTGCGACGCGGTCCAGATCCGCGACTTCGCCACCGACAAGCATCGCTCGGTCGACGATACCCCTGCGGGCGGCGGCGCCGGCATGGTGATGCGCGCCGACGTACTCGCCGCCGCGATCGACGCCGCGGTGCCCGAAAACATGCCGTTGCTGGCGATGACGCCGCGCGGCAAGCCGCTCACCCAGGATCGCGTGCGCGCACTTGCCGCCGGTCCGGGCGTCGCCATCCTGTGCGGCCGCTTCGAGGGGATCGACGAACGCCTGTTCGAGGCGCGCGCCATCGAACCCGTCTCGATCGGCGACTATGTCCTCTCCGGCGGCGAGCTCGGGGCGCTCGTCCTGCTCGATGCTTGCGTTCGGCTGCTTCCCGGCGTAATGGGCGCGCCTTCGAGCGGAGATGAGGAGAGCTTCGAAAGCGGCCTCCTCGAATATCCGCATTATACCCGACCTGCTGAATGGGAAGGGCGCACGATCCCCGAAGTGCTGCGATCGGGGGATCATGCGAAGATAGCGGCGTGGCGAAAGTCACAGGCCGAGATCGATACACGGTCACGGAGACCGGACCTTTGGGAGCGCCATGTCGGCGCGCGGGTTCAGTCTCCCTCTGGCGCGCGGCAAAAGAAGGAAGAATGAGATGAACCTCATCCAGACGCTCGAAGCCGAGCAGATCGCGGCGCTGACCGCAAAGCGCGCGATTCCCGAATTCCGCCCGGGCGATACGCTCAAGGTCGGCGTGAAGGTGGTCGAAGGCGAACGCGCCCGCGTCCAGAATTACGAGGGTGTCTGCATCGCCCGCTCCAACAAGGGCATGGGCAGCAGCTTCACCGTCCGCAAGATTTCGTTCGGCGAGGGCGTCGAGCGCGTCTTCCCGCTTTATTCGCCGAACATCGATTCGATCGAGGTCGTCCGCAAGGGCGTCGTCCGTCGCGCCAAGCTCTATTATCTGCGCGGCCGCACCGGCAAGTCGGCGCGTATAGCCGAGCGCCGCGACAACCGCCCGACCGAAGTCGCCGAGGGCTGAGCCTTCGCCACGGCTGAAAGATAGAGGGCCGCTCCGGGAAACCGGGGCGGCCCTTTCTTTTGCCTTTCGTCACCCCGGACTTGTTCCGGGGTCCACCCCGCGGCGAGCCGTCTGCCTCCGGGTGGATGCCGGAACAAGTCCGGCATGACGGAGGAGGCTTCCCATTCCCGCCCGCGCAGGCATAACCACCTTATGCTCAAGCCCATGCTCGCCGCCCTCGCGCTCACCTTCGTCGTGGCGCCCGCCGCCGCCGAACAGCTCACGCTGGAGCGCATCTTCGCCAGCCCCTCGCTCGACGGTCCCGCGCCACGCAAGGTGCGCCTGTCCCCTGACGGCAGCCTCGCGACCCTGCTGCGCAACCGCCCCGACGATCGCGACCGCTACGATCTGTGGGGGATCGACACCAAAACGGGGCAGGCCCGCATGCTGGTCGACAGCGCGAAGATCGGCTCCGGCGGCGAAATCTCCGAGGCCGAGAAGATGCGCCGCGAACGCGCGCGCGTCGGCGGCACCAAAGGCATCGTCGACTATGAATGGGCGCCCGACGGCAAGTCGGTCCTCGTCCCGATCGACGGCGACCTCTACCTCGCCGGCCTCGACGGCAAGGTCCGCCGCCTGACCGACACGCCCCAGTCCGAGATCGACGCCCATGTCTCGCGCGGCGGCCATTATGTGAGCTTCGTGCGCGACCAGAATCTGTTCGCGAACGACCTTGCCACCGGGGCCGAACGTCAGCTCACCAAAGACGGCAGCGGTACGATCACCTGCGGCACCGCCGAATTCGTCGCGCAGGAGGAAATGGACCGCTTCACCGGTCATTGGTGGGCGCCGGGCGACAAGGCGGTCGCGGTCGAATGCTATGACGAGGCCCAGGTCAAGATCGTCACCCGCGCCGCGATCGGCACCGACGGCACCCGCACCTTCGAGCAACGTTACCCCGCCGCCGGCACCCCCAATGTCGCGGTCTCGCTCTATGTCGTCGCGCCCGACGGCGGCAGCCGGGTCAAGGTCGATCTCGGCCCAAGCGCCGACATCTATCTCGCGCGCGTCAATTGGGCGCCCGACGGGCGCACGCTCTACGTCCAGCGCCTCAGCCGTGACCAAAAGACGCTCGATCTGCTCGCCGCAGATCCCGCCACCGGCGCGTCGCACGTCCTGCTCAGCGAGACGTCGCCGACCTGGGTCAATCTCAATTACGATTTCCGTGCCTTGCGCGACGGCAGCCTGATCTGGGGCTCCGAACGCTCAGGCAGCAAGCATCTCTACCGCTTCGTCAGCGGTAAATGGACCCAGCTCACCCATGGCGACTGGACGCTGGAAACCGACGCCCAATCCCACCCGACCGGGCTGATCGGCGTCGACGAGAAAAGCCACCGCCTGTTCTTCGCCGCCAACAAGGACGATCTGCTCGAAAGCCAGGTCTACGCGGTCGACTATCTCCACCCGGGCGAGCCCAGGCGGCTGACCGAACGCGGCTATTGGAACGAAGCCGAGATGGATGGCGCCGGCACCCGCCTGCTCGTCACCCGCTCGTCGCCGACCCAGCCTAGCCAGGTCTATCTCGCCGACGCCGCCGGCAAGCGCATCGCCTGGATCGCGGAGAACAAGCTCGACGCGTCGCATCCCTACGCGCCTTATCTGGCGATGCACCGCCCGGTCACCTACGGCACGATCCAGACCGCCGACGGTGCCACGCTCCATTATGAGATGATCACGCCGCCGCTCGAGCCGGGCAAGCATTACCCGGTCTTCTTCGAACATTATGGCGGCCCGCATCTGCAGCAGGTCAAGCGTTCCTGGATGGGCGCCCTGCCGCAATATTGGGTGAGCAAGGGCTGGATCTACTTCGCGATCGACAATCGCGGCTCGGCCAATCGCGGTCACGCCTTCGAAGCGCCGCTCTATCACGCGATGGGGGGCGTGGAGGTCGCCGATCAGGCGGCGGGCGCGCGCTGGCTGCAAACCCAGCCCTTCGTCGATCCCAAAAGGATCGCGACCTTCGGCTGGTCCTATGGCGGCTACATGACGCTCAAGATGCTGCAGGCCAATCCTGGCCTCTACGCCGCCGGCATCGCAGGAGCGCCGGTGACGAAGTGGGAATTCTACGACACCGCCTACACCGAACGCTATCTCGGCATGCCGCCTTACACCGCGTCGGACACGATCGCCGACGCCGCCAAGATCAGCGATCCGTTGCTGATGCTGCACGGCATGGCCGACGACAATGTCGTGTTCGAAAACAGCACCGTCATGTACGGCGCGCTCCAGCAGGCCGGCGCCAGGTTCGAAATGATGGCCTATCCCGGCCAGACCCACGGCTTCAACACCCGCGCCTCGCTCCATCGCTGGAAGACGATCGAGGATTTCCTCGATCGGCGGGTCAAGAACGCGCCCGACAAATAATTCGGGAATAAAACGCCGCGTCTCCGTGTCTGTGCGGATTTCGGAGACGCAAACATGACCGATACCACCACCAGCCTCTGGCATGAGGATACGCGCCCCGACCGTTTCGACGGCGTCAGCATGGCGATCCACTGGGCGACCCTGCTGCTGATCGTCGGCCTCTTCGCCACCGCCTGGATGCGCGCCTTCGCGAGCGACGGGGACACCGCCGCCACCCTGTTGTACGCCCACCGCTCGCTCGGCGGCGCGCTGTGGCTCCTCACCCTGATCCGTTTGCTGTGGAAGTTCGGCATGGCGCGCACGCCCAAACTGCCCGCCACCGTCGGCCCCCTCCAGCACCTCATCGCCCGCGCCAACGAAGCCGCGCTCTACGCCTTGCTGCTGCTCCAGCCGCTCACCGGCTTCCTGCAGAGCATCGCCCACGGCAAGCCCTTCGCCCTGCTCGGCGCCAACATCCCGGTCCTGATGGCGAAGGACAAGGCGTTCGGCCACGCCGTGCATGACCTCCACGAACGCGGCGCCTGGGCGTTGCTCATCCTGATCGGCCTCCACGCGCTCGCCGCGCTCGCCCACCATTTTCTGATGCGCGACAACGTCCTGCGCGCGATGCTCCCGGCCCGTGCGAAAAATATTTCGCCCGTCCGGGAATAGATCGCGCGGCGCGCCGGTCTTGCACCCCGAACCTCACCGAAACGGGACTCGCACGATGCACGATCATCACGACCACGATCTGGACGAATCCGCCCTCAGCCGGCGCGGCCTGCTCACGCGTTGCGCGGGCTGGGCCGGCACCGCCGCGCTCTACACGATGGCGGGCGGCGTCACCTCTTCGATCAGCCTCGACGCGGCGCTCGCCGCCCGGCCGATCATGGGCAAGACCAAGCCCTTCACCTTCCTCCAGATCAGCGACACGCATCTCGGTTTCGACAAGCCCGCCAATCCCAACACGCGTGCCACCGCGCTGGAAGCGGTCGCGAAGATCAAGGCGCTGCCGCAAAAGCCCGATCTGATCCTCCACACCGGCGACATCACGCACCTCTCCAAGGACGAGCAGTTCGACGATGCCAAGGCGATCCTCAGCGATCTCGGCACGCCGATTTTCTACGTGCCGGGCGAGCATGATTTCCTCGACGAGGGCGGCGGCAAGGCCTTCCTCGCGCACTACGGCAAGGGGACGCTCGGCACCGGCTGGTACAGCTTCGATCACAACGGCGTGCACTTCGTCGCGCTCAACAATGTCGCCAATCTCAAGCCCGGCGGCATGGCCCATATCGGCGACGATCAGCTCGCCTGGCTGAAGAAGGACCTCGCCGGCCTGTCGTCGAGCACGCCGATCGTGGTCTTCGCCCACATCCCGTTGTGGACCGTCTATGAGGAATGGGGTTGGGGCACCGACGACAGCGCGCAGGCGCTCGGTTTCCTCCGCCGCTTCGGTTCGGTCACCGTCCTCAACGGCCATATCCACCAGATATTGCAGAAGGTGGACGGCAACATCTCATTCCACTCGGCGCGTTCCACGGCCTACCCCCAGCCGGCGCCGGGTGCTGCTCCGTCGCCTGGACCGCTCAAGGTGCCGACGGAGCAGCTGCCCTCGATGCTCGGCATCCGCAGCGCGACTTTCACGCGCGGCAACGCGCCGATCGCGCTGATCGACAGCTCGCTCGCCTGAGCCTTTCCACTTCCCAACCTTTTCGGAGTTCCCAATGTCATTGTCTTCCCCAAGCGTCCGTAGCGTTGCGTTCCTGCTCGCTCTGTCCACCCCGATGGCCGGCATCCTCGCCGGCCAGGCCCTCGCCGCCGCCCCGGCCAAGGTGTCGGTCGCGATCAAGGGTTTCGCGTTCGTGCCCCAGGTCGTCACCGTCGCTCCCGGCACCACCGTCACCTGGACCAACGCGGACGAGGACCCCCACACCGTCGTCGCCGACGACAAGGGCTTCCGCTCCGCCGCTCTGGATTCGGACGACTCTTATTCTTTCACCTTCACCAAACCCGGCGATTACGCCTATTTCTGCTCGCTTCATCCGCACATGACCGGCAAGATCATCGTCAAGGCGGGCTAGGGCACCTACGAATGAGCGGCCGCAGTCTCTTCAGACCGCATCTGGTCTTCTCCGCGCGGCGCGACGGCCGCGCGGACGAGGCGGCGCGCGATCGGGCGGAGCAATTCCGCCAGATCATGCTGCCGCACATGGACGCCGCCTATTCGCTCGCGCGCTATCTCACCCGCGATGCCACCGCGGCCGAGGATATCGTCCAGGACGCGTTCCTGCGCGCCTTCCGCGGCTTCGACACCTGGCGCGGCGACAACAGCAAGGCGTGGCTGCTCGCGATCGTCCGCAACTGCTTCCTGAATTCGGTCGGCCCGAATCGCGCGGTCGCGATGACCGAGGCGGACATGGTCGCGCTCGCCGACCCGGCCGATGCGCAGAATCCCGAAACCATCGTCGCCGGCCGGCGCGAGGCCGCGATGCTGCGCCACACGATCGAGCAACTGCCCGAGCCCTTCCGCGAGGCGATCGTGCTGCGCGAGATGGAGGAGCTCGCCTACAAGGATATCGCCGCCATCACCAACGTGCCGATCGGGACGGTCATGTCGCGCCTCGCCCGCGCGCGGCAGATGCTGGGCCAGATGTTGATGCCCGAACCGGGTGCGTCCAGGGAGGCCCGGTCATGAGCGCGTGTCCCGACAAACTGCTGCTGATCCACGGCCTCGCCGACGGCGAACTCGACGCCGCCAACACGCTCGCGATCGAGGCCCATCTCAAGACCTGCGCCGATTGCCGCGCCGAACTCGCTTTGATCGAGGCGATGCGCGAAGTGCTGCGCGACGACGCGCTCACCCACCGCGCGCCGCAGGCCTTGCGCAACCGCATCGACGCCGCGCTCGATGCCGCCGCGACGCCCACATCCAGCGCCCCGCGCCGATCCGCCCCACCACCGCCCCGCGCACCCTACGCACTGGCCGGCGGCGGCGCGATCGCCGCGCACGTCTGGAACGGCCGCTGGGCCTCGGGCGCGATGGTCGGCATCGCCGCCAGCCTCGCGCTGATGATCGCGATGCCGCAGCTCACCCATACCGGCACCGAGGATCAGCTCGTCCAGAGCCACATCCGCTCGCTGATGGTCGGCCACCTGACCGATATCCCGACCTCCAACCGCCACGTCGTGAAGCCCTGGTTCAACGGCAAGATCGATTTCGCCCCGCCCGTGCCCGAGCTCGCCGACGAAGGCTTTCCGTTGGTCGGCGGCCGGCTCGATTATATCGACGATCACGCGGTCGCCGCGATCGTCTATCGCCGCCGCCTCCACACGATCAACCTGTTCGTCCGCCCCGCCGGCACGCTGTCGCTGCCGTTCGGCGAGACCAGGCGGCTCGAAGGCTACAGCCTCGTCCGCTGGACCAAAGGCGGCCTCGAATATTGGGCGGTGTCCGATCTCGATCCGGGCGAACTCCAGCTGTTCCACACGACTTTTGTCGCCCGTGCGGTGCCCTAACCCAACCCCGCCAGCGTCAGCACCCCGCTCAAATCCCGGCTCGTCACCAAAGGCTCCGGCCCAACCGTCTCCGCCGGCGCCCCCAGCCGATTGATCCACGCCGTCGGATACCCGAACCACCCCGCGCCCGCCGCATCCCACCCGGCGAAGGCCGCGAACCCGATTCGGTCCGCCGGCAGGCTCAGCGCGCCCGTCGCCATCCGGTACGCCGCCGGTGATGGTTTGAACCGCCGCACCTTGTCCGTGCTCAGCACCGCGTCGAAATGCCTGAGAATAAACGTGCGCCGCAGCGAGCCGATCAGCAAACCCGCGCCCAAATTCGACAGCACCACCAGCCGCACCCCCGCGCCGCGCAGCCGCTCGAGCGTCGCCGCCACGTCGGGCCACAGATCCATCTCGCCATAACCCGCCACCAGTTCGGCCCGCATCGCGTCGCTCAGCGGCACGCCCATCGATTTCGCCGCGAACCGCAACGCCGCATCGGCCAGCGTCGTGAAACTCTCATATTGCCCCGCCGTGGCCATGAGCCAGGTCGAAGCGAACAACTTGGCCTGCCATGCGGCCGCCAGTTGCTCGCCTTTGTCCGGCACCAGTTCGATCGTCCGCCGCGCGATCGATCGCGGATCGAACAAGGTGAAGGCGTCGAATGCCACACCCCGCACCCGCGCCTCGGTCGCCGCCTCCAGCGCGGTCGACAGCCCGGCCAGCGCGAGCCCGCCGCTCAGCACCATCCGCCGTGAAGCCTCCGTCATGGTTCGGCCGGCACCGGCGCCGCGCCGCCCGGCAACGTGTGGTTGGCATAGATCGCCGCCACCATCCGGTCCGCGTCGCCCTCCAGCGCGTACCCCGTCGCCGGATGGCTCGCGAGGATCGTCGCCAGATCGTGCCCGCGCGATATCTGCCCGCGCACGTCCCGGTCGACCGCCACCAGCATGTCGCGATACGCCATAAGCTCCGCCCGGCGCGCGACCGCGCCATGCCCCGGCACGATCCGGGTGTTCGCATCGCTCAACCGCAGCCCCGCCTCGACCGCGCGGATCATCCCCTGGATGCTGCCCCCGCTGCTCAAATCGATGAACGGATAGAGCCCGTTGAAATACACGTCGCCCATATGCAGCACATTGGCCCGCTCCAGCTTCACCAACGTGTCGCCGTCGGTATGCGCGTTGGCGATATGGACCAGCCGCACTTCCTCCTGCCCGAACCGGATCGTCAGCCCGTCGCGATAGGTCTTGCCCGGCCAGGCGATCGCCGCCGATGCCGGGATCAGCCTGGCATAAGCGGTCATATATTGCGGCTGGCTCAGCCGCGCGCGGACATTGTCCTGCGCGACGATCGTCGCCCCCGCCGTGGCGAACGCCTCGTTGCCGCCGGCATGGTCCAGATGCCAGTGCGTGTTGATCACCTCCGTCACCGGCAGATGATAGTTCGCATCGAGCAGCCCGCGCGTCTCGGCATAATCCCGCGCGCGCTGGTCATCGATCAGCAGCAGCCCCGCGTCGCTCCGCACCACCACCACGTTGCAGCTCGATCCCGCCAGCAACGCCGCATCGCCGCCGAGCGGCGTCAGGCCGACATCGCCCCACGCCGCGCCCGCCGCCAGCAGCGCCAGCAAGCCGGCCGCCAGCCCGCGCATGATTTTCCCGCTCATCGATCCCGGATTGCCGATTTTTGCGCGGGCGCAGAGGGCCGCAATCGCGAACGGCCCGTTTGGCGCTGCCAACCGCCCGTAAAATGCCCTCTCCCCGGCGGGGAGAGGGTTGGGTGAGGGGGAGCGAGCCGCAGGCGAGCGCTTGACCTCGAAGTCAGGCCACCCTCACCCAACCCTCTCCCTCGAGGGAGAGGGCTCTCCGCGCTCGGCCACCAACGCGCGCACCGCCTGGCGATAGGTCCGCCCGACCGGCAGCACCGCCCCGTCGCGCAGCGTCACCTGATAATTGCCCGTCGTCCGCCGCCGCACGCTGACGATCGCGTCGCGGTCGATCGCGCTCGATCGGTGGATCCGCACGAACTTGTCCTCGTCCAGCCGCGCCAGCATCGCGGTCAGGGATTCCCGGTGCAGGTAATCCGCGCCGTCCACGAACAGGCGGATATATTCGCCCTCCGCCTGCACCCGTATGATCTCGGCCAAATCGATCCGGATCGATTCCCCGCGCCGTTGCACCCACAGATAATCCGACGTCCGCCGGTCGAACGTCCGCCGCAGCGTGTCGAGCTGTTCCGATACCTGGCTCAGCTGCCCCGCCGCATAACTTTGGTGCATCGCGTGCGCCGCGCGCGCCACCGCCGTCTCCAGCCGCCCCAGCCGCACCGGCTTGGTCAGGAAATCGAGCACCCCGCAATCGAACGCCATCGGCGCATGCGCCTCGTGCGCGGTCACCAGCACGATATGCGGCATCGATCCACCCCGCCGCATCAATTGCTCGATCAGGTCGAACCCGTCGAGCTGCGGCATCTCCACGTCGAGGAACAGCAGGTCGATCCCGCCCGCCGCCACCGCCGCCAGCGCCTCGTCGCCCGTCTCCGCCGTCGCCGCGACATCGACCTCGGGGATGCGCGCCAGCAGCGACAGCATCCGCTCGATCGCGAGCGGCTCGTCGTCGACCACCAGCGCCCGCAGCGTCATCGCGCCACCACGAACGGCAGATGGATTTCGGCGGCAAACCCCCCGTCCGGCTGCAGCCCGGCGGAAAAGGAACATTCCCCGTCGAACCGCACCCGCAGCCGCTCCGCGACATTGGTCAGCCCGACATTCATGCCCTTCGCGTCCGTCCCCCGATCGGGCGAGCTGTTGGCGATCGTCAGATGCAATTGATCCTCCACCCGCCGCGCCAGGATGCTCAACAGCACGCTCGCCCGGCTGCCCGCCACCGCATGGCGGATCACATTCTCGGTCAGCGGTTGCGTGATCAGGCTCGGCACCAAAGCCCGCGCGCTCTCGGGGCTCACGTCCATCTCCACCCGCAGCCGGCCGGGAAAGCGCTTGGTCTCGATCGCCAGGTACAAGGCCTGCAGCTCCAGCTCGCGCGACAGGGCGATATCCTCGTTCGGCGCCACCGCCAACGTCGCGCGCAGGAAATCGGCGAGGTCCTCGATCATTCCTTCCGCCGTCTCGGCATCGCCGCGCCGCACCAGGGTCGCGATCGAATTGAGCGTGTTGAACATGAAATGCGGGTTCAATTGGTATCGGAGCGCGCGCAGCTGCGCCTGGTGCGCCAGCCGGTCGAGCACCGCGATCCGCCGCTCATGATCCGCCACCGCCCGGCTGTAATCCAGGGAGAACACGATCCCCAATTGGGCGGCATAGATCCAGAACCAGTGGATCGTGTCGGCCAGATAGATCGTGCCGTCGATCCGCGGCCGCATCTCGGGTGCGAACAGGCGGAAGATGCCGTAATCCACGCTCGTCTGCAGGAAAGCGCCCAGCAACGCGAACGCCGGCAGCGCGATGATCCGCCACCCCGCCGCCGATCGCCCCCGCATCCGCGTGATCGCCAGCGACAGCACCAGCCCCGACACGCAGATCAGCGCGCGCGGCAGGAACAATATCGCGGTCGCCGACGCCAGATGATCGACCGTCGTGACGATCAGATATTCCGCCACCCAGAACAAGGCGATCACCGGAATCGCCCAGTCGCCCAGGCCGCGGCGGTGGGGTGATCCTTCCTCCATGCGGCCCTTCATACCCCTATGGACGGCAGCGGCCAGAGGCGGGGGGTGCCGTTCGTGGGTGCGAAGCGGGCCGTTGGTGGAATGGGGGCCTAGATGGGCTCGGCGTCGAACCGGGGCAACGTAAGGCATGTCTCGACGAGATCATCTAGCTTCCCTGGGACCGCCAACTCGCACTCCCAAATAGTAAAGACATTCCAGCCGGCGGCGGTCAGAGCCTGCTCCTTTTGGATGTCTCGCTCCCGATTGCTCGCGAGCTTGGGTCCCCAGAAGTCTATGCGTGACTTGGGCATACGCGCGAGCTTGCAAGCGGTGTCGGGATGCCGATGCCAGAAGCACCCATGTACGAAGATCGCGATGCGACGCGAAGGAAGAATGATATCCGGCTTCCCAGGTAAATCCTTCCGATGCAGCCTGAAGCGAAGGCCTGCGGCGTGCAACGCTCTCCGCACACGCAGCTCGGGTTTAGTGTGTTTTGATCGAACGCGCGCCATCTGGGCACTGCGAGCTGGGTCAACATTGAACCTCTTTGCCGCGAGCTTCACCATCATGGGACCTGCGGCAGCCTCTTTAGTCGGCGAAAATTTGCCGGCCGGCTAGTTCGGCCTCGATCAAGCGACAGCCCTGCGGTCGATACGCTCCCGCGCCTCAAGAACTGTGCCGCGAACCCAACGCCCCGCAGCCTCTCCGAGTTGCGCTGGCACCGCATTGCCAAGTTGGCGCATGCTTTCCGACCAGGAAGTTGGAAAGGCATATTTATCAGGCAACCCAACAAGCCTGGCCGCTTCTCGCAAGGTGAAATAGCGCACCGAACCATTATCGCGGATCATCATATTCTCTCCGCCCGGCACTCCATGATCCCCGGCCTTCAGCGCTTTCGCTGGCTGATCCAAGAGACTACCGGTGTGCCCCTTGTAAACGCGAGCTCCTGATTGAAACACGTGATTGTCAGATCCGGTTGGATCACCGAGTCCGGCCAGCGCATCTCGTACCGTCACCCACGGTTTCTCAGGCGGAATTACGCCCTTTATGAGAAGCGCGTCAGCTAGAGCTCTATCACGTGGCGAAGGCGGTTTGGGGGTGAGGCCGTGTCGGCGCCAATATGCGCCGGTGACAAATTGATCCCAAATCAATCTCTCACGACTGTGGGTCCGCTCCATTGGTTTCGGCTGCGTTTCCAATTTGGCGGCCAGGCCAAATATCAGGACACGAAACCTAATTTGGGAGGCGCCAAAATCGGCCGCATTCACGACCTGGGATATTACCTCATAAGAAGCAGGCTTTTGTGACAGGCGTAGGCGTTCGCTGTGTGCGGCAAAGTCTTCATCCATCCTGCGCTTGTCAGCCGGATGGCGCAGGCAATTCTTGATCCATTCGAGATATGAGGCAAATCGAGGTCCAGCCAGATTACGGACATTCTCAAATAAGAAAGCGTCAGGCTGCGTTTCCGATACGGCCCTAACAGCCTCTGGCCACATATCACGCGCGTCTTCATGACCGCGTTTTTTGCCTCCAATACCAAACGGCTGGCACGGAGGGCCTCCTGAGATCATTTCCACCTGACCGGAGTATTTTTTCCAGTCGATTTGACGAACGTCCGTCAGCTGCATTGGCCAACTGGAAACGTGGTCGATGTTCCGGTTCTTATTGTGAAGAACGGTTGCCACGGCATCGTCGTTGAACTCAGCCATAACGACGTGTTCAAACCCTGCACGGGACATTCCTAAGGCGAGGCCGCCACAACCGGCGAAAAGCTCAGCTCCGCGCATGCTACCGCTCCCCTTCCGCCTCGACGACAGAGCCGTCGCCAACCTTGTCCAAATATTTTTCCAGAGCGCGACGAACGATCCAAGCTTCCTTCACGCCTTCGCGTCGAGCTAGTCGCTCAAGCTGCGCTTTGCGTGTGGTTGAAAGCGTAGTGGTTACCCGTCTCGCATCCGCGCCATCCAAGCCCACCGAATAATGCTCCGATTCAATCCGCGGTTAAACGCCGCGGATTGAATCGTTCTAATGCGAATCGCAGTCCAGATCAAGATGAGAACGTAATGGGAACCTTGGCTGCCATCAACCGCGATGTTTGGAGCTTTTGGCTCACCCATTCGGGCACAGACACGGGTGTTGTGAAACTCGAGAGTGTATGCCATCGCTTGGCCAAGCCGCCGAAAGTCCGGCTTGGAATTGTCTCAAACAAACTTCATGACGCGCTGGTACATTCGGAGCAGCGTCGGGTCAGCCAAGTCCTGACTTAGCTCTGCAGAGCGGCGTGCGATCAACTGAGCGGCCTGGTCGGCGCGCTGGGAACCAGCCGGCCGACCACCTCGACCGGGATGGAGCGCGTCCCATAAACCGGGCTCGCCGGTCATTCGGTTTTTTCCGACGACTTTGCTTCCGAAGCTCATGCCATTCCACGGAGGCCGGAACATGCGAATCATGACTGATTCAGCGAGCGAAATATACGCGTCGTTCAGAACGAGATAACGACAGCGAAAGTCGTCTAGTTCTAAATTCTGAACTGCCTGAATCGAGCGTGCATGTTCACCGATGCGGCCGTGGAGTTTGCGCTCACCGCTACCGTTGGGGCTGAATCCCTGCTTAGCGCTCTCACCTGCCGCCTTGCCGATGTAGATAGGGTACTTGAAGCGACCCTCGTCTAAATGCCGTAGCGCGGCATAGGCATCGTGATCGCCGGAGTAATAAAGGGCGTACACGCCAGCCCCATTGAAAGCTTCGGGCGGCATCTTTTGCAGCGGCCGCTCCAAGAGCTCCACGGCGAGCGTCACACCGACGTTTTCGACAGCTAGCGGGTCAAACTCGTTCGTATCCAGCATGCAGGCGCTATGGCACAGCAATGATACCCGGGTCATCATGTTCGATTTAACAAACTGGGGGACACGGGCTCGTTCTCGGTCCGGCGCTATAGCGCCGCTTAATCCTGTAGGCACTCGGTGCGCCGGCCAAACACGCGCCACGGGCTTGTCGCTTTATCAGTCGGGCTGAAGTTCGATAAACCGTAGCGAGGTTTCATATCGCATGGCGCGCAGGGTCCGGATCTCGTCGCGCAGAGAGACCTTGCTAAAGAACGGGATATTGAAACCACCGGCCTGTCTCGGTGTGTCGGCGATAAGAAATTCGATTTTCCAAGGGCGATCATCAGCACAGGCCGCGTCGAGAAGATGGGCGCATTCTTGTCCTGCGCGCGCCTCGACCAGTTCTCGTAACCTGATCCAAGCCGCCTCGAACGTACTGAAATGCCGTGCTGAATTCGTGCCTTGTTTGAAGAAGTGGCTCAGCACACTCGATCGACGCGAGCTTTTCTTAACGTGCAGGAAGCGTTTGCCAGCAATGTCGAGCACGTCGCACGATTCAAAGTCTGATCGGTCGATGCCCGGGATTTGAATGAGAGCACGGTCGAGCAAAACGTAGCCGTTTGCCTGCGCGAAGCGCGCATTGTATTCGGCCTCGGCCTCGTAGTGGCCATCGCCCCGGTCGTTGTAGATTTTCCTGAGCGGGTCCGGCGCGACTATCCAGGGTTCAAGGACATCGGTGAAGGCGGCTTCGATTGCATCCTTGAATTGCTGTTCAATGCGGTACCAATCGCCTTCATTCGTTGCATATCGCTCATTATCGTGGACTATGGATCCTACTAATGAGGATTTGACCGACCACTTTGAATCTGGCCGGTTATCGTCATCGAATATCGCGACAATTTTATGATCTTTAAGCGTTTCGGCGGTCAAGCCGGCGAGCCTGTCTCCCATCGCTTCGATATAGTGCCGTAACAGAAGATCGGGATGCGAGCCTCGATGTCCGGGGCCAACGAATTTGTACGAAACGGCCTGGTCGTCGAAACCAATAGGCAAGCCAAATTCAAACCGATCCTCGCCATTACGAATGCTGTTAGCGGCTAGGTCGTCGAGCGTCTCGGAGAGCTCGAGGTCGGCTACAGGCATCACCGAGTCCAGAATTGCAAAATCAGTCTGCTGATAAGCATCAGATTCATAATATTCGAGCGCATCGGAGGCGAGCGCTGGCAGATCCTCAAGGCCAAATTCTCCGGTCACGCGGAGCGAACGGGAGCCCGTCATAGAATCGGTTGAGGCGTCATCGCGCGTCCGGCCGCTGATCTTCCTGACCAGATCCAAGGCATTATCCATACCAAACGAGGTGAGGCCGCGTTGAAACGGTGAAAGCGCTACTGCTCGAAGGGCGTCGCCGAGGTTGGCGCGTTCCAAGCGTTTCAATTTCTTGTCATCAAGGGCGTTGATCGCGGCTCGGAGCCCGAAGTCGCCTTCGAAGCAATGCTCGTCGAGATACATCCAGCCATGCGCGAAGGTGGAGGCAAATAGTCGATCGGATGACCGGAAGAGCAGCACACCAGCGGCCGAGGTGGTGGCCACATGGTCAGGAACAGCGAAGAGGCGGCGCACATCGTTGAGCCATTTTGGTGTGTGGCTATCGCCGACAAACACGAATAGGCGGGCACCATCGCCAAAGTCAGGCGCATCAACGATCTTCGTCGTATTTCTGTTTAGTTTGCCCTTGGCTTCATCGGTAAAGACGTCTTCAAAAGCTGGTATGTCGGACTTGCCCAGATAAAGTGTCAGCGTTTTTTGCGACATACACGCCTCCCCAGGCTCTATGCATATTTCTCCCAGTAAAATTCTATAAAATACTTTCGGTCCCAAAAACCACGTTATTCAAATCATAATCCCGTTCAACTTCGGCCAAATTGGAGTGATTGAGAGGTCGGGGCCTCATGTCTATCTTCACCTCCCCCAACTCCGCTCAATCTGCGCCTTCCACTCCGGCCCGCTCGCGGCGTCCTTCGCGCCCATCGCCGCGATCATGGCGTTCGCCTCCGCCCGCAACGCGGTGCGCTGATAGGTCACCGTCACGGTCGTGCCGTTCCCGGCTGCGGGCGTCAGCGCTACCGCGATCACTGTAACCATCACGTCGGGCACGAAATACACATAGCGCATCCGGCCGCTCTTCAGGTCGAACTGCGTGTTCACCCACGTCGCCACATGCGCGCCGTGGCGCAGCGTGAACACCGCCCCCTCCACGTCCGCGGCCGGCTGCGGATAGACGAAGTCGGGCTGCCACTCCGGCCCCGCCCACGCCCGCTCGGCCACCGCGCCGAACAAGGGCGCCACCTTGGGCGGCGGCGCGTCGAGCCGGAACTGGAATTGGTTGGTCACCTGCGTCGGCGCGGGCGCGGCGATCGCCGGGGGCGGCGTCGGCGTCATCATGGCCGCTCCTTCAAACGGTGGCTGTCTTCCGCCGTCAGCGTCAGGCCATAGAGCTCGCCGAACTTTGCGATGTCGCGCAGCGTCTCGGCGGAAAAGGGCGCCTGCCCGGCAAAGGCGTGCAGCACGATCCCCTCCAGCAAATCGCCCAGGCTCATATCCTTCTGTTCGGCGACGGCCTTCAGCACCTTCAGCAGGCTTTTCTCCAGCCGCACCCCGGTCTGCACCCGCTCGATGGTGCGCGCGTCATGATCGTCTTTCATGGTACATATGTATCAAGATAACAAACTGACACAAGCGCCTTTGTGACGCTCGGGATGCCAACGCGACCCACATCGCTGCGGACGCCACCACCTCGTCAGCCGCAATATTCCCTTCCGTCCCGCAAGTTGAGTATGACGTCGGTCAATCGAATCGCGTTTGGGGGAACGGGCAATGATCGGGAACATCGCAAAGCTGGCGACGGCGGCGGTTTTGGGGCTGACAGGGGCGGGTGCCGCACAGGCGGGCTCGGCTTATGTGTACGAGACTCATAAGGGCGTGGTCGCCTCGGATCCCACATACAATATCGACGTTGACGGCCTGTTCGGCGCGGCCGGCGCCAATCTGGTCGGCGCCCATTACACCCTGACCTTCACCATGAGCCTGGACGATGGCGCCGGTTATGAGGGTGTGACTCCCGGCCTGGGCGCCACCTACAACTATGCGGGCGGAGGCACTGCCGCCCTCACCATCAATGGTCACACCATTTCCTACACTGCGTCGAATGATACCTCGATCTTCCGCATGGACACCGATCCGCTCGCCTTTGCGGCGTTCGGCCAGACCAACGTCGCGGCGGACCTCACAAGCGACGACGGACTCTCCTATTTTCAAGATCAGGTGTCGTCGGTGGGGACGATGTTCGCGTCGCTCGATCCGCGAACGCCATTTTCCTACCAGCTCACGGACGCCGACCGGGCATTGCAGGGCAATGGCGGAAGTTTCTACTATCTGGACCAATATGGAAATATCGCCGCCGGGTTCATTTTCGCGGATAACAGCGTGCGCGGCGGCATGGCGCCCGAGCCGGCAAGCTGGGCAATGATGGTCGTCGGCTTCGGGCTGGCGGGGGCGGCGATGCGGCGGCGCAGGATCGCCGTCGATTTCGTCCGGTCCTGACGGGCAAGGCAGACTGTCAGCTTTCGCGGCCCTCCGCCCGATCCCGTCCAGCACCCCCATCCGCCGCCAGTGCGATCACTGTCACCATCATGTCGTGAATCACCCGAGTCGCCTCAGGGACGAACGATGCGGGCGACTCGTCGCCAAAAATCCGATGGTCCCGCATCGGCCGCGCGCTCGTCGATGCGCTGCCGCAGGCTCATCTGTCGGATAACCAACGAAAAATTCGGAATATCCCGTCCATGCCGCAGGTGCACAAAAAGACGAACGTTTCCGCCTCGATATCTTCGTAAGCTTATGCTGATCGAGCTGTTCGACTATGCGGGAGTAATAATCGCCCTGATCTTAAAATATAGTGAGATAAATCTCGTTATTTCATAAATGTTACAGTTTGAATTGTGAAACGTTCGGGCGAAAGTTTGGGATATCTATTATCTCTGCCGCTAACAGCATTGCACAATCCGAAGTGTGGACTCCTCGATTCGTCGCAAATTGGCGCCATTAACGTTTCTTTAGGGGTTCAATTTGCGGTCTGATGCCGCTATGCAGCATATCGTCAGTTCTGGTTTTTGGGGAATCATCATGGGTACGGTAACGCGCTATATTGCTTGCGGAATTATCGCAGCGGCCGGCTTGGCCTGCGCGCCGGCACAGGCCACGGAGATTCCCGACGGCACCGTCAGCATCGTCGGTCTCTTCAATCCGACGATCAATCTGGGCGCCAATCCGAACACCTTCACCGCCACCGCGGGCACCACGTTCGAGATCACCGGCACCGGTGGTTTCTTGGGCGCCACGGGCGGCCTGGGTTCGCTCAACGGCATCCTGAATTTCTCGACCCACGAAGGCACCACGATCGATCAGACGATCGCCAACTTCTTCACCTTCGCCGATGGCACCGGCCATAACTTCCAGTTCTCGGTCGATAGCGTGAAGACGGTCGATTGGTCGAACACGCCGGGCATCTCGAGCAGCTTCTCGCTTTACCTGCTGGGCGACACGATCGACTCGTTTCTCGGCTATAGCGCGACGCAGACCTCGCTGACGCTGACCTTCAACAGCACGGGCGGTTCGCCTTATTCGGCTTCGGCCACGCTCGCGGTTCCGCCGGCGCCGGTCCTGGACGTGCCCGAACCCGCGACCTGGGGCCTGGCGCTGATGGGCTTCGGCATGATCGGCGCAACGCTGCGCCGCCGCCCGCGCACCAGCATCGCCTTCGCCTGATCCGAATACGGAAATAGGAAAGGCCGTCGGTCGCAAGACCGGCGGCCTTTTCGTATGCGCCTCGGCTTGACAAATATACGCATAAAGCGTACAGGCCCGTCGTTCTTTCTCATTGCAAGGAACGGAATCGCCGGACCCGCCACGACGTCCGCGCGCGATCGGCCACCCATATCTGGCACCAATTCCTTTAGTTCGTTTTTGGGGTTTTTTGTTTTTTCTGCGGTGGAGCTGCCCTCTCGCATCGGCGGCGCACTCCCTCTAAAGCCGCTCGCGACATGACCATCGACAAGACCTTCGATCCCGCCGCCATCGAATCCCGCTGGTACGCGCACTGGGAAACCACCGGCCAGTTCCGCCCCGCGCGCGATACGGCCGAACCCTTCACCATCGTCATCCCGCCGCCCAACGTCACCGGCTCGCTCCACATCGGCCACGCGCTCGACAATACGCTGCAGGATATCCTGATCCGCCACGCGCGCCTTCAGGGGAAGGATGCCCTGTGGGTGGTCGGCACCGATCATGCCGGCATCGCGACCCAGATGGTGGTCGAACGCAACCTCGCCAGCCAGGGCCTCAAGCGCCAGGATATGGGCCGCGACGCCTTCATCGAACATGTCTGGGAATGGAAGGCGCAGTCGGGCGGCCAGATCACCCGCCAGCTCCGCCGCCTTGGCGCGTCGTGCGATTGGGCGAACGAACGCTTCACGATGGATCCGGGCTTCTCGAAGGCCGTGCTCCACGTTTTCGTCGAGCTCTACCGCCAGAAACTGCTCTATCGCGACAAGCGCCTGGTCAATTGGGATCCCCACTTCCGCACCGCCATCTCCGATCTCGAGGTCGAGACCCGGGAGCGCAACGGCCAGTTCTGGCACCTCACCTATCCGCTCGCCGATGGTAGCGGCACGATCTCGGTCGCGACCACGCGCCCCGAAACCATGCTCGCCGACATGGCAGTCGCGGTGAACCCGGAAGACGCGCGCTACACCGCCTTGATCGGCCAGCAGGTCCGCCTGCCGATCACCGGCCGCCTGATCCCCATCGTCGCCGACGAGCACGCCGATCCGGAGCTCGGCTCGGGCGCGGTCAAGATCACTCCCGGCCACGACTTCAACGATTTCGAGGTCGGCAAGCGCGCGGGCTTCAAGCCGGCCGAGATGCTCAACATGCTCGATGCCGAAGCCCGCATCCAGCAGACCGCCGACGGCCTCATCCCCGCCGAACTGCTCGGCATGGACCGGTTCGAGGCGCGCGACCTGATCGTCAAACTGCTCGACGAGGCCGGCGCGCTGGAGAAGGTCGAGGATCGCGTGATCCAGACCCCTTATGGCGATCGTTCGGGCGTGGTGATCGAGCCCTGGCTGACCGACCAATGGTATGTCGACGCCAAGACGCTCGCCGGCCCCGCGCTCGAAGCCGTCCGCTCCGGCGACATCCGCGTCGTCCCCGAAACCTGGAAGAAGACCTGGTACAACTGGCTCGAGAACATCCAGCCCTGGTGCGTCAGCCGCCAGCTCTGGTGGGGCCACCAGATCCCGGTTTGGTATGGACCTGCGCGCGAGGGTGACGAACCTGACGAGCATTCGGTGCGGCCAATTGTCTTCGTGGCGAAGAACCACGAGGATCTAATCGAGCAAGCTCGCGCATATTATCCGCCCGACCAGCACGACTTTGCGATCTACGAAAGCACCGCTCATTACCTGTCGAAGGCGCCTTCCCTTGAGGGGCTGCTTCAGACCGAGCTGGTGCGAGATAATGACGTCCTCGACACCTGGTTCTCGTCAGCCTTATGGCCGTTCGGCACGCTCGGCTGGCCCGACCAGAGCGATACGCTGCGCCGCCATTACCCCAACGACATCCTCATCTCCGGCTTCGACATCCTGTTCTTCTGGGATGCGCGCATGGCGATGCAGGGGCTGCACTTCATGGGCGAGCGGCCGTGGAAGACGCTCTACCTCCACGGCCTCGTCCGCGACGCGCACGGCGCCAAGATGTCCAAGTCCAAGGGCAACACCGTCGATCCGCTCGGCCTGATCGACAAATACGGCGCCGACGCTTTGCGCTTCACGCTCGCCGCGATGGAAAGCCAGGGCCGCGACATCAAGCTCGATGAGAAGCGGGTCGAGGGCTATCGCAACTTCGCGACCAAGCTCTGGAACGCCGCCCGCTTCGCCCAGTCGAACGGCATCGGCGGATCGTCCACCCTGGAGCCGCCCAAGGCCGATCTCGCCGTCAACCGCTGGATCATCGGCGAGACGATCAAGACCATCCAGGCGCTCGACCTCGCCATCGCCGATCTGCGCTACGACGAGATGGCCAACACCATCTACCACTTCACCTGGGCCAGCTTCTGCGACTGGTACCTGGAGCTGATCAAACCCGTACTTGGTGGGGGAGGACCTAATTCTCCCCTCCCGCCTGCGGGAGGGGCCGGGGGTGGGGAGTCCGAACCAGCCACATTCTCGACGCTAGGTGGTGAGGAAACCATCCCCACCCCTAACCCCTCCCGCGAGCGGGAGGGGGACACCCCCGAAGCCCAGGAAACCCGCGCCGTCGCCGGCTGGGTGCTCGACCAGATCCTGGTCCTGCTCCACCCCTTCATGCCCTTCATCACCGAAGAGCTGTGGCACGCGCTCGCCGATCGCCCGCACGATCTGATCGTCGGCCACTGGCCGATGGCCGACGCACGCGCGATCGATCCCGCCGCACATGCCGAGGTCGAATGGCTGATCAAGCTGGTCGGCGAGATCCGCGCCGCGCGCAGCGAGCTCAACGTGCCCCCCGGCGCGAAACTCCATCTCTTCGCCAGCGGCGTCTCCGACGAAACCGCCGCCCGCCTCGATCGTCAGCACGGCGTCCTCACCCGCCTCGCCCGCCTCGAATCGATCCAGCTCTCCGCCTTCGAGGGCCCCGGCGCCGCGCAGGTGGTGGTCGACGAAGCGACCTTCGCGCTCCCCCTCGGCGACGTGATCGACCTCGCCGCCGAACGCGCCCGCTTGGCCAAGGGCGCCGAAGCCGCCGAAAAGGAACGCGACAGCCTCGCCGGCCGCCTGGGCAACCCCGCCTTCGTCGAGAAGGCCAAGCCCGAAGCGATCGCCAAGGCGCGCGAAGACCACGCCGCCAAGGCCGCCGAAGCCGAACGGCTCAGAGCGGCGCTGGCGCGGCTGGGATGACGGAAATCGGGCCCCTCGCGCCCGACGAAGCCCCCGCCGCCGCGGCCTTATGGGCCGAAGCCGGCCTCGTCCGCGCCTGGAACGATCCGCACGCGGACATCGCTGCCGCGCTCGCCTGTCCGACCGCGACGATCCTCGCCGCGCGCGACGGCGCCCGCCTCACCGGCACGATCATGGCCGGCTATGACGGCCATCGCGGCTGGCTCTATTATGTCGCGGTCGCCGACGATCGGCGCGGCACCGGCCTTGGCCGGGCGTTGGTCGAGGCCGCCGAACACTGGCTCGCCGCGCAGGGCACGCGTGTGATCCGCCTGATGGTCCGCGCCGAGAACGACGCCGTCACCGGCTTCTACGCAGCGCTCGGCTACGAGGGCAGCGACATGCTGGTGATGGGCAAGCGCCTCTAAGGCTAGCGCGCGATCGCGTAGGTCACGGTCAGCCGCGCCGTGGTCGAGATCGGCTCGGGCCGGATGTCCACCGCGACCGGCGGCGGCATCACCATTACCGGAGCCGGCACGCGCGCACCGGTCACCATGATGTCGTCGCCGTCGGACGCGGTCGCCGCCTCGTCCGTCACCTTGACGACCGGGCCCAGTTTCTCGCCCGCCGCGCTTGCGATCGCTTCCGCGCGGTTATGCGCGTCCGCCAACGCGGCCGCCGCCGCGCGCCTGGCGGCATCGTCATGCTTCAGGATATCGAAGTCGCTCGCATGGGCATTGCTCGCGCCGAGCCTCGCGGCCAGCCCCACCGCCGTCCCCGCATTCTTGACCGCCTCCATCCGCACCGAAACGCTGATGCTGGCGAGATAGCCGGTCACGGCGCACTTGCCCGTCGAAAGGCGCGGATTGTCGTCGTCGTCGCCGCCGCACCCCGCGGCGCGCGTTTCGTCCAGCCTGACCTCGCCGGTCCGGATTTCCATCCGGCCGCCGCCAAGCACGCCGAGCCCGTTGATGATCGCTTTCTGTTTGGCCACCAGCCCGCGGGTCGCCGCATCGGGACTCGCTCCTTCGCCGCGAATGGAGAAAGCGAGGTTGGCGATATCGGGATCGGTCTTCACCTCGCCCACGCCGACCACCGTGATCGTCGGCAGTGCGCTTATGTCTGCCGCTCTGGCCGGCGCAGCGCAGGCCGCCAGCGTGCCCATGATTATCGCTAACCGCATGACCCTCTCCCTGTTTGGGAAAAGGCTAGTCACGGTGGGGCAGCCCGTAAAGTTTGGTCAGACCGGAATTGGATGTTTATCCGCGCTGGCCCGGTTGGGCTGATCTTCGGACCCGGCTCGAACCTCCAGCCGTTATAGCGGCAAGGAGGCTCCCCGATGCTCGAACATGTTCCCCAATGGCTCGGCGAACTGCTGCGCAACGTCCGCGCGGGCCATTCCAAATTGGTGATCGTCAGCCATGATCTGGACGTCGGCACGGGCAGCCTCGAACTGTCCAGCCCCGCCTTCGCCAATGGCGCCCGCCTGCCCGAACGCTTCACCGCGGACGGGGAGGGCGTGTCGCCGCCTTTGGTTTGGCGCGATCCGCCCGCGGGCACGACCAGCTTCGCCTTGATCGTCGAGGATCCTGACGCCCCCGCGCCCAACCCGCTCGTCCATGCATTGGTGTGGAACATCCCCGCCGACGCGCGCCGCCTGGCCGAGGGCGCGATCGCGCGCGATGGCGATGGCGGCGCGGATGGATCGGATGTCGGCCGCAGCAGCTTCTTCACCGAAGGCTGGCTCGCGCCCGATCCCCCGACCGGCCACGGCAGCCACGATTATGTCTTCCAGCTGTTCGCGCTGCGCGACACGCCCAGTCTCGGCCCCAATCCGGGCCGCGACGAACTGGTCGAGGCGCTCGAGGATAACGTGCTGGCGGCCGGCCTGTTCGTCGGCACCTATTCACGTGGGCAGGAAGCGACGATCGGCGCCGCGCCGTCGGGTCTCGCGACCGCCTAGAGGTCCCGCCAGTCGAACGGCAGCGGCGCCTCGCGGAAGGCAAAGCGGTCGAGATGGCGCGCAACCGCGCCCTTGAGGCCATCGCGCTGTTCGGGCGAGGTCGCGTCGATCCGCACGTCGAGCGCGTCGCCGCGCGCGTCCATCGTCACCAGCGCGTCACCGGGATGGTCCGCCCCGCGCGCGTCCTTCGGGAAGACGACGGTGCCATGCTCGGGCGTGAACTCGACCGTCAGATTATGCGCCCAATGCTTGCACAACTGCTGCAGATAGCGGCTGCCGCTGGCGGTCGGCACGGCAGCTTCGGTCGAGAAGACTTCGGTCAAAGCCGGTATCCTTGGATAGAGCGTGTTCGCGACGGCGGTGGGCTCGAAGCCCAAACGCCGCCGCAGCACCGCCAGCCGTGTCATTTCTCGAGCCGCTCGATCTTGCGCGCGGCCTCGTCGAGGATCGCGGCGACGTCGTGGACCAGGTCCTCGCGTCCGCCGCGCGATGCGATCATCGTATCGCGCAGCGCCATACCGAGCCCCATCATCGCGCGCTTGATCGGCGCGGCGCCGGTGCGGCCTTCGTCTTGGCCCATGCGCGACAGCCGCTCGATCAGAGCGTCGACCTCCTCGCGCTTTTCGGTGAGGTGCGCGCGGCCGGCGTCGGTGATGGCGAAGCGCTTGCGCGCGCCTTCCTCCTTCACCTCGTCGATCATGCCCATTTCGTCGAGCATGGTCAGCGTCGGATAGACCACGCCCGGGCTCGGCGCGTAGCTGCCGCCGGTCCGCTCCTCGATCTCGCGGATCAAATCGTAGCCGTGGCGCGGCTGTTCCTCGAGCAAAGCCAGCAGCACCAGCCGCAGCTCGCCGCCGTCGAATACGCGCCGGCGTCCGCCGCCACGCTCATGATGGCCCCAGCCGCCGCGATGATGTTCGCCGCGCTCCCCGGGTCCGAAACCGCCGCCAAGCCAGCGGCCATAGCCATGTCCAAATCGCATTTTGATAAACTCCTGTATCATCGACTCATATCTAAGATATATCTTGAGTCATTTCAAGACTGTTTCCGCGCGACGTGGATATGGCGGTCTCCGCGTCCTATATTCGGGTCATGGCCGACCTCTTCGCCGCCGACTTGCTACCCGATTCCGCGCAGGCGGTGTCCGCCGATGCGCCGCTCGCGGACCGGATAAGGCCGCGCGCGCTCGACGAGGTGATCGGCCAGGAGCATCTGACCGGCCCCGAAGGCGCGATCGGGCGCATGGTCGCGGCCGGCCGCCTGTCGTCGATGATATTGTGGGGGCCGCCCGGCACCGGCAAGACCAGCATCGCGCGGCTGCTGGCCGATGCGGTCGGCCTGCGCTTCGTCGGAATCTCGGCGGTGTTCTCGGGCGTCGCCGATCTCAAGAAGACCTTTGCCGAGGCACGAGAACATGCCCGTCTCGGCCAACGGACTTTGCTATTCGTGGACGAGATCCATCGCTTCAACCGCGCCCAGCAAGACGGCTTCCTGCCTTATGTCGAGGACGGCACGGTTGTGCTGGTGGGCGCGACCACCGAAAATCCTTCGTTTGAATTGAACGCCGCGCTTCTGTCGCGCGCCCAGGTGCTGATCCTCAACCGGCTCGATACGCCCGCGCTCGAAAAGCTGCTCGCACGCGCCGAAACAGTCGAGGAACGCGCGCTGCCGCTCAACGCTGATGCCCGCGCCGCTTTGATCGGCACCGCCGACGGCGACGGCCGCTTCCTGCTTAACCAGGCCGAGACTTTGTTCTCGATCAACCTGCCCGAGCCGCTCGATCCCGCCGGCCTCGCCGCTTTGCTGCATCGCCGGGTCGCGGTTTACGACAAGGATCGCGAGGGCCATTACAACCTCATCTCCGCGCTCCATAAAGCGGTGCGCGGCTCCGATCCGCAGGCCGCGCTTTACTATCTCGCGCGCATGCTGGTGGCGGGGGAGGAGCCGCTTTACCTGCTGCGCCGGATGGTCCGGATGGCGAGCGAGGATATCGGCCTCGCCGATCCGCAGGCCTTGGTGCAATGCCTCGCGGCCAAGGACAGCTACGATTTCCTGGGGTCGCCCGAAGGCGAGCTCGCGATCGCCAATGCGCTCGTCTATCTCGCGACCGCGCCCAAATCGAATGCCGGTTACAAGGCCTATGGCGCGGCGCGGCGTTCGGCCAAGGAAACCGGCTCGCTGATGCCGCCCAAGAACATCCTCAACGCGCCGACCAAGCTGATGAAGACGATCGGCTACGGCAAGGATTATGCCTACGATCACGACGCGGACGAGGCCTTCTCGGGCGACAATTACTGGCCGGAAGAGATGAACCCGCAGACCTTCTACACGCCAACACCGCGCGGGTTCGAGGCCAAGATCGCCGAGCGGCTGGCCTATTGGCAGACACTGCGCGAGGAGCGGCAGGGATGAGCCTGAGCTGGGACGACGTGGTGGCCTACGCGCTCTCGCTGCCGGACAC
>NZ_DATHFV010000180.1:0-3224 GCF_035317925.1 Sphingomonas sp.
TGTCCGGCGGGCTGGCGATCGGCATGGCCTCGGTCCTGTCGCCGGTTTACATCGCGGAGATCGCCCCGGCCCACGCGCGCGGCAAGCTGGTTTGTCTGAACGAGCTCACGATCGTGATCGGCATCCTGGCGGCGCAAACAGTCAACTGGTTGATCGCCCGGCCGGTCGCAGACCATGCGAGCGTCGCCGAGATCGCGGCGTCCTGGAACGGCCAGATGGCGTGGCGCCACATGTTCCAGGCCGCGTTCGTGCCGGCTGCGGTGTTTTTCGTCGGTGCGCTGTTCATTCCGGAAAGCCCGCGCTGGCTGGCGCGCAAAGAACGTTGGCGGGACGCGACTGCGGTGCTGGCGAAGTTCGTCAGCGTTGCGGAGGCCAAGGCGGTGACGGTGGAGATGCGGGCGACGTTCGAAGCCGCCCCAGCCACCAGCGTGCTCAAGACGCTGCGCGAGCGCCGGGTGCGGCCGATCCTGCTGGTCGGCGTGGTGCTCGCCGTGCTTCAGCAATGGTGCGGGATCAACGTGATCTTCAATTACGCGCAGGAGGTTTTTTCGGCGGCCGGCTACACGCTGTCGAGCATCCTGTTCAACATCGTGATCACCGGCGTGGTGATGTGCCTGTTCACGTTCGTGGCGATCGGCACGGTCGAGCGGGTCGGGCGGCGTCCGCTGATGCTGTTCGGCTGCGCGGGGCTTGCGACCTTGTACGCGGTGCTGGGCGCGCTTTACCTCACGCATCAGCAGGGCTGGCCTTTGCTCGTGCTCGTTATCGCCGCGATCGGCTGCTACGCGATGACGCTGGCGCCGATCACGTGGGTGATCCTGTCGGAGATATTTCCGAACGAGGCGCGCGGCGCCTGCGTCGCGATCTGCACCACCGCGCTGTGGGCGGCGTGCTTTGTGCTGACCTATACCTTTCCGCTGCTCAACGCGGCAATCGGCCCCGCTTTCACCTTCTGGCTTTATGCCATGATCTGCGCGGCCGGTTTCTTCTTCGTGCTGCGCAAGGTGCCCGAGACGAAGGGCCGCAGTCTCGAGGAAATCGAGCGCGGCTGGGCTGCCTGAGAATTATAAGAGGGCGGGATGACACTTTCCTGGATCGACGTGGTCGTGATGGCCACTTACCTGATCGGCATCACGGCCTTCGGTATCGCCGTGGGATACCGCCGCAACAGCAGCGCCCAGCAATATTTCCTGGCGAACCGATCGCTCGGCTGGTTCACCGTCGGCGCCGCCGTCTTCACGTCGAATATCTCGACGCTCCATCTCGTCGGGCTCGCCGCCGGCGGCGCCAAGGATGGCCTTGTGATCGGCAATTTCGAGTGGATGGCGTCGTTCACGCTCATCCTGCTCGCGCTCATCTTCGCGCCTTTTTATATCCGTTCGGGCGTCCAGACTTTGCCCGAATATATGGAGCGCCGGTACGCGCCGTCGGCCCGGACGTTTCTGGCGGTGATCGGCCTGCTCGGCGCGCTGCTGGTCCACATCGGCATCAGCCTGTTCGCGGCGGCGAAGCTGTTCGAAAGCTTCCTCGGCGTGCCGATGCTGCCGATCATCGTCACGCTTTCGCTGTTCACCGTCGTCTATACGGCGCTGGGTGGTTTGCGCGCGGTGGTGCTGACCGAGAGCATCCAGGTCTGTCTCCTGCTCGGCGGTGCCACGCTCGTCACGATTCTGGGCCTGTACGCCTTGCCGGGCGCGGGCGTTCACAGCCTGAAGGCGATGCACGCCGCAGCCGATCCGGGCCAGCTCAGCATGTTGCAGCCGATCCACGATTCCCAAGGCCGGCTGAACGGCTATTCGTGGCTGGCCGTGCTGCTCGGCTACCCAATCCTCGGCATCTGGTATTGGTGCGCCGATCAGACGCATGTGCAGCGCGTGCTTGGCGCGCGTGACCTCCAGGCGGGTCAGAACGGCGCGCTGTTCGCCGGCTTCCTCAAGATAACGCCGGTGTTCCTGATGGTCCTTCCCGGCATCATCGGATCGGTCTTGTGGAAGCGCGGCGTGCTGACGCTCGGCACGGTTCCGGGCACGAACGCGCCGGACTTCAACACGATGTTGCCGGCGCTGATCAATTATCTCGTCCCGGTGGGTCTCAAGGGCCTGCTCGCCGCGTGCATGGCCGCCGCTTTGATGAGCTGCATGGCCGCCGCGCTCAACAGCTGCGCGACGCTCGTCTCGCTCGATATCGTACGGCGCGTGCGGCCGGAGACGTCGGAGAAGAAGCTGGTCCTGATCGGCCGGATCGCGACCGGCGTCATCATGCTGATGGCGATGGCGTGGTCGACGCAGGGCGACCAGTTCGGCACGATCTTCGAGGCGATCAACAAGATTCCGATGACCTTCGCACCAGCGGTCACGACCGTGTTCGTGCTCGGCGTGATGTGGCCGCGCGGCAATGCGCGCGGTGCGATGGCGACCTTGTATATCGGCACCGCGATCGGCGTGGCCTATTTCCTGTTGGATCTCCCGTCCGTCGGCCGGACGATGATCGATCTGCCGCAGGGGCAGGCTTTCACCGGGCTCGTGACCGATCCGGTGCGAGGGCTCGGCGTGCCGTTCATGCTGGTCGGCCCCGCGCTGACCGCTTTGTGCATCGCGATCTACATCGCGGTCAGCCTGGCGACCGCGCCGCCGGATCGCGCGCATCTGGCCGGTCTCGCGTGGGAGCGGCCGCTCGATTTCCTGCGCGGGCCGTTGCGCGGGGCGGGCGATCCCAGACTGGGGTCGCTCGCTTTGATCGTCTCCGTGACGATTCTCTATGTCTGGCTGCACTGAAATGCCGGCGAGGTTCGATCGATGACCCTATCGCGACAGCAATTCCTCGCGGGCGCGATGGGGCTCGCCGGCTCGTTGGCGGCGCCCGAAACATCGGCGCGGATCATGGCGCCAAAGCCGAAAGGCAAAGCGCCGCGCGCGATCGCGATGTGGGATTTCTCCTGGCTCGAGCGGCGCTGGCCGGGCGCGGGCTATGAAGACTGGGATCGCGCGCTCGATGGGTTGGCGGAGCGCGGCTACAATGCCGTGCGGATCGATCCTTACCCCCATCTTCTCGCCGCCGACCCGACCAAAAGCTGGACGCTGGTGCCGGCCTGGACGACCAACGACTGGGGCAGCCCGGGCCTCATCACAATCAAGGTTCTGCCGGGCCTGATCGAGTTCATCGGCAAGTGCCGCGACCGGGGCATAAAGGTCGCCCTTTCGAGCTGGTATCGCGAGGATACGGAC
>NZ_DATHFV010000181.1:0-6525 GCF_035317925.1 Sphingomonas sp.
ATCGTGCAGCAGCACCGAGACATAGAGCGCACGGCGCAGCACGATCTGCTTGAAGATCTTCGACGCGAGCGGATGGTCCTCCTCCAGCTCGCCTTTTTCGATCTTCGAAAGCAGCCCGATCGCGCGCAGCGAATGCTCGTCGACCGTGTAATGATGGTACATATCGAACTGCATCTGCGCGACGACGCGGCCGAAATCGGGCATGAAACGGCCGAAAACACCCGCCTCGTTGGCCCAGCGCAGCACCATTTCGGGGTTACGCGGCGACGTCAGAACGTCGAGAAACAGGCCGTTGGCGCGCGCATCTTCGCGCACTTTGCCGTCGATCAGGCGCGAATCGCGGCCCGCCTGACGCATGGTGAGGGGGTGAATTTCGACCCCGTGCTTGTCCGCCAGCCAGAATAACTGGATCAAACGCACCGGATCCTCGGCGAAAAACGTGTCGTCGGGGGCCTTCAACCGGCCCCGATCGAGCAGAAAACCCTCCAGTTTACGGGGTTTCCGGCGCAGGCTGGGCAGGCCGAACCGGCTGCCGCGCCCGGCGAATTCCTCATCGAGATGCGCCAGGAACACGCCGGTCAGGTCGCCGACTTCCTTCGCGGTCAGGAAATAATGGCGCATGAAGCGCTCGACCGCGCTGCGGCCTGGGCGCTCGGCATAGTGCATGCGGTGCGCAATCTCGGCCTGGACGTCGAACGTCAGCCGATCCTCGGCGCGGCGGGTGAGGATGTGGAGGTGGCAGCGCACCGCCCACAGGAAGTTCTCGGCGCGGCGGAAACGGCGAAATTCGTCGGCGCTGAACAGGCCTTTCTCGACCAGTTCGGCGGGCGTACGCACCTTGTAGACATATTTGCCGATCCAGAAGAGCGCGTGGAGATCGCGTAAGCCCCCCTTCCCTTCCTTCAGATTGGGTTCGACGACGTAGCGGCTGTCGCCCATCCGTTCGTGGCGATCGTTGCGTTCCTTCAGCTTGGCGGTGACGAAGCTGCGCGCGGTGCCGGCCTGGACCTCGCGGTCGAAGCGCGCCGCGGCTTCGTCGTACAGCGCCTGATCGCCCCATACGTAGCGCGCCTCGAGCAGGGCGGTGCAGATCGTAAGATCGCTCTTCGCCATGCGCACCATATCGTCGAGCGAGCGGCTCGAATGGCCGACCTTCAGGCCGAGGTCCCACAGCATGTAGAGGATCGATTCGATCACCTGTTCGACCCAGCCGGTCTGCTTCCATGGGGTGATGAAGCCGATGTCGATGTCCGAATGGAGCGCCATCTCGCCGCGCCCATAGCCGCCGACCGCGATCAGGCAGAGCCGCTCGCCGGCAGTGGGATGGTTGTTGCGATAGAGGCGCTGGAGCGTGAAATCGAAGCAGAGCCGGAGCAGCTGATCGGTGAGGAAGGCGTAAGAGGCGGCGATTTCCGCGCCCCGGCTGGGATGTTCGGCCAGCCGGCGGGCGATTTCGGTCCGCCCCTTTTCGAGCGCGTCGCGCAGCAGTGGCGTCGCAGCGGCGCGCAACGCCGCCGGGCCATCGCCTTCCAACGCGGTGAGCGCATCCGCCAACCCGCGCCGATCGATGATCGCGCGCCGTTGCGGCAGGGCTTCGAAGCGAGTGGCCATAGGGCCCAGATAGGGGCTGTGGGTTAAGACGTCACCCGATTCAGCGGTTGCCGATCGCGAGCACGACGATCGATCCGATCAGGGTCGCCAGGCCAGCCAGGAAGATGCGATCCGCCCAGAGCTCGGCGACCGCGCCGCGCCGTTCGTGGCGGAGCGCGAGGTAGGACAGCAGGCAAGAACCCGCGAGGCAGACCGCCGCGATCCAGGCGATCTCGTCGGCGAAGCTCTTGTCGGCGATATGGCTGACATTGAGGCCGGCGATGATCAGGAGCGCGATGCCCAGCAGGTTCGACGCGGCATTGAGGATATGGGTCGGCCGTTGCATGTCCTCTCCGTGGTGGGGTGCCGATTGCCCGGTCATGAACCTTCAGCGAGCAGCGCCTTGAGCTTGTAGATCAGATCGAGCGCCTCACGCGGGGCCAAAGCGTCCGCATCGATCGCCGCGACCGCTTCGCGCAAAGCGTCGGGCTGAAGGTCCTCGACAGCCGCCGCTGCGGCGAAGAGCGGCAGATCATCGAGCCCTGCTGCGAGCCCGCCCGTGGCGGCCCGGCCCGCCTCCAGCCGCTTCAACACATCCTTGGCGCGGCCGACGACGGCCGGCGACAATCCGGCGAGGCGCGCGACGGCAAGACCGTAGCTGCGGTCGGCCGGGCCTTTCGCGAGCTCATGCAGCAGGACGAGTTCGCCCTTCCACTCGCGTGCGCGGACATGGTGGAGGCTGAGCGCGTCGAGCCGCTCCGCCAGCCGCGTCAGCTCGTGATAATGGGTCGCGAACAGGCAGCGGCATTTATTGATGTCGTGGACCGCCTCGACCACCGCCCAGGCGATGGCGAGGCCATCATAGGTGGAGGTGCCGCGCCCGACCTCGTCGAGGATGACGAACGAGCGTTCGGTCGCCTGCGCGAGGATCGCGGCGGTCTCGACCATCTCGACCATGAAGGTCGATCGGCCGCGCGCGAGATTGTCCGACGCGCCGACGCGGCTGAACAGGCGATCGCACAAACCGAGCGTCGCGCGGGCGGCGGGCACGAAACTGCCCGCCTGAGCGAGGATCAGGATCGCCGCATTCTGGCGCAGGAAGGTCGACTTGCCGCCCATATTGGGCCCGGTGACGAGCCACAGCCGGTCGTGCTGCCCCAGGTTGCAATCATTGGCGACGAAACGCCCGCCCGAGGCCGCGACCGCGCTTTCGACGACGGGATGGCGGCCTTCGCTGATTTCGAGGCAGGGATGTTCGACCAAAGCCGGCCGGCACCAGCTGCCCTCGGCCGCGCGTTCGGCAAGCCCGGCGGCGACGTCGAGCCGGGCGAGCGCGTCGGCCGTGATCGCGATTTCGCGCGCGCGGGCTAACGCGAAGCCGATCAACTCTTCGAGATGCGCGGCCTCGGCGGCGAGTGCGTGACTGCCGGCCTGCCCGACTTCGCTCGCATGATCGTGCAGTTCGGGCGCGTTGAAGCGGACCACGCCCGCCAATGTCTGGCGATGGGTGAAGCCCGATTCGGCACGCATCAACGGATCGGCGACCCTGGCCGGCACCTCGATATGGAAGCCGAGCACATTGTTGTGGCGGATCTTGAGCTGCGAAATGCCGGTCTTGTCGCGATAGCTGGCCTCAAGCGCGGCGATGGCGCGCCGCCCTTCCCCGCCGCGCATCCGCAACGCATCGAGCGTCGCGTCATAGCCTTCGGCGATGTAATTGCCCTGTGCGGTGTCGATCGGCGGGGACGGCACGAGCGCGCGCTGCAGCCGGTCGACCAGCTCGCCATGGCCGAGGAAGGCGGGCAGCAATGCGTCGAGCAAGGCCGGGCGCGGCGTTACCTTGAGGATGTCGTGCAATCGATAGCCCTGATCGAGCCCGTCGCGGAGTTGGCCAAGATCGCGTGGAGAGCCGCGCCCGGCGGCAAGACGACCGAGCGCGCGGCCGACATCGGGCAAGGCGCGCAAAGCGGCGCGCAGGCGCGCGCGCAGATCAGGATCGTCGTGGAGGAAGCCGACCAGTTCGAGCCGCGCGTCGATCGCGGCGCGATCGGTCAGCGGCGCGGCGAGATCGCTGCCGAGCAGCCGCGCGCCGCCGCCGGTGACGGTGCGGTCGATCGCGTCGAGCAGGCTGCCCTTGCGGCTGCCGTTGGTCGCGCAGACGATCTCCAGGCTTTCGCGCGTCGCGGCGTCGATCATCATATGATCGGCGACCGCGCGGCGGATCGGCGGCTGAAGGAAGGGCAAGGCACCCTGCCCGGCGCGTTCGTGATAAGCGCGCAGGCCGCCGGCGGCGCTCAACTCGGCGCGGCTGAACTCGCCCCAGCCGTCGAGCGTGGCGACGTTGAACAAGGATTTGAGCCGGCGCTCGGCCGCATTGCTGTCAAAGCCGCCCGCGACCGTCAGCGGATAATCGGTGACGAGGTCGAAACCCTCAGGCGCGACCACCTCGGCCGGGTTTAGCCGCGCGAGCTCCGCGTCGACCATGTTGGCGCCGACCGCGACGATCTCGAACCGTCCGGTCGAAATGTCCGCCGCCGCCAGCCCGAGCGTGCCGCCCGCTTTCGCCACCGCAACCAGCCAGTTGGCGGCGCGCGCGTCGAGCAGCACTTCCTCGGTCAGCGTGCCGGGCGTGACGATGCGGACGATACCGCGCGCGACCAGAGCCTTGCTGCCGCCGCGTTTCTTCGCCTGTTCGGGCGTCTCGGTCTGTTCGGCGATGGCGACGCGATGGCCGCCCTTGATCAGGCGGGCGAGGTAGGCCTCGTGGCTGTGCGCGGGCACGCCGCACATCGGAATCGGTTCGCCGTCATGCTCGCCGCGCGTGGTAAGCGCGATATCGAGCGTCGCGGACGCAGCCTTCGCGTCGTCGAAGAACAATTCGAAGAAGTCGCCCATCCGGTAGAAGAGCAGGCAATCGGGCGCCTGCGCCTTGAGCGCATGATATTGCGCCATCATCGGGGTGGGTTCGCCGCTCACCGTCCCGGCTTAGCGGTTGCCGGCCAGCGAACGGAAGGGCGATTCGCTTGACCGGGGCGCCGCCCCGCAGCAACCTGTGGATATGTCGGAATCGGAACCCAAGACCGTACTGTTGATCGAGTTCGGCCCGACTCAGATCGAGGCGATCGATGCCTGGGTCGAGCGCCACCCCGATCCCAAGCCGACGCGCGAGGAAGCGGTGTGCCTGTTGATCATCGGGCGGCTCGGTGCCGAGGAAGGCCATCCGTCGACGCCGATCCCCGGTTTCGTCACGGGACGCGATATCGTCTGATTTATCTCCTGGGCGCCCGCGAGAGACTAAGGCCAAGCCCAGATCAGGATATTCGCGAGCAGCACCGCTGCCGCGATCAGCATCAGCACGCCCTGCTTCTTTTCAGACCGTTTCGTGAGAATCCAGCCGCCGCCCAGCGCAAGCGCGAAGACGGCGAGCATGGAGATGGAAAGGAGCGCCGGCTCGGTCACCGGCCGGCGCCCGCGATCAATGCTTCTGGTCGCGCCAGATGTTGCGGTAGGCGCCGTACGCCAGACCGGTGGCGATCAGCAGATAGATCAGCACGACGATGCCCCAACGGTGGCGATTCTCGAGCTTCGGTTCGGCTGCCCACATCAGGAATGCCGCGGCATCCTGCGCCATCTGATCGACCGAGGCCTTCTTGCCGTCCGAATAGGTCACCTGACCGTCGGCGACGAGCGGCGGCGGCATCGCGATGTTGAGGTTCGCGTAATAGGGATTGTAGTGGAGACCCGTCGGCGTCTTGGCGTCCGGGAACCGCTTGAGCAGATCCGCGGGCTGCGGCTGATAGCCGGTGACGATCGAATAGATGTAGTGCGCCCCGCCCTCACGCGCCTTGGCGAGCAGCGACATGTCCGGCGGCAGCGCATTGTTGTTCGCGGCGCGAGCAGCAGTCTCGTTCGCATAAGGCGACGGGAAATAATCGCTCGGGATCGCCTTGCGCGTTGCCGGCTCGCCGGTGTCGGGGTTGATCGAGGGAACCTCGACCGGCCATTGCTTGGCGATCGCCTTGACCTCGGGCTTGGTGAAACCGAGCTCTTCCAGATCGCGGAAGGCAACCAGCTTCATCGAGTGGCAGGCCGAGCAGACTTCCTTGTAGACTTGGAAGCCGCGCTGAAGCTGCTCGCGATCATAGATGCCGAATGGGCCGTCGAAGGAGAATTTAACCTCCTTTTCGGGCAGGTGATAGACAGACGGCGCGGTGGGTTCGACCTTCTCACGCGGCATCACGAAAGCGATGAAGAGGGCCGAGACGAAACCGAGTCCGACCAGACCAGCCAGGAAGCGAAGCATTTTCTAAAGTCCCCCTTGGCCGATCAGTGAGCCGAGCCGACGCCGATCGGCGCGGCCTCTGCGGCTTCACCGTGCAGCACCGATTCCGAGATCGAATTGGGCAGCGGCTTGGTCTTTTCCACGAGCGCGATGATCGGCACGATCAGCAGGAAGTGCGCGAAATAATACATCGCGGCGAGCTGGCCGATCCGCACATAGGGCTCTTCCGCCGGGCTCTTGCCGATATAGCCCAGGATCAGCACGTCGACGACGAGCACCCAGAAGGCGATGCGGTAGGCCGGACGATAATTGGCCGAACGGACCGGCGAATTGTCGAGCCAGGGCAGGAAGAACAGCAGCAGGATCGACGAGAACATCGCCAGCACGCCCCACAGCTTTGCCGGGATCCACAGCCAGTTGACCGTGAAGGCGCGCAGGATCGCGTAGAAGGGCCAGAAATACCATTCGGGCACGATGTGCGCGGGCGTCGAGAGTGGGTTGGCCTGGATATAATTGTCCGGGTGGCCGAGCGTGTTCGGATAGAAGAACAGCAGGACCGCGAACACGATCAGGAACACGCCCAGGCCCATGCCGTCCTTGGCCGTATAATAAGGATGGAACGGCACCGTATCCTGCGGCCCCTTCACCTCGAC
>NZ_DATHFV010000182.1:0-15116 GCF_035317925.1 Sphingomonas sp.
ACCGGGGTGGCTTCGTCCGAAGCTTCGGCGACCGGAGCTTCCTCAGCGGCGGCTTCCTCAGCGACCGGGGCTTCCTCGGCGGCAGGCTCTTCGGCGGCGGCTTCGGCGGCCGGAGCCTCCTCAGCAGCGGCTTCCTCAACCGGCGCTTCCTCAGCAGCAGCCTCAACAGCTGGCGTTTCCTCGGCAAGCGCCTCGGCGACCTGAGTCGCCTCCTCGGTCGGCTCGGCGGTCGCTTCCTCGATCGCTTCGGCCATCACCTCGATCGTCTCTTCTTCCTGTGCGGCTTCTTCCTGCTGCGGCGCGGCGGCGGCTTCAGCGGCCTCGGCGGCCTTGTTCGCACGCTCCTCGGCGCGCTCCTTGGCCTTGTCGCCCGGAACACCCTTGTTCGGGTTGTTGCGCGCGGCGCGCTCCTGGACGCCGGCGGCGTCGAGGAAGCGGGCGACGCGATCGGACGGCTGCGCGCCAACCGACAGCCAATGCTTGGCGCGCTCGGCGTCGAGGATCACGCGCTTCTCGTCATCCTTGCCGAGCAAAGGATTGTAGGTGCCGATCTTCTCGATGAACGAGCCGTCGCGGGGCGAACGCGAATTGGCGACGACGATCCGGTAATAAGGGCGCTTCTTGGCGCCACCGCGCTGCAGGCGGATGGAAACGGACATGCTTTTCTTCCTTCTTTAGGTTCGTGTGATTGGTGTTGAATTCAGCGTTTCTTGAGGAAATTCTGGAAGCCGGGCGGCAGGCCCTGGGGGTTGCCGCCGGGGCCGGGCAGACCCGGCATTCCGGGCATGCCGCCGGACGGAAGCCCCGCGCCGCCCATCATGGCGTCGAGATCGCCCCCGCCCTTGCCGAACATGGCGGCGATCTTGGAAAGACCGCCCATCTTCTTCATCTTCTTCATCATGGTCGCCATTTCCTGATGCATCTTCAGGATCTTGTTGACGTCCTGCACCGTAGTGCCGGAGCCCTTGGCAACGCGGATCTTGCGCTTGGCCTGGAGCAGTTCGGGACGGGCGCGCTCCTTGGCGGTCATCGACGACAGGACCGCTTCCATCCGGACGAGCACCTTGTCGTCGGCGGCGCCATTGGCCATCGCCTGCTTGACCTGCTTCACGCCGGGCAGCATCGCGGCGAGGCCGGACAGACCGCCCATCCGCTTCATCTGATCGAGCTGGCTGCGCAGATCGTTGAGGTCGAACTTCCCCTCCGACATGCGCTGCGCCATGCGCTCGGCATCTTCGACCTTGATCGTCTCGGCGGCGCGTTCGACCAGGCTGACGACGTCGCCCATGCCAAGGATGCGGCCGGCGACGCGTTCGGGGTGGAAGCCTTCGAGCCCGTCGAGCTTCTCGCCCGTGCCCGCGAACTTGATCGGCTTGCCGGTGACGGCGCGCATCGACAGCGCGGCACCGCCGCGCGCATCGCCATCCATGCGGGTCAGCACGACGCCGGTGAGCGGCACCTGTTCGGAGAATGAGGTGGCGACGTTGACCGCGTCCTGGCCGGTCAGCGCATCGACCACGAGCAGGATTTCGGCGGGATTGGCGATATCCGCGACCGCCTTCATCTCGTCCATCAGCGCCTGATCGACATGCAGGCGCCCGGCGGTGTCGAGGATGACGACGTCGAAGCCCTGCAGCTTCGCCGACTGGAGCGCACGCTGCGCGATCTGGACCGGCGTCTGGCCGGCGACGATCGGCAAGGTCGCGACATCGGTCTGCGTGCCGAGGATGGCGAGCTGTTCCTGCGCGGCGGGACGATTGACGTCGAGCGACGCCATCAGGACCTTTTTGGCGCCGCGTTCCTTGAGGCGCTTGGCGATCTTGGCGGTGGTGGTGGTCTTGCCCGAGCCCTGGAGGCCGACCATCATCACGACCGCGGGCGGGGTCACATCGAGTTCGAGCTCGGACGAATCCGCGCCGAGCATCTGGACGAGCTCGTCATGAACGATCTTGACGACCATCTGGCCGGGCGTGACCGAGCGCAGCACATCCGCGCCGATCGCTTTTTCGGTGGCGTTATCGACGAACTGGCGGACGACGGGCAGCGCGACATCGGCCTCGAGCAAGGCGATCCGCACCTCGCGCATCGCGCCGCGCACGTCGGCTTCGGTCAGCGCACCACGGCCGCGCAAGCGGTCGAAGGCGGCACCAAGCCGGTCGCTCAGACTGTCGAACATCCGTTCAAAAACCTCACAAAATCCGACACAACGCGAAGCGAGCCGGCGGACGAAACCTCGTCGGCCAGCTCAGCGCCCACCATCCCGGTGTTCGCTTATCCTCACGTTCGTGTCGGAACGATCGGGGGCGCCATTAGCGCGATGGAGGGGGAAAGGCAAGGAAGGCGAAGCGCCAGACTCGAGTTATGCTTAGGGCGGGGCGAGTTCGGCGAAGCTCAGCTGCCAAATATTAGCGCCACGATCGACAATAATATTCCCAGGCCGATCATCAAAAATGGAATCAATCTGAGGCGCTCGTACACGAGCCCGCCGATGCTCACATCAGGTCCGGTTAGTCCCATCTCACAAAGCGCCTCGATACGCAGGTCCGTCGCAGTTTTGCCTCCGTCCCATTGACACATGCTCTCAAGTCGATGGCGTACCTTTCCAGCTAATTTTGTATGAAAGCGATTGCCGAGCTGATGGGCGGCGAGGATGGCGACGTTTGCGAGGCCGAGGCCAATAATAACCAGACCGCACCACCATTGCCCTCGCAGCAAATGCCCATCCTTCAGTGCAAGACCCAGGATAGCGCCGCTCGCAGCTGTCAAAAAGGTAGTGGCCGCAGTCTGACGCGTCTCGTGTTGTCGCGCCTGGGTGTATTGCTCTTTTATGTATTCTAGCAGGAACTGCGACGCTTCCATTCGACCCGCTCCTCTTTTGCGCAGGGGGAATCAATACCCCAACACATACCAATCGTCCGCGTGCGAGAAGGCCTCGAACTTCCGCACATAGCCCATTGCGCTCAGCATCTCGAAGATCGGCGCGCGCTTGTCCGAATGGTTGTGTTCGACCGTGATCAGGCGGATTTCGTACTGGCTCCAGTCGAACGCCTGGAGGATGTCATATTCGGAGCCTTCGGTGTCGATCGACAGATAATCGATCCGCCGCGGCGCGCGCCAGTGGGCGAGCATATCGGTGAGCGAGACGGTTTCGACGTCGTAGCGCTCGCCGGTCACGCGATTGCGGGCGTGGCCGTCGCTGGATGAGTAAGCATCGATCGTGGAGAGGCCGACGATCGGGGTCTGGTTGAAGCGGATCGTCTCGCCGGTCCTGGTCCAGACGCAGCGGCGATCGACCGCGCAGCCGCGATTGGTGTTGACCGCCGGATGCCAGATATGCGCCGGCTCCGAGACAATGCCGTTCCAGCCGAGATGCGTTTCCAGCGCGTAGCTGTTCGACCATTTGACGCCGTCCATCGCGCCGAATTCGACGAAATAGCCGCCGCGCCGCGATTGGAGTTCGTAGGCGACCCACAGATCCTGCAGATGCTGCGCGGCGCTCCAGCCGACATTGTCGAGGCAGAAGCGGACGAAGCGCTGGCTATCGTCGGCGGGCTTTTCGAGCTGGTCGCGCAGCATCGCCATAATGTCGAGCCCGTCCGCGAAGGTGAGGACGCGGGGCTTTTCTGCAGGCTGGTTCACGGGCTTTCCCTTGCGATCTGACCCAACTGCTAGCAGCGGCGTGGCCAAAAAATAACCCCGCCGGAGATACTCACGGCGGGGCCAGGTTCAGGGGCGCCAGCAAGGGGGGTAGCTGGCGCAGAAACGTATTTACGGATGCTTGCCTGAACGCGTGATGAGGCCGCCGTTATCTGAGGTTCACCGAGCCGTCAGTTCGCGCACAGGGCGCCGATCTGCTGGAGCCGCGCCGCCGCCTTGGCGTCGCCGAGCGTGCGGCCCGGCAAGGGCGGCGCCTTAGGATCGACCAGGCCGATATTGGCGGGGTCGCGCGCGGCGTCGGGCAGGGTCACGAAGCGGAAGCCGTTCGCCTTGTAGAGCGCGAGCAGGCGCGGGAGCATGCGCGCGTCGAACGCGCCGATATGCATGAGCAGGATATCGGGCGGGGTGCGGCCGAACTGCGCTTTTTCGACGGTGGCGGAGATGCGGATGCTGTCGGCGGCGGCGTCGAGATAGGCCTGCTCCAGCTGCGCGATCGCGGCGCTGTCGCCCCTGGCGACGCAGCGGGCATAAGGTTCGTTGAAGGCGTAATCGCCGAACGAGGCGGTGACGCCGGCGATGCGGTAACCGTGCGCGGCGAGCCAGGCGCGCGACGCGGCGCGCTTGGCGGGATCGGCATAGGCTTCGTCGAGGAAGGGGAAGCGGAACCAGTGCCAGTCGGTGTTGCCGGCGAGCGGTTGGAGGAGGGCTTCGTTCTTCGTGAGTTCGCTTTCGAAGGTGGGTTCGTCGATCTTGCTCAAGGCCAGATGCGCCCAGCCATGGTTGGCGAGCGGGAAGCCGGCATTGCGCCACGCGGCCAACACCGCGTCCGAGCCGGGCTCGTTGGTGAGCTGGACGCCGTTGATGAAACCATAGACCTGGGGCGCGCGCGCCGCCTTGAGCGCGGCGATCACATCGTTCGCGATCTGGAGGCGGGTGACGCCGGGCGGCAGCGCCGAATGGGCGGGCAGATCGTCGAAAGTGAAGGCGATGTCGCGCGCGGCGGCGGCGGGGGTGGCGGCAAGCGCGGCCAAAGCGACGAGCAGGGTGCGCATCAGCGGAGTGCCTCCAATTTGATGGCAGCGGCCATGACCTTGTAGCCGGCGGCCGAGGGGTGGAGATGGTCGCCTGAATCGTAGGCGGCGATCATGCGTTCGGGATGAGCGGGATCGCGTATGGCCGCGTCGAAGTCGACGATTGCATCGAACGCGCCGCTGGTGCGGATCCAGGTGTTGAGCGCGATACGGTCGGCTTCGCTGGCGGCGTCGGGATGGTAATAATCCGAGCCGACATAAGGCGTGACGGTGCAGCCGATCACGCGCACCCCCTGCCCGTGCGCACGCAGGATGATCTGGCGGTAGGCGGCGATCAGATCGGCGACGAGTTGCTTATGCTGTTCGGGGGTGCGGACATCCTCGCGGCTCAATTTGCCGAGATCGTTGATTGCCTCCAGCACGAGCATCGCCTTGGCGCCGGGGCGGGCGAACACGTCGCGGTCGAGCCGGGCGAGCGCGTTGGGGCCGAGCCCGTCGGTGAGCAGGTGATTGCCGCCGATGCCGACATTGACGACCGACAGATTGTGGGTCGCGGGCGAGGCCTGGAGGCGCGCGGCGAGTATGTCGGGCCAGCGATCGTCGCCATTAGTGGTCGCGCCATGACCGTCGGTGATCGAATCGCCGAACGCGACGATCGTGGCGGCGGCGGGCGGGGCGGCGACCTCGACGCCGGTGAGCTGGTACCAATGGTCGACATGCCCCGCGCCGGGGAGATCGGCGTCGGCGGCGTGATCGCCATGGAGGTAATAAGACGTGGCGCGAGAGCCGGGGTGGCCGGTCTGGCCGGCTGGGGCCTGCGGCAGGTGGATCGAGACGGTCAGGCTGGAGAGCGCGGGCGCGGCGAGGCTCACCGGATCGGAGAGATATTCGGCGCCGGGCGGGATCGCGATCGAGGGGCGGCCGTCGAAGGTGAGCGTGCGATCGGTGCCGGGGGCGATCCGGGCGCTGGCCTTGTCGGCGGAGCGGGCGATGTGGGCGTCGTCGATCACGAGCGCCTGCGTGCCGAACGCGTTGGAGAAGCGGACGCGCAGCTTGCTGCCGCCGACGGTGAGGTGGACGATTTGGCGGAGGGTCGCGTCCTGCATGTCGGCCAAAGGCAGCAGGTTGCCCGCTTCGGGGATTTGCTGCGCCGCGCCCCAACTCGCGATCCAATGGTCGGGCGTCGCGGCGTAAGCCGATTGCGCGAGCGCCAAGGCGCCCAACAAGACCCACCCCTTCATGGCCTTCTCCCTTATTGTGCTTTTATGCTTTCGACCGGGCCGAGCAGACCCATCGTGTAACCGGGGCGGGCGACGATCAGCCGCTGAATCACCACGCCGGGATCGATCGCCCAGATGCGCACGCGATGCGCGCCCGCCGCCGCGACTTTGTGGTGCGAGACCGATTGCCACATATTGTCGGCGACCGCCTTGGCCCATTCGGGTTCGGATGCGCTCTTGTCGAGATCGATCACCTGCGGCGCTTCGTTGTCGATCGCGATCGCATAGCGCAGCCCGCGCTTGCCGACGACGTCGAGCGAGGGCGAGGCGATCACGGTGAGGTCGACCGCGCCTGGCTGCCAGAGCGTGATGTTGTAGTCGATGCTCGGCCCTGCGCCCGGCTTGAACGGCGCCGGATGGATCGGCAGCGGCGTCACCGCCGACAGCCAGCGGCCGAGATTGGGGATGGTTGTCCAGGACACGCCCGCGACGGTGGCCGACGCGGCGTGATGCGCGGCCTCGATCGCGACATGGTCGCCCGCTTCGACGAAGCTGCCGGGGGCGGGTTTGGGGCGGTTCACGGCCACCAGGGGCACATGCTCGTTATACGGACCGAAGCCCGAGACATCGATCACGGCTTCGCTTTCGCCGGGCGGCAACTGGCTCCAGTCGACGCTGACTTCCAAGGGCGCCGTGCTGTCGGTTTGACCGGCTGGGTTGTCGACATGCACCCACGGCTTCGACGGCTTCGCGGTCCATTTGACCGGCTTGTCGCCGCGCGCGAAAATTTCGAACCGCACCGTCGGCGCGCCATAGCGTTCCAGCCGCAGCGCCTGGCCGGCGCCAAGTGTCTGCGTCTGCCCTTCGATCGCTATGCCAGGCACCGCGCCAGCGACCGGATCGATATGCGACAGCGCGGGCATGATGTTCTTCGCCGGCTCCTGCCAGCGCGTATAGCCGATATGCGTCTGGTCCATCATGTGGGGCCACTTGTTGTTCGCGCGGCTTTCGTAGCGTTTGGCAATCGCCGCATCCTCGGCGAAATAGGTTTTGGCGGCGTCGCCAAGATCGTTGGCGTCCGCCCGGCCCTGGGCCGCGTGCAGCCGGTTCAGCGCGGTCGCATTGTAGAGGCGTTCGAGGTTGAGCGCCGCTTCGACCGGATGCAGCACCAACTGATAATAAGCGTCCTGTGCGTCGGCCGGCAGCTTCGGTGCGGTGGCGTGCGCGTCGCGATCGAGCGCGGCATAATCGGCGAGCACGCGTTCGTCCTCGCGGTCCTGGGTCAGGCTCCACGTGCCCGGATCGCGCAGTTCGAACTTGCGCCGGGCGGCGAGCAAGGTCGTCTTGTCGATATAGTCGCCGATCAGGGGCCCATAGTCCGGGCCGAACTGCTCGGACGCCCAATTGCGGTGCCAGTTGGTTAGCCGGTCGACGGTCATCGCCTTCGGGTTCCAGGCGAGGTCGAGGAAGAAGTCGGTCGCGGCTTCGTAAGGCTTGAGATCGCCGACATTGACCACCCAGAGCTGGTCGACGCCATAGGCATCGGCGAGGCGCATCTGTTCCCACACGCGCGCGATCTCGGTCGTGTCGATCCACTTATAATTGCGCGGGCCGCCGACATAATCGAAGTGGTAATAGATGCCGTAGCCGCCGGCGCGGGGCTTGGCGCCGAATACGGGCAGGCGACGCAGATCGCCCCAATTGTCATCCGAAAACAGAAGCGTCACGTCGTCGGGGACGCGCATCCCCTGATCGTAATAATCCTGCACTTCCTTGTAGAGCGCCCACACTTGTGGCGTCTCGGATGCGGGCTTGCCGGTGACGTCGGCGATGATGCTACGCTGATCGGCGACGATCTGCTCGAGCAGGGGGATCGCGGTGCCCTGGGTCATCGGCTTGTCGCCGTCGCCGCGCATGCCGATCGTGACGAGATGGTCGCCGCCGGCGGCGCGCTCGAGCCCCTTGCGCCAGAAGTCGCGCAGGAACGGCGCGTTGGTCTGATAATCCCACGCGCCCTTGCCGTAGCGTTCCCATTCGACATGCGCGCGCATCAGGGGTTCGTGGTGCGAGGTGCCGATGACGATGCCGTATTTCTCGGCGGTCGCCTTGTCCTCGGGATCGTCGTCGTAAAAGGCTTTGCCCCACATGGCGGGCCAGATCATGTTGCCCTTGAGGCGCAGGATCAGCTCGAACAGCTGGCCGTAGAATTTGTGGTTGAGCCCGCCATAGGTCGCGGTCGCCCAGCCCTTGAGCGCGGGATCCTCGTCATTGAGGAAGATCGCGCGATATTTGACGACCGGGGCATCGGTGCGGCGGCCGGGCAGCACGAACAGGCTGGCCTGCTGACGGACGGGCACGTCCGCCCACCACGTCCAGGGCGAAACGCCCGCGCGGCGCGAGATATCGTAGGCGCCGAAGATGGTGCCGCGCCGGTCCGCACCGGCGATGACCAGCGCGCGGTCGATGCCCGGCGTGGGATGATCGACCACCTGCTGGAGATAGGCTTCCCATTTGCCCTTCACGCCGGTGACGTTGAGTTTGCCTGAGGCGATCAGCCCGTCGATCAAGGCATCCTTGCCGATCGTGCCAACGATGATCGCCTGGCCGCCCTTCCCCGCATCATGCCCGCCGACCCTGGCGAGATCGCCGCGCAGATCGTCGGCGGCGCGCAGCACGGCGGGGTCGTCCTGCGGGTCGGTGACGATCGCGACAGGGCGGCCGTCCGCGATCAGGGCGAGCGCGGTGCCGGGGCCGGTCGGGCATATCGCCGCCGGGCCGTCGCAGGCGGCGAAAGCGGGCGCCGACAGCGCTGCCAAAACGAGCGCGAGAAGGTGCTTCATACGCGGGACCTCGCGTCGCCGAGCGAGGCGGCGATCGCGTCGCGCATCGGGTGAGGTTTGAAATCGGCGTCGTAGGGGCAGCAGCGCAGGGGCTGGCCGTCTTCACGCTTGGTCTTGTTATGTTGCAACCAGGAATAGCGGTCGGTCATCCCCCACACCATCACGGTGCTGACCTGCGGGTAGGACAAGGTGCAGTCGAGATAGGCCTTGGTCAGATCGGCGACGGCGGCGTCGCGCGTGGCGAAATCGCCGGGGACGGCGGTGTCGTTGACGTCGAGCTCGGTGATCTGGAGCTTGTAGCCCATGCCGGTGACCGCATCGAGGAAGCCGCGCCAGGCCTTTTCCTGCTCGGGGCCGAAGCCGAAATGGGGCAGGCCGGGACGCGCGCTCAAATGGCTTTGCAGGCCGAGCGTATCGACCGGCACGCCGCGCTTGCGGAACCCGTCGAGCAAGTGGAGCACGCCGCCGCAATGGCCGGTCGCGTCCCAGTTCATATAGTCGTTATAGACGAGCTCGCAGCGCGGCACGGCGGCGCGCGCGGTGCGGAAGGCAAGGTCGAGCACGGCTTCGGGGCTGCCCATCGCCTTCGAGAAAGCGGTCTCGCGCATCACGCCGGTCTTGTTGTCGACCGCCTCGTTGACGACGTCCCAGGTGAAGATTTTCTCGCCGTAGCGCTTGCAGACCGTGTCGACATGGCGGGTCAGGATTTCGGCGACGCGCTCGGCCGGCTTTGGCCCGTAATCGAGCGTCTCGCTCCATTTCGGCATCCATTCGGGATGGTGCCAGATGAGGTTGTGACCGCGGATCTTAAGGCCGTGCGCGGTCGCATAATCGACCAGCGTATCCGCCCTGGTGAAGTCGAAATCATCCGGCCCGTTCGGGTGGATGGCATGCATCTTGAGCTCGTTCTCGGGCACGATCACGCCGCATTCGGCCTCGATCAGGCCGCGATAGCGGGCGTCGGGGAATTGGCCCATGCCGACCGCCGTGCCGAAGCGCAGGCCCTTGGTCTGGCCGATCGCGTCGAGCGAATTGGCGGGCGCGGCGAGGACGCGGGGCGCGATCGCCAAAGCGGCGCCGCCTGCAAGAAGGAGACGCCGCGTTATGGTCATCCGAACCTGTCCTCGATCACGGCGCGTGCGCCCTTGGCCCGAAGCGCGGCGAGCGCGTCGATGAGCGTCTTGCGGAAGCCCGGATGCTCGGCGAGCCGGGGCGGGAAGATCGCGTCGATCGCGAGCAGACCGGCGACCGCGCCGCCCGCCGAAAGATTGCCCGAGCCCGCGGTGCGCGGCGCGAGCGGATCGTCGACGACATAGGCTTCGCCATTGTCGTCGCGCCCTTCCTGCCAGCGCATCCAGGCGGCGACCGCGAGCGCGAGCGTGTCGACCTTCAGGCCGCGATCGAGCCGTGCGAGGATCGGCGCAAGCAGGCGCTGGGGCAGCTTCTGCGAGCCGTCCATCGCGATCTGGCGGGTGCGGTGGTTGAGCGCCGAATTGGCGAACCGCCCCATCAAGGCGGCGCGGTAGGCGGGGACGTCGAGCCCCGGCGGCGGCGACAATGTCTCGGCGGATTCGTCCCAGAGCCCCTCGACGAAGGCGCGGCCGGCGGGGAGTGCCACGAACTGGTGGACGAACTCGATGCCGGCGAGGCCGCCCACATAGGCGATGCCGGAATGCGCGCCGTTGAGCATGCGCAATTTGGCGTCTTCCCACGGTGCGACCGAGTCCGTCAGCTGGACGCCGAGCGCCGCGAAATCGGGCCGTTCACCGACGAAGCGATCCTCGATCACCCACTGGCTGAACGGCTCGGTCTTGACCATCGCGCGGTCGATCAGACCGATCCGGGCTTCGAGCGCGGCAATGTCGGCTTCTTCGGTCGCGGGCACGATCCGGTCGACCATCGTCGCGGGGAAAGCGCCGTGCGTATCGATCCAGTCGCGCAAGGCCGGATCGTGGTGCGCCGCGAGCGCCAGCACCGCCTCGCGCAGCCGCGAGCCGTTGTGCGGCAGATTGTCGCACGACAAAGTGGTGAAGGGCTTGAGCCCCGCCGCGTGCCGTTTGGCGAGCGCGGCGACGATGAAGCCGGGCGCGGTGCGCGGGCGATCGAGCGACTTCAAATCGGCGGCGAGATCGGGATCGTCGTGGATCAAGGCGCCCGCCGCCGGATCGAGCTTATAGCCCTTCTCGGTCACGGTCAGCGTGACGAGATGGACCTGCGCGTCCGACATCGCGGCTACCAGTTGCGCGGGATCCTCGGGTGCGACCAGCACGCCCTGGAGCGCGCCGATCAGCCGGGTCTGCGCATCGTCGCCGTCGCGCGCGGTGACGGTGTAGAGCCCGCCTTGCGGCGCGAGTTGATCGCGCACGCCGCGCGACCTGAGCGATGCGCCGAGCACGCCCCAGCGCAGATCGCCGCCGTTGAGCGCGGCGTCATAGACCACCGCCTGATGCGCCTTGTGGAAGGCGCCGAGGCCGAGATGGACGATGCCGGTGGCGACGGCGTGGCGATCATAAGCGGGCCGCGCGACCGCGGCCGGGAGGTCCAGAGCGGTAAGTTCGTCGAGCCGCTTCACAGCTTGTACGCCGCCTTGACCAGATCGTAGGTGAGCGCGCGCGCCAGTTCGTGGGCCTCGTCCTCTTCCAGCCGTTGCTCGGCGACGAGCCGGGCGAGAAAGGCGCAATCCATCCGCCGCGCGACATCGTGCCGCGCCGGGATCGAGAGGAAGGCGCGCGTATCGTCGTTGAAGCCGACCGTGTTGTAGAAGCCGCCGGTCTCGGTCGCCATTTCGCGGAAGCGGCGCATGCCTTCGGGGCTGTCATGGAACCACCAGGGCGGACCCAACCGCAGCACCGGATAATGGCCGGCGAGCGGCGCGAGCTCGCGGCTGTACGTATCCTCGTCGAGCGTGAACAGGATCAGCGTCAGGCGCGTGTCGTTGCCGAACCGGTCGAGCAACGGCTTCAGGTTGCGCACATATTCGGTCGGCATCGGAATATCCGCACCCTTGTCGCGGCCGAAGCGCGCGAGCACGTGCGGGTTATGGCTGCGGTACGCGCCGGGATGGAGCTGCATCACCATGCCGTCGTCGATCGACATGCGCGCCATCTCGGTCAGCATCTGGCCGCGGAACAGCTCCGCATCGGCGAGGCTCGCCTTGCCGGCATGGACCCTGGCGTAGAGCGCCTCGCAGTCTGCCCTGGACAGATCGGCGGTGAAAGCGGTCGGGTGGCCGTGATCGGTCGAGGTCGCGCCGGCGGCGCGGAAGAAAGCGCGGCGGTTTTCGTGCGCGCGCAGATAGCCGGCCCAGGTCGAGACATCCTCGCCCGCCATTTCGCCGAAGCGCTTCAGATTGTCGGCGAAGCCGATCGTCTCGGGATCGACCACCGGATCGGGACGGTAGGCGGTGACGACACGGCCCTTCCAGCCGCTTTCCCGGATCGCCTTGTGATGATCGAGCGGATCGAGCGGGCTTTCGGTGGTGGCGATCACCTCGATATTGAAGCGCTCGTAAAGCGCACGGGGGCGGAAGGCGGGCGTCTTCAGCGCGGCGTCGATCGTGTCGTAATAGAGATTGGCGGTGGCGGGTTCGAGCCGCACGTCGAGCCCGAACACTTCGACGAACACCCAGTCGAGCCAGGCGCGCGACGGCGTGCCGCGGAACAGGTAGAAATTATCCGCGAAGATCTTCCAGATCGCGCGCGGATCGGTCGCGGTCGCGCTGCCGTCGACGGTCGGCACGCCCAGATCTTCCAGTTTGATGCCCTGCGAATAGAGCATGCGGAAAACATAATGATCGGGGACGATCAGCAGGTCGGCGGGATTGGCGAAGGGCTCGTCATAGGCGAACCAGGCTGGATCGGTGTGGCCGTGCGGGCTGATGATCGGCAGATCCCTGATCGGCGCATAAAGCGCACGCGCGATCGAACGGGTGCGCTCGTCCGCCGGGAAAAGACGGTCAGGGTGAAGCGCGAGCTTCGCCATTATCAGATCTCCGCAGTCAGATTGGTCACCGGCGTATAGCGCGGATTGATCAGGTGGGTCACGAGCAGCGCCAACAGATAGGCGCACCCACAGGCGATGAAAAAAGGTTGATAGCTGCCGACCGTGTCGAGCAAGGCACCAAGCGACTTGGCGGCGATGAAACCGCCGACCGCGCCTGCAAATCCGCCGAGACCGATCAATGTGCCCTGCGCGTAACGAGGGAAGAGATCGCCGGGAATTGCGAACAGATTGGTCGAGAAACCCTGATGCGCAGCGCAGGCCATGCCGAGAAACAGCACCGCCAGCCAGACATTGCTCGCCTGCACCGCGAACATCACCGGAAGCGCCAACAGGGCACAGAAGAACATGGCTCGCTTGCGCGCGCGGCCGGTATCGACGCCGCGCTTCAGCAGATGCGATGAGTACCAGCCGCCGGCGATCGCGCCGACATCGGCCATGATGTAGATCGCGACCAAAGGCACGCCGAAGCTCTTGAGGTCGTAGCCATATTGCTTGCTGAAGAAACCGGGCAGCCAGAACAGAAAGGTCCACCATACCGGATCGATAAGGAAGCGGCCCGCCATATAGGCCCAGGTCTGGCGATGGCGCAGCACCTGGCGGAAGCCCGCACGGCCATTGTCGTCGGCCGGTTCAGCCTCGATGAAAGCGCGCTCCTCGACGCTGAGGCGCGGATGGTCGGCGGGCTTGCGATACAGCGCGAACCAGGCACCGAGCCACACCAGGTTGAACAGCCCGGTGACGATGAACGCCCAGCGCCAATCGAGCAGCAGGCCGGCGACGATGAAGGACACCAGCAGAGGCGTGACGATCGCGCCGACATTCGCGCCCGCATTGAAGATGCCGATGGCGAGCGCGCGCTCCTTCTTCGGAAACCATTGCGACACGGCGGCGAGCGCGGACGGGTAAGTCCCCGCCTCGCCGATCGCGAGCGGGATGCGGGCGATGACGAAGCCGGTCGTGCTCGTGACCAGGACCTGCGCGAAATGGCCGGCGGTCCACAAGGCCATCGACAGCATATAGCCGGCGCGCGGCCCGATCCGATCGATCAGCCAGCCGAAAAACAGGAAGCCCAGGCCGTAGACGATCTGGAAATAGCCGGTGACATCGCCATAGCCCGAATTGGTCCAGCCATAGAGATGTTCGAGCTGCGGCTTGAGCACGCCGAGGACGAGCCGGTCGATATAGCTCAGCACCACTGCGGCGAAGAGCAGGCCACAGATGATCCAGCGGACGCGGCCGCGCGGGATTCTGGGAATGGCGCCAGGCGTGTCCAACTGTTTCACCAGTTAAAGAGGGTGCCGTCTTCGAGCCGGTTCACGGGCAGGAAGGCGCGCTTATATTCGTACTTGGCGGCGAGGACTTCATCGAGGTCGACGCCGAGGCCGGGCTTGTCGCCGGGGTGCATCATGCCGTTGTCGAAGCTGTAGGCGTGCGGGAAGACGGCGTCAGTCTCGGCCGTGTGGCGCATATATTCCTGCACGCCGAAATTGGGCACCGAGATGTCGAAATGGAGCGCCGCCGCCATCGCGATCGGCGAGAGATCGGTCGCGCCATGGCAGCCGGTGCGGACCTGGTAGAGATCGGCGAGCGCGGCAATCCGGCGCAGATGCGTGAGACCGCCGGCATGGACCACGGTCGCGCGGATATAATCGATCAGCTGGTTCTCGATCAGCCCCTTGCAGTCCCAGATCGAGTTGAAGATCTCGCCGACCGCAAGCGGGGTCGTGGTGTACTGGCGGATCAGGCGGAACGCATCCTGGTTCTCGGCCGGGGTCGCATCCTCCAGCCAGAAGGGGCGGAAAGGTTCGAGATCCTTGCCGAGGCGGCCGGCTTCGATCGGGGTCAGGCGATGGTGGATGTCGTGCAGCAGATGCACGTCCCAGCCCAAGGCCTCACGCGCCTTCTCGAACAGCGGCACGACCGAGCGCATGTACTTTTCGGTCGACCACACATTCTCGGTGGGCAGGTCGCTATCGGCGGGCTCGTAGAAATAGCGGTCCTTCGACACGCCATAGGTCGAGGCCAGACCGGGTACGCCCGATTGGATGCGGATCGCCTTGTAGCCCTGCTCCTTATAATGGAGCGCGTTGGCGATCGTTTCTTCGATGTCCTTGCCGTTGGCATGGCCGTAAACCATCGCGCCCTCGCGGCTGGCGCCACCGAGCAACTGGTAGACCGGCAGGTTGGCGACCTTGCCCTTGATATCCCACAAGGCCATGTCGACCGCCGCGATCGCGGTCATCGTGACCGGGCCGCGCCGCCAGTAGGCGCCCTTGTAGAGATACTGCCAGATGTCCTCGATCCGGTGCGCGTCGCGCCCGATCAGGCACGGCACGACATGATCCTCAAGATAGGATTTCACCGTC
>NZ_DATHFV010000183.1:0-12722 GCF_035317925.1 Sphingomonas sp.
CATTGAATGGAGCCTGATTCACGTCATCAGCGGAAGCGCGCAGCGCTTCCACAGATAACGATCAGGCTCTAGAACCCGCTCGGCGCGGGCGAGACGATCGTGCCGCCGCCCGGTCCCAATTGATGCACCGCCAAGGCGCGCTCGGCGATATGGCCGTGGCTGAAGCGGAAAGCACCGTCGACGCCCGAGAAGCCGCCGTCGTCCGCCAAGGCGTCGACCGGGAAGGCGCTGCCCAGCTTCCAGTCCTTCGCGATCCGCACCGTCAGCAGCACCGCATCATAGCCCAGGCTGCCCAGGCGATAGGGCGTGCGGCCGTAGCGGGTGCGGTAGCGGGTCGAGAATTGCTTGAAGAGCGTGTCGTCGACGCTGGCGAACCATGCGCCGGCCAGCACCGGGCTATTGTTGAGGCTGGGCTCCGCATTCCACAATTCGGTGCCGAGGATACGCACCCCTGCCCCGCCCGCCTTGCGGATCAAAGGCGCGGAGGTGACCGCGATCCGGCCGCTGTCAGCGATCAGCACCGCGTCGAACTTTTCCTTGGAAATCGTCTGGATCGCGGCCGCGATCGAGGTCGGCGTACGCTGGTAACTCTGCATCGCCGCGACACTCCCGCCCGCCGCTTCGGCGGTATGGATCAGCATCGAGGAAGCGTTGCGGCCATAGGTGCCCGGCGGCATCAGGCCGGCGAAGCGGGTCAGGCCCCTGGATTTGGCGAACCGGACGACGCGGTCGATCGACTGCGCCGGCGAGAAACCGAGCAGCCACACATCGTCGCCGACCGCCGCCGAATCGTTGGAGAAGGAGATAACGGGCACACCCGCCGCCTCGGCCGGGCCGGCGACGGCGCGGACATCGTCGCTCAATAGCGGACCGAGGAACAGTTTATTGCCATCCGCCAATGCCTTGCGCGCGGCGGCTTCGGCGCCCTGCGCGGTATCGTAATTGGTGATGCGCAGCGCCTTGCCGCCGGTATCGGCGAGCGCCATCGCGGCGGCGTCCGCGATCGACTGGCCGACCGCCGCATTGGGGCCGCTCAACGGCACCAGCAAGGCGATGCGATGCCGTTCGACGTCTTCGGGCAGGCCGGTCTGCGGCGCGGGCTTGGCGACCGGCTTGGCAACGGGGGGCGCGACCGCCGGGCCGCGCGGCACGACGGTCGAGCAGGCCGCGAGCAGCATGGCTAGGCCGATCGCGCTTAGGCGCGACCATAAGCCCGATTGCCGCCGGGTGCCCGCGTCTGCCATGCTCTGTCCCATGAATTCCTCTCCGCCCGAGGACGGGCGACTTTCGCCCGGCCTCTACATCGTTGCTACCCCGATCGGCAACTTGTCCGACCTGTCCCCGCGCGCCGCCCGGATATTGGCCCAGGCGGACCTCATCGCGGTCGAGGACAGCCGGGTCACCGCCAAGCTTCTTGCGCATATCGGTGCAAGGCGCCCGATGGTTCCCTATCACGATCATAATGCAGATCGGGTACGCCCCGGCCTGGTCGCGCGGCTGGGCGGCGAGGCGATCGCTCTGGTCTCGGATGCGGGCACGCCGCTGATCTCCGATCCGGGTTTCAAGCTGGTGCGCGACGCGCGCGGGGCGGGCCATGCAGTGGTCACGATCCCCGGCCCTTGCGCCGCTATTGCGGCTCTGACGCTGGCAGGATTGCCGACTGACCGCTTCTTTTTCCTGGGTTTTCTGCCCTCCAAGGCGAAAGCCCGTGCCGATGCGATTGCCGAGGTGGCGGGCATCCGGGCGACCCTGATCCTCTATGAATCCGGGCCGCGCCTGAGTGCGACCCTGTCCGCGCTGGCCGAAGGATTGGGCGACCGCGAGGCGGCGGTGGCGCGGGAGATCAGCAAAAGGTTCGAGGAATGCGTGACGGATAGCCTGTCGGCGCTCGCCGCGCGCTATGCGGAGGCGCCGCCCAAGGGCGAGATCGTGATCATCGTGGGGCCGCCCGGCGAGGCCGAAGCGTCATCGGAAGCGGATGCCGACGCCCTGCTGGTGGAGGCGCTGACCCGCCTTCCGGCGGCCAAAGCGGCGCATGAAGTGGCCAAGGTTACGGGGCTGCAGAAGCGCGATCTGTATGCCCGTGCGCTGGCTTTGAAGGCGTGAGGGACCGCCAGAAAGCCGAGCGCGCAGGGCGCGTCGGGGAGACGGCGGCGGCCTGGTGGTTGCGGTTGAAGGGGTGGCGCATCCTTGCAAGGCGGGTGCGAACGCCGGCTGGAGAGGTGGATTTGATCGCCAAACGCGGCAATCTGGTCGCGTTTGTCGAGGTGAAACGGCGCAAAACCGGCGAAGAACTGGACTTCGCGATCGACCATTTCCGGCTGACAAGGGTCGCGAAGGCGGCGGAATCGCTCGCACATAGGTACCTGGAACCGGGCGACGACATGCGTGTGGACGTCATTTTGATCGCGCCGGGGCGGGCTTTACGGCACATCGAGAATGCCTGGATCGGGTGACAAAGCGCACCCCAATCCCTAACTCCCGCGCCTGAACAGGGAGATTACCCAATGAGCCTGCGCGTCGCGGTCCAGATGGACCCGCTCGAAACGATCAATATCGCGGGCGATTCCACCTTTGCGCTGATGCTGAGCGCGCAAAAACGCGGGCATAAACTGTTCCATTATGCGGCGGGCGACCTCACCTATCGCGACGGAAGGCTGACCGCACCGGCGCGGGAAGTGACGGTGCAGCGGGTTTTGGGGGACCATTTCAAGGCGGAAACGGCCAAAAACATCGACCTTTCGGACGATATCGACGTCGTTTTGATGCGCCAGGACCCGCCTTTCGACCTCGCTTACATCACCGCAACGCACCTTTTGGAGCGGATTCAGGGCCAGACTCTGGTCGTAAACGACCCCGCAGCGGTCCGGAATGCGCCCGAAAAGCTGTTCGTGCTGGATTATGCGGAGTTCATGCCGCCGACCCTGATCACGCGCCGGCTGGACGAAGCGCGCGCTTTCCATGCCGAACATGGCGAGGTCGTGATCAAACCGCTCTACGGCAATGCCGGTTCGGCGGTGTTCCATGTGAGCAAAAACGACGCCAATCTGGCGGCGCTGACCGAGCTGTTCGGGCAGGTGTGGCGCGAACCTTTCATGGTGCAGGCGTTCCTGCCGGACGTGTCGAAGGGCGACAAACGCATCGTGCTGGTCGACGGGAAGCCCGCCGGCGGGGTCAATCGGCTGCCGAAGGCGGGCGAGATAAGGTCGAACCTGGCGGTCGGCGGCAAGGGCGCGGCGACCGAATTGACGCCGCGCGAGATCGAGATTTGCGCGAAACTGGGGCCGGAGCTGGCGAAGCGCGGGCTGGTGTTCGTCGGGATCGACGTGATCGCGGGCTATCTGACCGAGATCAACGTGACATCGCCGACCGGGATTGTGGCGATCGATAATTTCAATGGGACGGATACGCCGGGGCTGATCTGGGATGCGATCGAGGCGCGGTTCGCCAAGCTCTGAACCCGTCACCCCGGACTTGTTCCGGGGTCCACGGGGCCACAAGGTAAGCGCTCGCGGATGGGTGGATGCCGGAACAAGTCCGGCATGACGGAGAAGGGAAAGCGCCGTGCCCTCACCCTCCCTTGCTATGCAAGGGTCCCCCCCTCTCCCGCGAGCGGGAGAGGGCTTATGCTCAAAGCTTCCAGTTCAGTTCGCCGGTGAAGGTGCGCTGGGTGAAGGGGTGGAAGAGGTAATATTTGCGGTTGGTGACATTATCGACGCCGAGCGCGACGGACCAATGGGGCGAGAGGGTCACCACCGTCCGCACGTCCGCCACGAGGTATTTCTCGAAGCCCTGATAGGTGTGGGTGACCGGATCGCTATTGTCGATCGTGCCGAAGGCGCGGCTGCTGTAGCGGGCGCCGACGGTGAGCGAGACGGGTTCGATCGGGCGCCAGGTGGCGACGAGGCTGGCCTTGCGTTGCGGGACCTGGGGCGGGCGCTTGCCGACGGCGGTGGGGAATGCTGCGTCGGCGAGGATCTTGGGATCGACCAGGGTCAGGCTGCCGGAGATATCCATGTTGGGCAGGACATTGCGGCGGTCGAACGCCAGCTCGATCCCGCGGGCGCGGGTGCGGTCGACGTTCTGGACGAAGCTCGCCAGTACAGTACCGCCGTTGACGGGCGCGGTCTGGGAGAGGAGCGCGCCGTCGATCACCTCGTTGAAGATGGACAGGCGGATGCCGGCATGCTCGATTGCCAGCTCCTCCGAGGTCGCGCGTTCGGGGTGGAGATTGGGATCGGGCACGGACAGGGTCTGGCCGGTCGTCACCACCTGATAGAGTTCGCCAACGGTGGGAAAGCGCCAGGCGCGGCCGAAGGAGGCGGTGACCTTCCACGTGGGCGCGGGCGTCCAGGCGAGCGAGGCCTTGGGCGAGACGTGCGATGACGACAAAGTCGGCTGGTTGACGCTGAGCGCGGGGGCCAAAGAGAAGTTGAAGCCGTCATAGGCGCGCCACCATTCGTAGCGGCCGCCGATGGTGAGCGTCAGCGGGGCGGCGATCGTCCAGGCATCCTGCCCCCACAAAGCGGCGGTCCGCGTCTTGCCGCGCGAGGCTAGGTTGAGGGCGCCGTCCTCCCCTGCCCGCCAGTCGGCGGTGGCGTAGCGGTTGCTGTCGAGCGTGAAGCGATCCCAATGCGCGCCGACGCTGAAGAGGTGCGCGCCGGCGTGGACGCTGCCCTTGGCATCGAGCGTATCCCAGCCGGTGCCGTCGAGCCGGGTGTCGTTGCCCGCCCCGCCCCGCTCTGCGCCCGGCAAAGCGGTAGTCGGCACGCGCTGGGCGTCCTTGCTGAAGCGGTAGAGCGTGCCGATCGCTTCCCAGGTGAACGCGCCGCTATCGCCCCTGGCCGAGAGCGCGTGCGACCAGTGGCGCTCGTCATAGAGATAGACGTTGTTGGAGAAGGCGCTGGGGGCGATGCTGTAGGCATAGCCGCCGATGTTGAGCGCGCCCGCATAGACCGGGGCGTTCGCCGCGCTGCTGAGATAGGTCTGCGCGGTCGAGGCGGTATCGTTGAGGAACAGCGCACCGGTATAGGCCAGCCGGATATCGGGCGTGACGTCGAGCGCGAGCTTGAGCTTGAGATTATCCTGCTTCTGATGCTCGAACCCGGCCGCGCCGAGCACGCGGATGGGAGCGCCGGTGCGGTTGACTTCGTCATAGCCGCCGCTGGTGGGCGCGCCCGTAGTGGCGGTCGCGGGCGGGCGATTGGCGGTGACGTAGAAGAGCGGCTGGCTCTCGCTATCGACATGATCGGCGCTGACGAACCAGGCGAACGGGCCGGTGCGATCGCCGACGGTCGCGCCGACGCGATAGACGGGCAGATCGCGATCCGTGCCATATTGATCGAAGGTCTGCAGGCTGACGCCCGTGCTGACGCTCGCTTCCAGTTTGTCGGGCAGGCGCGTGGTGATGTTGACGACCGCGCCGATCGAATTGCCCGGATAGGCCGCCGAGAAGGGCCCGTAGAGGATTTCGATCCGATCAATCTCCTGCGGCGTGACCATCGACCAGCGCGGGGATGCGGACGTGTTGTTGTTGCCGATCAGCGACGAGAGCAACGCGCCGTCGGCATAGATCAGGCTGCGCGCGCTGGCGCCGACGCCCGAGGTGCGCGTGGCGAGCGGCGATTGGGTGTCGCCGATATGGCGTTTGCGGACGACGAGGCTCGGCAGATATTTGAGCGTATCCTCGATATTGGGCCCGTTGATCGTGGCGGCGATGCAGCCGGCATCGATCGCGGCGTGCGACCCGGGCGGGTTTTCGATCGTCTGGACCGGCCTTTCGCCGGTGACGACGATCATGGGCGGCGCATCCTCGGCATAAGCCGGCGATGCGCCCATGGCGACGGCCATGGGCAAGAGGGCGCGTCCAACGAACGCGCCGGTTGGGCGATACATATGATGGTCCTTCGGTGACGGGAGGCGCGCGCCGGCACGCCGAATGGGTCAGCGAAGGGTAATGGGCGGTCCGGTCTTGGGAGGCGGCGGCGCGGCAAGGCCGAGGCCGGGGCGCACCAGCATCTGCTGGACGAAGGCTTGCGCCAGGGCGACCGGCGCGAGCATGGCCGGCAGGATCAGGACGGGCAGAGCCGCCGCGCCGCCGACGGCCGCGCCGAAGCCGCAATCATGATCGTGATCGCCGGGGATCGCCTTGCCGTGCTCCATGCCCTGCATGGAGGCCATGGCCGGCATATCCGCCGTCTGGCCGGCGCAAATCTCCAGCCCCGCCTGCCCCGCCATCGGCATATAGCCGGCGGGCACGAGCAGCCGCATGGCAAGCGCGAACGCGACCAGCCAGGCGGCGGGCCAGCGATACAGGCTCAGATGGCGGCGGAGCGCGAACACGCGAGCGGCCTAAAGCGGTGGGGGCGGATTGTCATGCGGGTATGGACCCGGAGTGACGAAGATTTATTCCGCGGCAACTGTGATTGGCAACGCGGCCAGCCGGCGATGCCGAGTCAAATTTTGGCGAACAGCGGCCACGCGGGGCGCCCTAGGCGGATTTATGGAAGGTTTGACGGGCAACCAATTCGAAAATCCGCTGAGCAATTGCCTGTCCGTCAGGGGTCAGGCGGTGCCACAATTCGTTCTGTGGCACTTGTCGACATTCGTGGAGGATAGTCGTGCAGCGATCAGCGATATGCTCTTGTTGTTCTAGCGACAGCCCCTCTTGTAGCTGCAAAACTTTGAAGAAGCGCAACAACGATGCAAATACATAGAGGCCATGCAACACACCGCTCGCCGGGCGAGGCTTCAGCCTCCAAGGTGAGAATAGCTGATGCTCGTCGCCAATCAGTTGGGTGTGAGCTTCAACGAACGACAGGTTCAGGTGCATCGCTTCGTGCACAATCGCTTCAGCCAATCTGAGATCGCCTACCGGCGTCTGCGGCGGCAGCGAGACAAGGATTAAATGCGGCCAACGTGGTTCGCTGTGACTGACATCGCATTGTTCGTCAGGCGCCTGCAAAAGAATCAGTTCTTGTACGCACTCCAAGATGACGCCTTCCAGAAGGGGTGCACGACGGATCAACATACCAGCGCGCTGAATCGCCAGATCGGCGATGGCATCTCTTCGTCTAAGATATAGACCGCGAGCCGCTAGCTCGTCCGTAAGTTTGCGGGTCAGCGGTTCTCGAGCTTGATCAAGCGACTCAATTCCTCCGCCTGCACGATTGATTTTGCTGGCGGGATTTAGATTCCAGAGGTCTTCGGCGAAGTCGAGCATCATCCGCGGTCACAGAAAGTGTATACAAGCGTAAAACGCTCCCCGGACTTTATAGTCGATACCGCATGAAAGGAATGATCAGAAATCTCAAATGCGAACGCGCTTCCATGAGTTGGTTCAATAATCGAGCATACATCATCTGGCGCCTTGCTCGCGAACAGCATCAAGAGTCCACCTTGGCCAATTGACCACCCATCGTTCAACTGGATTAGGAATCTATGAGTCTCCTCCCCGCCAATCCAATCATTGTGAATACGAATCGTCTGCCCAGACGTTAGCTTGTGTGCTGAGACATCTACGAGTGATAAGCCGCCGCTGACCGCGAAATGTTCGCAGATCAGTTTTCTGACCGCCGCGACCATTTTCTCGCCAGCCAATTCGCCTGAGGCAGGGGAATCATCCTCGGAGATCAGGCTGAATTCGTACTGCTCATAAAAGCTCTCAACTCGCAGGCGCCAAGGCGCGTCTGTCTGGAGCCACGCCAGTACCTGATCCGCCGCAGCCGGCGATAAAAATGCTGGGAGCGCAAGGTGCGGAAAAGGCTCGCTTGAGTAGCTAAGGTTGTCCGCAGAAACCTCTATGCCGCTGCGTATTGTCCGTTGATCCACTGACGCATCCGATCGATCAGAAACTGCTGATCCGCGCAGAAGACGGAAGGATTGTCGAACTCACTATCCTTCCGCCAACGATGGGCCGGCATCCCCCCACCACACACGGCGAGGTGGGGGCAGGACCTGCATTCTGCCGACGACGGGTTCTGGGCGACATGGTACGCCTGAAATTCGGCCGTATTTACAATTTCATGGAGACTGTGTTCCAAAACTGACCAATCTGAAGAGAATAGGTCCGCTGAAGATTGAGCACTTTTCAGCGTATCATTCTTATTTATCGAGCCATCCGTGTCGATGATCACAATGCCGTACTCTGATAGGCCGACGCCCTCCTTGCGCGCCATACCTCCCAGAATGAGTTTCAGCATATCATCCAAGACGCGAATTTTAGGGGGTGCTGAATCCGCGAGGTAGCAATCTAGTATTTTCGACATCCACTGCCCGTATTCCGTCGAGTCGAACGTTGCCTTTCCAAAAGGGAGCAGATCGTGATTTCCATCGCGATAAAGGAAATCGACGCTTGGTGTTCCGGTATTCTTGAAGAATGTGTAAATCTCCTGAGGGTCGGTCCCCGGATCCACCACCGCGAGCAGTCCGGAAAAAAGCTCCTTCGCCTTGGGATGAGCGCGTACTCGCTGGATTGCCTCCATGACGCGCGCCTGGGATCCCTTGCCCTTCAGATCAATCCGGAAGCGGTCGTTTGCGGCTTCTGGGCCGTCTAAACTGATGGAGATACCGACGTCGTAATTTGCACAAATGTCCAGCATCTCGTCGTCGAGGAGCGTCCCGTTCGTTTGGAGGTGCAAACTGCATTGAGAAGGGAGCCGTCCACGAAGGGAGCCGAGCAGATCATCCAGTCGCTCAGCGCCCAAAAGCAAGGGTTCGCCACCATGAAGCACGACACTGAAGGGGCGATCCTGCAAGCGAGCAAGATCTTCCAGCTGATCAAAAATCGCTGCCTGGACCGAACCGCTCATGCGCTTCGGCTGAGACCTCCATCCATCATCACCCATGTTGTAGACGTAACAGTAGGTGCAATTTAAATTGCACCTACTGGCGACCTTTAACAACACAGTGTCGATAACTGCCAATTTCTTAGCCGAACTTAGCGGTTGTGTCGGTTGTGGGCACGATCATACGAGCGCTCAACGCCGGCCGGCTCATTCCGTACCTCTTCGATCAGGCGCGCTAGAGTCGCACTATCGACAGAGGCGGATTTATCGACGGCGGAGCGGAGGGTAGCGGGGTTTTGGGGCTGCATTTTCAGGATCCTCGATGCGGATTGAAAGGCGGATCATAGCATGCCGCATGGCTGCCTCCTAATCACAGAGATATCAATAAGTTCTCTATTATGCGCAAGCTAAGATAAGTTAACGTGCCACCACGCTCGGATAGTCACTAATATGCAGCGTTAATAAAATAAGTTCCTATTTTGCAATATAGGATACTCTCCTATAAATTTAATCAATTTGTAGAAAAAACCAAAATTTCTCTACCAATACTAGGCGATACCGCCAAACATACTAGACGTTAATCTTTTAATTCGGAGTCCAATTATCCAAAAAATCTTGTGCAGTAGCGCTAAATTCGGCTGTCGGTAGGACGGCATTTGCCAAGGCCAAACGAGCTGCCTCTACCCGTCGCACAGCGTCCGCACGCTGATCGTGTGACCAAAGGCTGATGATTTCCAGGTCGCCATGAAGTCGATTAATAAGAGTGCGACGGCGCTTGTTGAGTGGCTCACGATCGAGCTTCAATACCTTAATCGTTTCTCGCCCCATGTCGGATTGCCCCACCGGGAAATCTCTCGCAAAACGAATATGGTCTCTGGGATTCTGTGGTCCCCCGGGATCCAATAACAGAGGCTGCTCATCACATAAAAACTGATGATGACTTCTGGCCCGAACCGACTCGTCAACTAACGGGAAGCGATCATTCTTCCTATACTCGTTACAGTCGGGACACGCGAAATATAGATTTGAAGCCGTGTATGCCAGCCAATAATAGCCAGGATATTGGCGCCCAGTGCTAAGTTGAGTCGATCCCTTTGGCCGATAATGCTCCACGTCGCCGGCGACGTGGGCGTCGAATTCCCCTTCGCAAAAGCAGCATTTGTTATATTGCGCTTCGGCCAGCACAAATTTAACGGATTTTGGACCATATATGCTCTTTAAAAACTTGAATTTTCTAGCTCCTGTCTCGTATTCATTCGGTGACGCGTCTCTAAGGGCGCAGTTTTGGATTGTTTTTCCAACACCGGGTGCGAGCGCCGGAGGAACAACTAGAGGGCGGATCACCGAAATCATCTTGCTAGCTGGGGAGCGCGTCGGCAGCAGCGCGTAACCTCTCAAGCGCGGCCTGATCCGCTGGCCTTTCTTCCGAGGGTAGCGAAAGAATAATCTGTTGGACCTCGGCGAGCCTGGCCTTTTGCTTCGGATTACGACGTAAAAGCTGTGATAGAATCGCTCTCTCTTCCAGTATCGCATCGATTGGGGGTGAATATGGCGACCTCAATCCGAAAAGATCACTCGTTATGATCTCATCGAGTGTCCATCTCGAAATTACTGCCGGATCACTCTCGATTTCGACGTGGTCTTCATTCCGTTTTAACACCACTATATTGTCGTCGAGGAAACTCTGAGCTATTAATGGACTGTGCGCCGTTGCAATAAACTGGACTTCCGGAAAGAATTCCCCGATCGTGCCTTTTAGAGAGCGCTGCCAAACCGGATGTAGGTGAAGGTCAATCTCATCAATCAATACTATTGCCGGCTCTTGAAGAGGATTCTTAGATTCAGGGTATCTCTCGAACAGCTTCCAAGCGAGATCGACGGCCCAAGCGGTAACCGTCTGGTAACCGAGACTAAGCGCCGCGATCGGCACCTGTCCGTAGGGTGTCTTAACTTGAACCCCTGTCGCCTTCCCATCATTCCCCGGCGTGGCCGGGCCGTTTAGCGTGATGTCCGCCCCTAATCGGACGTCTGGCAGGAGCTTCGCTAAAGCGTCCTTCAAACGAACCAGAAGCGCCGCTGATTTTGCGTCACCTCGGAGACCGGCGTAGTCTAATCGCTGCAGGATATCTTCCGCATCAACGAGTTCGACTGACGCATCAAAAAGAGATTCTGTGGGATCGTCGGTCCAAAGGGCTGGCTCGCCCCGCCTATATTTCATGTGCCTAGCGGCGCTGTACCCGACTACGAATGGAGCTGTGAAACGAGGTATTACGTTTTGCGATGGCTCGAACTTTTGCAGATCCCGCTTTTTTGTTTCCATCTCCATCTCAACTGACATGCGAAGCGACGTCGGCCGGCCGCCTACCCCAGCCAGGCGCCTACCCGCGACAAGGTCTGCCTCTATGGCTACGTTTACCGCACCCATTCTCGCCAATGATATGATGTCCGCGTTTTCTCGGCCGGTAATGCCTGGTACGACACGATCTGGCTCAGGGGCATATGCGTCAGAAGCGGACCCCTCTTTGATCGAGACGATTGGGCGCATCAAAGCAAGACACTGCAAAAGGGTCGTCTTGCCGACTCCATTATCTCCTAAAATCAATGTCCATTGCGCTGGCCTTCCAGACTCGTCTGCAAGGTTAAGCACCTGCATGGCGCCGAACGATTTGACGTTCGTGACAATCAGCCGTGCGAAATAAACGTATGGGCTCCGAGCTTTGACCATCAGCTACGTCTCTACCAGTTTGGTTGGCGCAACAAGGCTCGGCTCAATGAAATCGGGCGGCGAAACATATCCGGCAGGGCTAGGTGACCATACAACCGAATCTGATCGACGAAACGAGAGGCCGATCTGCCAGCAGCGATAAGCGCAAAGCTCCCGTCCGCCCGATGTATAGCTGTCAGTTTGTCCGCGCGCGGACGAGCAATCGCCTCAAAGCTAGGGCCGCTCCGCCGCCATTCCCGCTTCATAGCGGCCGATGTCGCCCGCCATCGCCAGCGTGAGGCCGATCTCGTCCTGGCCCCTCATCAGGCAGTCGCGGCGGAACGGATCCATCTGGAATGCGAAGCGATCCTGGAAAAGCGAGATCACGGTCTGGGTTTCGAGATCGACTGTGATCTCGTCGGTCCTTGGACCTCCATCAACCGGTCGATCGCGTCCTGCGGCGGGATCACGGCTGCGCCGCCGTGCCGAGGTCATTGTCCAAGTCCGCCTGAGCATCTATCCGCCGCCGGATGGGGGAAATGGCTTTTAGAACAAGGCTGTCCGGGATGTATCTGGCGGCCTTGCTGGCGGCCGGATCGGCCAGCCCGGCGCTGAGCCAGGCCCCGTCGGCGGGCGATCCGCCGCCGCCCCGCCCGGCCCAGAAGCGCCTGACCACCGCCCAGTTGTTTGCGCTGGCCGATGCGGCGCGGGATCGGGCGGATTATGCGACCGCCGAGAATGCGTATCGCGCGCTTGCCACCAATCCCGATGTTGATCTGCGCAGCGAGGCGCGGTTTCGGCTGGCGCTGATGCTGGCCGACCGGGAGCACCATTATCGCGACGCCGCGATCGAGTTGCGGCACATTTTGGACGAGAAACCAGGCGCCGGGCCGGTGCGGCTGGAGCTGGCGCGGATCGATGCGCATCTGGGCCATATCCGCGACGCGGCGCGCGAATTGCGGGCGGCGCAGGCCGGCGGGCTGCCACCCACGGTCGAGCAGGCGGTGCGCTTCTATGCGCAGGCGCTGGATACACGGCGGCCGATGGGCGGCAGTATCGAGTTCGCGCTCGCGCCCGACACCAACGTCAATCGGGCAACCGCTTCGGGCACGCTGGCGACGGTGATCGGCGATTTCACGCTGAACCGGGACGCGCGGGCGCATTCGCGGCTGGGCGCGACGATGTGGGGCCAGGGCTTCGCGCGCTTTTCGCTGTCGGACGATGCCAGCCTG
>NZ_DATHFV010000184.1:0-6117 GCF_035317925.1 Sphingomonas sp.
GCGGGAGACGAGGCATGAAAGCGTTCAGCTATGAGCGTGCGGCCTCGCCTGCCGCGGCGGCGGCGGCCGTGGTGCGAACGCCGGGCGCGAAGTTCATTGCCGGTGGCACGAACCTGCTCGACCTGATGAAACTGGAGATCGAGACGCCGAGGCATCTGGTCGACGTCAACGGTCTCGGGCTGGACAAGATCGAGCCAACCCCCGCCGGCGGACTGCGGATCGGCGCGCTTGTGCGCAACACGGATCTTGCTTCCGACATGCGCGTGCGGCGCGATTATGGCCTGTTGTCGCGCGCATTGCTCGCCGGCGCGTCGGGCCAGCTGAGGAACAAGGCGACGACCGCGGGCAACCTTCTGCAGCGCACGCGCTGCCCTTATTTCTACGACACCAACCAGCCCTGCAATAAGCGCAAGCCCGGCAGCGGCTGCGCCGCGATCGGCGGTTTCAGCCGCGGACTTGGCGTCGTCGGCGTCAGCGACGCGTGCATCGCGACCCACCCCAGCGACATGGCGGTTGCGATGCGGGCGCTCGATGCGACGGTCGAAACGGTGCGTGCGGACGGCGTCACGCGCGCCATTCCGATCGCGGAATTCTATCATCTGCCCGGCGCGACGCCGCAGCAGGAGAATGTCCTGGCAAAGGGCGAACTGATCACGGCGGTCACGTTGCCCAAACCAGTCGGCGGCACCCACATCTATCACAAGGTTCGCGACCGCGCGTCTTACGCCTTCGCTCTGGTCTCGATCGGGGCGATCATTGGGCGGGACGGTTCCGCGCGTGTCGCCGTGGGCGGGATCGCGCCCAGGCCATGGCGGGTGGAGGCGGCGGAAGCCGAATCCGCGCGCGGCGCGAAAGCCGTCGCAAGCGGGCTGCTCGCCGGCGCGAAACCCACGCGCGACAATCAGTTCAAACTCACCCTGGTCGAACGAACGCTTGCCGCGGTGCTGGCGGAAGCGAGGGCCTGAGCCATGAAATTCGATACACCAGCAACCACCAATCCGATCGATCGCCTGAAGGTCGTGGGCCGGGCAACCGACCGGATCGACGGCCCCCGCAAGACGACCGGCACCGCGCCTTACGCCTATGAGCGCCACGACGCGGTCTCCAATCCCGCCTATGGCTATATCCTTGGCGCCGGGATCGCCAAGGGTCGCATCGTGTCGATCGACGTTGCGGCGGCCAAGGCCGCCCCGGGCGTGCTCGCCGTGATCACCGCCGAAAATGCGGGGAAGCTCGGAAAGGGGAATTTCAACACGGCCAGACTGCTCGGCGGTCCCGAGATCGAGCATTATCATCAGGCCGTCGCCGTGGTCGTGGCGAACACGTTCGAGCAGGCGCGCGCCGCCGCCGCGCTGATCCACGTCGATTATAGTCGCGCGAAGGGCGCGTTCGACCTGAGCGCCGAAAAAGCCAATGCCAAGGCGCCCCCGGAAAATGATTTCAGCGGCAAGCCCGCCACCGCGGTCGGCGATTTCGCGACCGCGTTCGCCGCCGCGCCGGTCAAACTCGACGAAACCTATTCCACGCCCGATCAGGCGCATGCGATGATGGAGCCGCACGCCACGACGGCAGTGTGGCAGGGCGACAAGCTGACGCTCTACACCGCCAACCAGATGATCGACTGGGGCAAGGGCGATGTCGCCAAGACGCTCGGCATACCCAAGCAGAATGTCAGGCTGGTTTCCCCCTATATCGGCGGCGGGTTTGGCGGAAAGCTGTTCGTGCGCACGGACGCGATCATGGCGGCGCTTGGCGCTAAGGCGACCGGGCGGCCGGTCAAGGTCGCCTTGCAGCGGCCGCTGATGTTCAACAATACCACGCATCGCCCGGCGACGATCCAGCGCCTCCGCATCGGCGCGACGCCCGAGGGCAAGATCATGGCGATCGGGCATGAAGGCTGGTCGGGCGACCTGCCGAATGGCGGGCCGGAGACCGCCGTCAACCAGACGCGGCTGCTCTATGCAGGCGCCAATCGCATGACGGCGACGCGCCTGGCGGTGCTCGACCTGCCCGAGGGCAATGCGATGCGCGCGCCCGGCGAGGCGCCCGGCCTGATGGCGCTCGAAATCGCGATGGACGAATTGGCCGAGAAGCTCGGCATGGACCCGATCGCGCTGCGCATCCTCAACGATACGCAGGTCGACCCCGAAAAGCCCGCGCGGCGGTTTTCACAGCGCCAGTTGGTCAAATGTCTCGAACTGGGCGCGGAAAAGTTCGGCTGGGACAAGCGCAAGGCCAGGCCGGGGAGCGTGCGGGATGGGCGCTGGCTGATCGGCATGGGCGTGGCCGCCGGCATCCGCAACAATCTGCTGACGAAGTCGGGCGCGCGGGTGCGGCTCAGCGGCGGGGGCGTGGTCACGGTCGAGACCGACATGACCGATATCGGCACGGGTACCTATACGATCCTCGCCCAGACGGCGGCGGAAACGATGGGTCTCCCGCTTGAGAAAATCGTCGTCACGCTCGGCGATTCCGACTTCCCGGTGTCGGCGGGTTCCGGCGGGCAATGGGGCGCGAACAATTCGACCTCCGGCGTCTATGCGGCCTGCATGAGGCTGCGCGAGACCGTCGCTCAGCGGCTGGGCTTCGATCCGGCCAACACCGATTTCGCCGACGGCAAGGTCCATTCGGGGGATCGCGCGGTACCGCTGGGCGAGGCGGCGAAGACCGGCGAGATCGTGGTCGAGGACTTCATCGAATATGGCGATCTCGACAAGACCTATCAGCAATCGACCTTTGCCGGCCATTTCGTGGAAGCGGCGGTCGATTCCGCGACCGGCGAAGTGCGGGTGCGCCGCATGCTGGCCGTGTGCGCGGCGGGGCGCATCCTCAATCCAAAGTCGGCGCGGAGCCAGGTCATCGGCGCGATGACGATGGGCCTGGGTGCCGCGCTGATCGAGGAACTGGCGGTCGACCCGCGTTTCGGTTTCTTCGTGAACCACGACCTGGCGGGGTATGAAGTGCCGGTCCATGCCGACATCCCGCATCAGGAGGTCATCTTCCTCGACGAGGAAGATCCGATGTCCTCGCCGATGAAGGCCAAGGGCGTCGGCGAGCTGGGTATTTGCGGGGTGGGCGCCGCGGTCGCCAACGCGGTCTATAATGCGACCGGGGTGCGCGTTCGCGATTATCCGATCACGCTGGACAAATATCTGGATCGCCTACCGCAGATCGTGTGACCGGGGATCGCCCGGCACCGCCCCCGCTGCAGCTCACAAGGCGTGCGCCTTCACCAGCGCCCAGACAGGCATTCCCACGCGGAGCTTCAACGCGTCGACTGCCTCCTGCGTCAAACGGGCGAACAGAACTCCGTCCGCGGTATGAAGCTCGACAAGCAGGCTTTCGCTTTCCTCGGTCGTAATGCCGCCGATTGATCCCCTCAGGATATTCCGCGCCGAAATCGCGGTCGGCTTGCGCGTCGCCAGCAGGACATGATCGGCGCGGACCCAGGTCGCGGCGGGACCGCCGCCGCCGCGTCTGACCAGCGCGGTGGTCGACAGCGCGGCACCGGTGTCGCGCGCATCGAGCAAGGTGCGAAATGCCGGCGACGACACGGTTTGCGCGAACGCCCCTTCCGCCACCACCCGCCCGTCGCGCAGGCCGACCAAATGGGTCGCCAGGGCCGCGGCGTCATCGATCAGGTGGGTGACGATCAGCATCGACAGCCCGAAGGCGTCATGCATCCGGCCGAGTATGTCGATAAAAGATCGCCGACGCTGGCCATCGAGCGCGCTGAAAGGCTCGTCGAGCAGCAACAGTCTCGGTGCCGCCACCAGCGCCCGGGCGAGGGCGACGCGGGCGCGCTCGCCCCCTGACAGATTGACGACCGATCGATCGAGCAATGTCGCGATGTCGAAGAAGCCCGCCACGTCTTCGATCGCGTGTCGCCGGCTCGGATCGGCGCGTCGCCACGCATAAAGGAGGTTCGCGCCGACGCTCATGTGGGGAAAGAGCAATCCATCCTGAAAGACAAGGCCGATGCCCCGGCGGTGCGGGCGTGGATCCAGTTTCTGTCCGTCGAGCGAGATGGTGCCGCCCCCCGGCCGCAGACCCGCCAGCGCCGCGAGAAGCGTCGATTTGCCGCTTCCGGACGGACCGAATATCGCGGTGACGCCGTGCGGCGCGCGAAGCGCCACGTCGAGGTGGAAGGCGCCTTGCCGGAGATCGATGTCGGCGTGCAGCATCAGACGCGCCGCCGCGCCCAGCGTTGCAGAAGTTCGGCGGCTATCAGTCCGGCAAAGGCCAGCGACAGCGAGAGCAGCGCCAGCCGCCATGCCTCGACTTCGCCTCCAGGTTGCTGAAGGACCTGGTAGATTGCCAGGGGCAGCGTCTGGGTTTCCCCGGGGATGTTCGCGGCAAAGGTGATGACCGCGCCGAATTCCCCCATCGCCGCGGCGAACGCGGTGACGGCTCCTGCGAGGATGCCCGGCCAGGCGAGCGGAAGGGCAATCGAGAAAAAGCGATCCCACGGGCCCGCGCCGAGCATCGCGGCGGCATCGAGCAAGCGTGGATCGATCGCGTCGAAGGACAGGCGAACGCTGCGCACGAGCAAAGGAAAGATCATGACGGCTGTGGCGAGCGCAGCGCCGTTCTGGGTGAAAGCGAGGTTGATCCAGCCGCCGAACACGCCCTGGCGCCCCAGCAGCTGCAGCAGCAGGAAGCCGATCAGAATGGGCGGCAGAATGACGGGAAGGTGGACCAGCCCATCCCACGCCAGGCGACCCGGTAAACGGGGACGGGAGAGCGCGAACGCGACCGCGATCGCGAGCGGCAATATCAGCAGCGCCTTGGCGGCGACGATCAAAGTCGTGGCCAGAACTTGCAGGTCGGTGGGGCTCAGCACGTGAAACCCAGCGGAAGCACATCGACCAGGGCACCGGCGGGCTGCGCCTCGCTGCCGGCCGGCAGCCTGATCAGCGCATCCGCTGTCGAGAATATCGAGAGCAGCGACGAATCCTGCTGCTCGAACGCGGTCACCACCAATTGTCCGGTCGCATCGCTCTCGAGGCGAGCCCGCAGATAATGTTCGCGCGGACCATTGGCCGGCAAAGCCGCCGCAAGGCGGGCGCGCACGGAACCGGAGTCGCTGGCGCGCGCGGCCATCTTTTCGAGTATCGGCCGCAGGAACAGCAGCGCGCACACCAGCGCCGACGCAGGGTTTCCCGGCAAACCGAGGACGGGCCCAAGGTCGGTCGTGCCAAACCAGGTCGGTTTGCCGGGTCGCACCGCGACCTTGTCGACCGCAAGCTGCAGCCCGATCCGCGCAAGCGCGGGCTTCGCATGATCGTGATCGCCGACCGATGCGCCGCCGACGACAATCAGCAGATCGCATTCGCGCAGTCCCGCCGACGCGGCGCGGGCAATTGCGTCAACGTCGTCCCGTTCGATCGCGAGGCGCTGCACCGAGGCGCCCCAATGTTCGGCCAGCGCCGAAACGCCCGGAACGGCGGAATCATAAATCTGGAAGGGCCCCGGCGATGCGCCCGCAGGAACCAGCTCGTCGCCGCTCGACAGGAACGCGACGCGCGGTCGCCTTCGGACCGTCAGGTGCGCCGCGCCCGCTGCAGCCGCAAGCGCAAGCCCAACCCCGTTGAGCCGGCGTCCCGCGTCGAGCAGCCGCGCGCCGGCGGCGAAATCGAAAGCGCGCGGGCGGACATTATCGGCCTGTCGCGCGGCGGGGACGACGACGTGCGTCCCGTCGCGCGTAACGTCCTCCTGAATCACGACGCAATCGGCGCCGTCGGGCAGCGGCGCGCCGGTCGAAATGCGCACCGCCTCGCCGAGCCGAAGCATGATCTCGTAGCCGCGGCCGGCCGCGGACTCGCCGACGAGCAGCAGGCGCCCCGGACAATCGGCGCTGCGCACGGCATAGCCGTCCATCGACGAGGCGGCGAAGGGCGGCTGATCCCGGTCGGCCAGCACCGGTTCGGCCAGCACCCGTCCATGCGCTTCGCTGGCGGCGATTGTTTCGATGGGCAGCGGCGCGATCATCGCCAGCATCGCCGCGCGCGCCTCGGCAACGCCAACCGGGGGATGCTTGGCGGCGGTCAGATTACGTGACACATCAGAGGCCGCCTTATCGAGCACCATCCTTCAAACGCTAAGCTGGGAGGAAAA
>NZ_DATHFV010000185.1:0-8954 GCF_035317925.1 Sphingomonas sp.
CAGATCCAGCCCCTTCAGGCTCTTGGTGAAGATCTCGGCGCCGGTCTCGGTGATGCCGATCGAATGTTCGAACTGCGCCGAGAGCGAACGGTCGCGCGTCACCGCCGTCCAGCCGTCGTCGAGCACCTTCACGTCGGGCCGGCCGATATTGATCATCGGCTCGATCGTGAAGAACATGCCGGGCTTGAGTTCGGGGCCGGTGCCGGGACGGCCGAGATGGACCACCTCGGGCGCGTCGTGGAACAGACGGCCGACGCCGTGGCCGCAGAAATCGCGCACCACGCCGTAGCGATGCTTCTCGGCATGCGTCTGGATCGCGAAACCGACATCGCCCAGCCGCGCGCCCGGCCTGGCCGCCGCGATGCCGAGCATCATGCATTCATAGGTGACCTCGACCAGCTTGCGCGCCTTCAACGGCACATCGCCGGCGAGATAGGTGCGGTTGCTGTCGCCGTGCCAGCCGTCGAGCAACGGCGTCACGTCGACATTGACGATGTCGCCGTCCTTGATCGTCTTGCCGCCGGGGATGCCGTGGCAGACGACATGGTTGAGGCTGATGCAGCAGCTGTGCGTATAGCCGCGATAATTGAGCGTCGCCGGCACCGCGCCGCCCGCGATCGTCATGTCATAGACGATGCGGTCGATCTCCTCGGTGGTCACGCCCGGGCGGATATGCGCACCAAGTTCGTCGAGGATTTCGGCGGCGAGCTTGCCCGCCGCGCGCATCCCTTCGAAGCCTTCCGGCCCATAGAGCTTGATCGCGCCGGTGCGCGTGACGGACTCGCCCGCGGCGATGGTCTGATACTGCGTCATCCCCGCGATATAGCCATTCGCGCCGGGCTTTGCGAGACTGCGCCGCGCCGCTATGTCGCCCGCTATGGCCGAGCGCATCTGGACCGCTGCCCTTGTCGTGATCGGGGACGAGATCCTGTCCGGGCGCACCCAGGACAAGAATATCGCGCAGCTCGCCGTGTGGCTGAACCTGCAGGGCATCCGCTTGAGCGAGGTGCGCGTCGTTCCGGACGTCATGGACGCGATCGGCGCGGCGGTGAATGCGCTCGCGCCCGCGCACGATTATCTGTTCACCACCGGGGGCATCGGCCCGACGCATGACGATATCACGGTCGATGCGATTGCCGCCGCGCTCGGCCTGCCGGTGGTCGCACATCCGCAGGCGAAAGCGATCCTCGACGCTTATTATGCGGACAAGGGCGGGGTGACCGAGGCGCGGCTGCGGATGGCGCGCACGCCCGAAGGCGCGTCGCTGATCGTCAACGAACGATCGGGCGCGCCCGGTATCCGCATCGGCAATATCTTCATCCTGGCGGGCGTGCCGCATATCGCATCCGCGATGCTCGACAGTCTGACCGGCAAGCTCGAGGGCGGGCGTCGGCTCGTCTCCGCAACGATCGGCTGCTGGGTGCAGGAAAGCGAGATCGCCGACCTGCTCGAGGCGACCGAGAAGGCGCATGACGGCTGCCAGATCGGCTCCTACCCCTTCTTCCGCGACGGCAGGACCGGCGCCAATTTCGTCATCCGGTCGGCCGATCAGGCGCGGCTCGATGTGTGCGCCGCGGACCTGACCGAAGCTCTCGCCGCGCGCGGTTACGCGCCGGTAGCCGGCGGTATCTGAGGCGCGCGCCGCATCAGGATCAGCGTGATCAGCGCGACCAACGCCGCTACCGTCGCCATTGCGAAGGCGATGCCCGGAAACCAGAAGGGCGCGCGCGGGCCGGTGAACCAGGCGAGCGCGGGACTGTAGATGGCGGGCGCGATGATCGCAGCGAGCGCGGCGATGCTGCCGCTAAACCCCTGCAATTCGCCCTGCGCGTCGGCGGGGACGCGGCGCGACATCAGCCCGCTCATCGACGGCATCACCAGGCTCTGCATCGCGGTCAGCGCGAGCACCGGGAAGACGAACCAGCCGTTGCGCAGCAGCGCGTAGGCGATGAAGCCGCACATGGCGAAGCCGATGCCGATCTCGGCCGAACGACGCTCGCCGAAGCGTTTGACCACCCGGCCGACCAGCAGCACCTGCGACAGCGCCATCAGCAGGCCGACCAGAGCGAGCGATGCGCCGATCAGGCCCGGCGTCCAGTTGAAAGCCGCGATCGCGAAAAAGGCCCAGGTGGTCGGATAGATCATGCTGGCGAGCGCCCACCAGAAGCTGGCGAAGGCGACCGGCAGCACGCCCTTATGACCGCGCAGCGCGATCAGGGCGCCAAGCGGATTCGCGCGCTTCCATTGGAATGGCCGGCGATTCTCTGCGGCATGCGTTTCGGGAAAGGCGAACAGGCCGAGCAGGAAATTGCCCGCCGCGAGCACGGCGGCGGCATAGAAAGGCCAGCGCGGGCCGATCTCGCCGAGCAGCCCGCCGATCGCGGGCCCGATCACGAAGCCGACGCCGAACGCCCCGCCGATCATGCCGAAATGCTTGGCACGCTCCTCGGGCGCGGACAGATCCGCCATCGCCGCGCCCGCCGGGCCGAACGAGGCGCCGAACAGGCCGGCAAGCGCGCGGCCGAGAAACAGCCAGCCGAGCGTGGGCGCGAATCCCATCAGCGCATAATCGATCGCGAAGCCGGCGAGCGCGCCGAGGATGATCGGTCGCCGCCCGAAGCGGTCGCCGAGATTGCCCATCATCGGCCCGCTCAGGAACTGGACCGCGGCATAGATCACGCCCAGCCAGCCGCCGATCCGCGTTGCCTCGGCCAGGCCGACATGACCGAGCTTCATGACGATGCCGGGCAGCACCGGCATGACGATGCCGAAGCCGATCGCATCGATCAGGACAGTGAGGACGACGAAGCGCACCGCGCTCCGGTTCGAGACGCTCATATGTTGGGAATCCCTGGCGTTACGGCCGGGCCGATAGTCCAGCCGAACGTATCAGGCGATCACTTCTTGGGGCGGCCGCGCTTGGAGGCCGGGGCGGCGGTGCCGCTCTTCCGGCCGAGTCCGATCGCCTTGGCGAGCGTGCGGCGCTTTTCCGCATAATTGGGCGCGACCATCGGGTAATCCGCCGGCAGCTTCCACTTCGCGCGATATTGCTGCGGGGTCATGCCGAAATTGGTGTGCAGATAGCGCTTGAGCATCGTCAGTTTCTTGCCGTCTTCAAGGCAGATGATGTGATCCGGCTTGATCGACGAACGAATTGAAACCGCAGGCTTTTGTTCGGCAGCAGCCGGAGCCGCGCTGTCCTGACCGAGCGTCGCCAGCGCGCCGTGCACCTTGGAGATCAATTCGGGCAGCTCACCGACAGTCACGCGATTGTGCGCTACATGAGCGGCGACAATGTCGGCGGTGAGCGCAAGAAGATCGTTTGCAGTTTCTTCGGTCATTGTTCGCAACCCTGTTTGGCAGGGAGCGCGAACTAGCAGATCGTTACGGCGTTCGCGAGCAATTTCGCGGTAATTCGGGCAAGTTTTCTGCGCTCCGGTAGTCGGGGCGGCGACGTGACTTGCGCGGGCGATAAAAAAGGGCCGGCGGATGACCGCCGGCCCTTCGAAATCAGCTCGATTTCAGCTTACTTGACGTGCGCCGAAACGTGCTTGTTCATCTCGAACATGCTGACGCTCTTCTTGCCGAAGACCTTCTCCAGCTTGGCGTCGGCGTTGATCTGACGCTTGTCCTTGCTGTCCTGAAGATTGTTCGACTTGATGTAAGCCCACAGCTTGCTGACGATCTCGCTGCGCGGCATCGCGCCGGGACCGACGACTGCGGCGAGGTCCGCCGACGGGGTGACGGGCTTGTGAATGCCACCGGTTTTCGTTGCCATATTTAAGTCCTCCTTATGCGGCCCCTCTCTAAGGCTGGGCATGCTATCCCGCGAGGAAACGCCTTTGGCAAGCCTCTCTTGAACCTTCACCCACAGCTTCTTGAGGGGCTCCGCCTTATGTGCGCCACGCTTTCCCCCGTCCGCTCTGATCTGAAATTACGGATTATCGTTTAATATCATTGCCTTACTTGGTTTTGATCACTGTTGGCCCGGCCTGCCCGAGCCTCGGTGCGCTTCAGTGGCGCATTTATGCGATTTTCAGCCTTGGCTTGTCGCCTTTGTGCAATCCGGCCATCTCCAGGCTCCTCCCAGCGTGAAGAGGGAGCCAAATGCGGCGCGCGACATTGTTGCCTGACCGAGCGCCAGAGGGGGCGGAGATGGACCAAAGCCGCGACTATCTGATCTTCACGCCCGGTGACGTCGACCTCGCGCGCTCGCCGTTGCGCCAATCGCTCGACGCCGAAACCTATGTGCTGGGCGCGTTCAATCCCGGCTTCACCCGGCTCGCCAACGGCAATCTGCTGATGATGGTGCGTGTGGCCGAGGCGCTGCGCGATCCGGTCCATGGCGAGCATGTCCGCGCGATCCGCTGGACGCCAGGCGGTTATGTGCTCGACCATCATCTGCTGACCGGCGTGGCGATGACCGATCCGCGCCAGTTCGACGTTGGTGGTGCGGCCTATCGCCAGCTTGCGCTGACAAGCTTGTCTTGGCTGCTGCCGGTCGAACTGAGCGCGGACGGGCGCAGGATCGTCGCGATCCATTATGGCAAGGCGATCGTGCCGGCGGCCGATTACCAGCAATATGGCGTCGAGGACGCGCGCATCACCCGCATCGGCGACATTTGGTACATGACGACCTGCTCGGTCTCGGCCGAGCGCCATTCGACGACGTTACACACGTCCACCAACGGGCTCGACTACAAGCTTGAGGGGATCATCCTCGATCATCAGAACAAGGACATGATCCTGTTCGAGGGCAAGGTCGCCGGCAAATTCCTCGCGCTGACGCGGCCCTTGGGCGAGGTCTATTTCGCTTATCCCGAAAGCAGCCCCTATCTCGGCGGTCCCTCGATCAACCTCGCCCAGTCGCCCGACAGCCTGCACTGGAAGCCACTCGACATGCCGTTCCTGCGGGCGCGCAAGGGATCGCAAATCTCGATGAAGATGGGCGGCGGCAGCCAGCCGATCCTGACCGATGCCGGCTGGCTGATGATCTATCATGGCGTCGAAACGCGCGCCAAGATCGGCATCTATCGCAGCTTCTGGGCCCTGCTCGACCGCAACGAACCGTGGAAGATCTTGCGGGTCGAGGATGGAGAACCGTTGCTGGAAGCCAATCCCGCGCTGACCGCACCGATCGCGCAATTGCTCTATCTGCCGACCGAAGTCGTGTTCACCACCGGCATCGCCGACGGCGGCGAGGATTATATCGTCGCGAGCGGCGAGGCCGACCTCGCCTGCCGCATCACGCATATTCCGAAGAGCCGCTTCGCATGACCGACGTCAAATGGTGGCAGCAGGGCGTGATCTACCAGATCTATCCGCGCTCGTTCCAGGACACGAACCGCGACGGCGTCGGCGATCTCGCCGGGATCGAGCGCCGGCTCGATCACCTGCTCGATCTCGGCGTCGACGCTTTGTGGATTTCGCCGATCTATCCCTCGCCGATGGTCGATTTCGGCTATGATGTGGCGGACTATACCGGCGTCCATCCGATGTTCGGCAGCCTCGCCGATTTCGACCGGCTGCTCGCCGCCGCGCATGATCGCGGGCTCAAACTGCTGCTCGATTTCGTGCCCAATCATTCGTCGGACCGGCATCCCTGGTTCCTCGAAAGCCGGTCGTCGCGCAATAATCCCAAGCGCGACTGGTATATCTGGCGCGACGCCGCGCTCGACGGCGGGCCGCCCAACAACTGGATCAGCGATTTCGGCGGATCGGCGTGGGAATGGGATGCGGCCACCGGCCAATATTATTATCACGCGATGCTGCGCGAGCAGCCCGACCTCAACTGGCGCAACCCGGAATTGCGCACGGCGATGCTCGACGCGATGCGCTTCTGGTTCGATCGCGGCGTTGACGGCTTCCGCGTCGACATACTCTGGCACATGATCAAGGCGGCCGACTTCCGCGACAATCCGGCCAATCCCGACTGGAAGCCGGGCATGGCCGACATGCACCGCGTGCTGCAGCTTTACTCGACCGACCAGCCCGAAGTGTTCGACGTCGCCGCCGAGATGCGCGCGCTTGCGGACTCTTATGGCGCCAAAGGGAATGAGCGCGTGCTGGTGGGGGAGATCTACCTGCCGATCGAACGGCTGATGGCTTATTACGGCAAGGCCGGCGAGGGCGTGCATCTGCCCTTCAATTTCCAGCTGATCGACGCGCCCTGGCATGCGCGCCAGCTGCAACAGATGGTCGCGGATTATGAGGCGGCCCTGCCGTCCGGCGGCTGGCCCAATTGGGTGCTGGGCAATCACGATCGGCCGCGCATCGCGTCGCGCGTCGGCCCGGCCCAGGCACGGGTGGCGGCGATGCTGCTGCTGACGATGCGCGGCACGCCGACCATTTATTATGGCGACGAACTCGGCCTGGCAGATGTCGCGATCCCTCCGGATAAGGTGCAGGATCCCCGCGAATTGCGCGAGCCGGGGTTGGGCTTCGGCCGCGATCCGGTGCGCACGCCGATGCCGTGGGATATGTCGCCTCAGGCGGGCTTTACCGCCGGCGATCCGTGGCTGCCGCTCAACCCCGACTGGCGGACGCGCAACGTCGCCACGGAAGCCGCCGACCCGGGCTCGATCCTGTCGCTGTATCGCGATCTGCTGCGGCTGCGGCGCGCGCATCCGGCGCTCGCGATCGGTACATTGCGATTGCTGCAGGCCGACGGCGACGTGCTGGCTTATGAACGGATACAGGATGAGGAGCGGATCGTGGTGGCGTTGAATCTTGGCGGGCGGGAGCAGCCGGTGACCTGCCCGCAAGGACAGCCGCTGCTGACGACCGGCGGCGATTATCACGCCGACCGGCTGGCGCCCAATCAGGGCGTGATCCTGCTGGCGGGGGCTGCCTGATGCGGATCGCGATGCTCGCGCCGATCTCGTGGCGCACGCCGCCCAGGCATTATGGCCCGTGGGAATTGGTCACCAGCCTGCTGACCGAGGCTCTGGTCGCGAAAGGCGTCGACGTGACCTTGTTCGCGACCGCCGACAGCGAGACGGCGGGCACATTGAAGGCGGTGGTGCCGACCGGCTATTCGGAGGATCGCAGCCTCGACGCCAAGGTGATGGAGATGCTGCACGTCTCGAACGTGTTCGAGCACGCAGGCGAGTTCGACCTGATCCACAACCAGGCCGATTTCGTGCCGCTGACTTTCTCGCGGCTGGTCGATGTGCCGCAGGTGACGACGATCCACGGTTTCTCGTCCGAACGGATCGTGCCGGTGTTCAAACGCTACGAGGATCGCGTGAATTACGTCGCGATCTCGGACGCGGACCGGCATCCCGATCTGCGTTACGCCGCGACGATCCACCACGGCATCCGCATCGAGGAATTCCCGTTCGACGCCGAGGGCAGCGACGATCTGCTCTTCTTCGGCCGCATCCATCCCGACAAGGGCGCCGCCGATGCGATCCGGGCGGCGCTGGCGACCGGGCATCGATTGCTGATGGCCGGCATCGTCCAGGACGAAGGCTATCATGCGCGCGAGGTCGCGCCGCACGTGGATGGTGACCGGATCGTCTTCGACGGCCCGGTCGGCGGCGCCGCGCGGACGCGTGCCTTGGGCCACGCCAAGGCGTTGCTTCATCTGATCCATTTCGAGGAGCCGTTCGGCCTGTCGGTGATCGAGGCGATGGCATGCGGCACGCCGGTGATCGCGTACAATCGCGGATCGATGCCCGAGCTGATCGAGCATGGGGTCACCGGTTTCCTGGTCGACACGTTCGACGAGGCGGTCGCCGCGATCGGCCGGATCGGCGAGATCGACCGCGCCGCCTGCCGCCGCGCGGTCGAGGCGCGCTTCACGGTCGAGCGCATGGCCGAGCTTTATCTGGAGCTTTACGCGCGGATATTGGGAACCGGACGCGCCTGACCTGCGCTTGGCCGTGCATGGCGCGGCTCTTCCACGTCTCGGACCTCCACTTCGGGCGGGAGGATCAGGCGGCGATGCGATGGTTCGCCGGGCTGGTCCATGCCGAGCGGCCGGACGCGGTGATCTGTACCGGCGACCTGACGATGCGCGCGCGCAAGGGGGAATTCGCCGCCGCCGCCGAATGGCTGAAGGGCCTCGGTGTTCCGGTCACGGTCGAGCCGGGCAATCACGACCTGCCGTATTTCAACCCGCTCGCGCGGCTGCTCGATCCCTATCGCCGCTATCGCGCGGTCGAGGCGGTGCTTGAGCGGCCGCTCGATCTGCCCGGTGTGATGATCGTGCCGTTGAAGACAACCGCACGGCTGCAATTGCGCAATCTGTCGTGGGGGCGCGTGTCGCGATCGGGATTGAAGGCGGCGCTGGAGCGGCTGGCGGAGAAGCCCTTGGGCGGGGTCGCACTGGTCGCCTGCCATCATCCGCTTATCCGGAACCGCTTCACTGGCCGGGGCGAGACGCGGCACGGCGCCGACGCACTCGCGCTGCTGGCGGAGGCGGGGGCGGATGGGGTGCTGAGCGGGCATGTCCATGACGCGTTCGATGTGGCGCATCACGAGGCGGGGCGCGTGGTGCGGCTGATCGGCGCGGGGACTTTGTCGGAGCGGCTGCGGACGACGCCACCATCCTTCAATGAAATCCGGATCGAGGCCGGGCATCTGGAGGTGATTGCGCGCGCGATGGTCTAAGCCTGGGGGCTTGAGGCGTCGGTGGTTCCGCGCCATCGTCCGCCGATGCGCACATTGATCATCAGCCTTGCCCTGCTCGCCGCCCCCGCTTTGGCGGCGGCTCCCGATCCCTATGCCGCCCGCGTCGCGCGCATCCTCAAGGATACGCCCTTGATCGACGGGCATAACGACTGGGCTGAATCCCTGCGTGAGCGCGAAGGCGAGGGACGCTGGACGATCGACCTGACGCAGGCTCTCGATAAAAAGCCGAACCCGTACAACACCGATATCGCGCGGCTGCGGCAGGGGATGGTCGGCGGCCAATTCTGGTCGGCCTGGGTGTCGGTCAATCTGCCGCC
>NZ_DATHFV010000186.1:0-7149 GCF_035317925.1 Sphingomonas sp.
GACTGGATCGGCGCGGTCGCGGAAGTGCTGGAGCACAGCATCCTCACGACCCTGCTACTGCCGGGCATCGGCACGGTCCATGATCTCAGGCACGCTTATGAAATGGGCGTGCGCTCGGTCCGCATCGCGACCCACTGCACCGAGGCCGATGTTTCGCGGCAGCATATCGAATATGCGCGCGGTCTCGGCATGGACGTGTCCGGCTTTCTGATGATGAGCCACATGAGCGAGCCCGAGCCGCTCGCCCAGCAGGCCAAGCTGATGGAGAGCTACGGCGCGCATTGCGTCTATGTGACCGACAGCGGCGGCGCGCTTACCATGGACGGCTATGCGGCGCGGCTGCAGGCCTATGACCGGGTACTCAAGCCCGAAACCCAGCGTGGCGTGCATGCGCACCACAACCTCTCGCTCAGCGTCGCCAATTCGATCGTCGCGGTCCAGAACGGGGCGGTGCGGGTGGATGCCAGCCTCGCCGGAATGGGGGCGGGGGCAGGCAATGCGCCGCTCGAGGTCTTCATCGCGGCCGCCGATGTCTATGGCTGGAACCATGGCTGCGACCTGTTCGCGCTGATGGATGCGGCGGAGGATCTGGTACGGCCGCTGCAGGATCGTCCGGTGCGGGTCGATCGCGAGACGCTCAGCCTGGGTTATGCCGGCGTCTATTCGTCATTCCTGCGGCATGCCGAAAAGGCGGCGGCGGATTACGGCCTCGACACGCGCGCCATCCTGATCGAGCTTGGCCGGCGGAAGATGGTGGGCGGCCAGGAGGATATGATCGTCGACGTCGCGCTCGACATGGCGAAGCAGAAGCGGGAGGCCGAACATGCCTGAGACGACGGAAATCGCGGCGCGCCTTGACGACGCCGCGCGCTACGCGCGCGCCACGGCACAACTCGCCGAGCCACTGACAATCGAGCAGGCCTACCGCGTGCAGGCCGCGTCGCTCGGCCGCCGCTATGCGCGCGGCGAGCAGCGCGTCGGCATCAAGATGGGGTTCACGAGCCGCGCCAAGATGGCGCAGATGGGTATCGACGAGATGATCTGGGGTCGCCTGACCGACGCCATGCTCGTCGAGGATGGCGGCATCATCCGCTTCGACAATTATGTTCATCCGCGGGTCGAGCCCGAGATCGCTTTCCTGCTGAAGGCGCCGCTCGGCGGCAGCCTCTCGCCGCCGGCGGCGCTCGCGGCGGTGGAGGCGGTCGCGCCGGCCTTGGAGATCATCGATTCGCGCTACGAGAATTTCAAATTTTCGCTGACGGACGTGGTGGCGGACAACAGTTCCTCATCGAGCTTCGTGATCGGCCCATGGGCGAGCCCGACCCAGGATCTGTCCAATCTCGGCATGATAATGGAAATAGACGGCGTCGCCCGGCAGATCGGCTCCAGCGCGGCGATCCTCGGCAATCCGATACGCTCGCTGGTCGCGGCCGCGCGGTTGGCCGCGGCGGCCGGCGAGCCGCTGCGCGCCGGCGATATCGTCATGGCCGGTGGCGCGACCGCTGCTGAGGCGCTGGCCATCGGCAACCGGGTGCGGCTAGAGGTGCAGCGGCTTGGCAGGGTCGAGTTCTCGGTTCATGGATGATGATGCCATCACGCAGCAGCTAGCGGATCAGTCCCAGCCGGATCTGGTCGATTTCGACCTGCTGTCGGCACCGGGGCACCTGCTTCGCCGCAACCACCAGCGTTCGTATGAGCTGTTCACGAAGCGCGTCGGTCCCACCGTCACACGCCAGCAATTCGCGCTCCTGCTATCGCTCGCGCAGCGGCCGGGCGCGTCGCAGCGCGACCTGGTCGACGCAACCGGCATGGACAAGAGCACGCTCAAGGAAATGCTGGAGCGCATGGTTGCGCGCGGATGGGTGCTGCGCGAGCGCGACCCGTCGGACAGCCGTGCCTGGACGATGCTGATGACGGCGCAGGGCCGCGAGCTGCTCAATGAACTCATTCCGCTCGTCGCCGGCGTGCAGCGCGACATATTGGCGCCCCTGGCGGAGGAGGATCGTCCCGTGTTCATGCGCCTCCTCCGAACCTTGCTGGGGTTCGAGGAGCGCGCAGTTCAGTAAGCGCCGTCAAGGGGCGATGATCGGGGTAACCAGCTCACCGAGCGCGCCGATTTCCATGCGCACCTCGTCACCCGGCTTCAGATATTCGGGCGGCTTGCGGCCATGGCCGACGCCGGCCGGCGTGCCGGTGGCGATCACATCGCCGGGCGAGAGCGTCATGATCGACGTCAGATGCGCGATGATAGGGGCGACCCCGTAAACCATCTGGGCGGTCGATGAATCCTGTTTCACGATGCCGTTGACGCTGAGCCGCACCGGCAGATCCTGCGGATCCGCGACGAAGCGCGCGGGCAGCAGATAGGGCCCGAACGGGGCGAAACCGTCATAGCCCTTGTGTCGCACCCAATCGACCCCGATCGGCGGCCGGCTCGCGATCCAGTCGCGCGCGGAGAAGTCGTTGAAATTGGCATAGCCGGCGATCACGCTTAGCGCGTCTGCCTCGGAGACGTCCTTGCAGGTCGTGCCGATGATCACCGCGAGTTCCGCTTCCCAGTCGAACATTTCCACGCCCGCCGGGGCGACGACCGCCTCACCCGATCCGCGCAGCGTGTTCGAAGCGGGCTTCAGGAAGGAATAAGGGTAGGTTGGCACGATCGGAATCGGCATTTCCGCGATATGATCATGATAGTTGGCGCCGATACAGATGAGCTTGCCCGGCGCCTTCAGCGGCGGCCGAAATCGCGCGTCGGCGGCAGGGCTCCCTTCGCTGCGGAAGCGCTCGCCGGCCGTGGCAACCGCGGCGTCGAGCGCGTTGGACCAGCGAGCCCAATCCTGCAGCAGCGGCGCAAGATCGTCGAGCGCGCCCAGCGTCGCAGTGTCACCCAGGAGCGTGGCTACCGGCAGCAACCGGCCATCCTGCTCGACCACCGTTGTGTCGCGATCGCCGCTTCGCACGACCGCCAGCCTGTACATTCCCATCATCGCTTCTCCGGTTATTGCTGTTCTGCCTTGCTGATCGCGCCGACCCCCCAATGCTGGGGCTCGACCTCCGTCAGCAGGATGCGGATTGCCTGTTCGGGCACGCCAAGCGCGCGGATCGTGCCTTCGGCGAGTTCGCGGATCAGTTGCTCCTTTTGCTCGGCGGTACGGCCGGAGAGCATCTGAACATTGATGATTGGCATGACTTCCTCTTCAGCTCCCCTGCGCGATCGAACCCATCTCCCCACGACGGTAGCGCGCCACCGCGTCGTCCAGCGCCTCGACCGAGGAGAATGCGAATGGTCCGTTCGAGACTGTCGGCACATCAAGCGGCTCGCCGGCGAGCAGCACAAACCGCGCGTCGCCGATCGTGGCGGCAATGTGCAGGTCGGGCGTGCCGCGCGCGCAGACAATTGCTGCGGGCGCGGCCGCTTGCTCGCCGTCAATGTCGATCGCGCCACTGAACAGATAAATCGTCGCGCCAGCCGCCGGCCAGGGGTTGCGCCATTCAATCCCGGTTCCGGGGGAAAGCGCGACGTCCAGCAGCTGAAGCGGACTTGGCGGTTCGATCGGCGCGCGGGCTCCGCCAAAGCTGCCGGCGATTACGCGCACCCAGGCACCCTCGCCGATCGTGAGGCGCGGCAGTTCATCCGGCTCCAAATGGTGAATGACAGGGGCCATCCGCTCCTGTTCCGAAGGCTGGCGGACGAAGATCTGAAGTCCTTCGGCCACGACGCCATCGGGCTCTGGCACCTCTTCGTGCACCAGCCCGGATCCGGCGGCGGTCCAGTGCAGTCCGCCGGCATGGATCAAGCTTCGATCGCCGCGACCGTCCCGGTTGCGCATGCCCCCGGCCGACTCCGGCAGCAGATAGGTGACGGCGGAGAAGCCCGCATGCGCGTGCGGCGGAAATGTCGGCCCGCGCATCCGAAAATGATCGAGGTTGAGAAATGGATCTCCCTCCCGCCCGAACATCGCAGGCGTCACACGCACGGCTTCAAAAGCGTCGCCATGTCGCGCGATTTGTGGTTTGTGTATCCACAATCTGGATTGGCTACTGAGCACGCCGCTGATTCTCGCCTAAAAGTGGATACACCTTGTCAGCGTGGGCGAGTATGTCAATCGCGAATGAAACCGATTTTCGCCTAGAACATGCCTTTGGGCTCCAGGCCCAGTGCCATCGCCCCGGCCATCGAACCGACCGCGTCCCAATTAAAGCTGATGTGCCGTGCAGTGGCGTTCACATCGCGCCAGGCGCGCTGCACCGGATTGGCGAGCGCGAGCCCTTGTCCTCCGGTCGACGCATTCAGCGCCTCCACCGCCTGCACCGTCAATTTCACGGCGAAAGCCTGGCCGCGGCGGCTCTCGACGCGCTCTTCCTTCGTAATCGCCCGGCCGGCGCGCACGCTTTCGGTCCGGTGCCGCAAGTCGCGCATCAATATCTCGCGGGCGGCATCGAGTGAGGCCGCCGCTTCGGCGACGCGGATCTGGATCGTTGGAAACTCGGCCATGCGGATCGCGCCGCCCGTGACCGCGCCGCGCGTCTGCCGTGCGCCGACCTGCTCGACATATTGGGCGAGCGCGCCTGCGGCGGCGCCGAGCCCCGCCGAGACGAGGCAGGACGGGAAATAGACAAACATCGGCACCGCGAAGGTGGGATTGTGCGCGTGATGGCGAGACCCGGGCGAGTGGCCATTCATGACGTCCGGGAAGAACAGCATGCGGTGCGCCGGCACGACCACCTGATCGAGCACCAGCGTTTTGCTGCCCGTTCCCGCCAGGCCGACCGTGAACCAGTCGTCGTCGATCCGATAGTCGTCGGCCCGTACCAGCATGAACGCCGGCTTGGGCGGGGTTTCCGGCGTGTCGCCGGGGATCATTGCGGCGCACAACGCCCATTTGGCATGATCGCAGCCGCTGGCGAACGACCAACGGCCGCTGATGCGATAGCCGCCCTCGACCGGCTCCGCCTTGGTTGTCGGCGCATAGGAGCCGCACACCATGCCGTCGGCGTCCTCGTCCCACACGTCATGCTGTGCTTCGACCGGAAATTGCGCGAGCAGCCATTGGTGCGCCGCGTAGAGACCGCACACCCAGCCAGTCGAGGCGCAGGCGGACGCGATCTCCTGGATCGCCTCGGCCAGCGCATCGAAGTCCTGCTCGTAGCCGCCGAACTCCAGCGGCTGGAGGATCTGGTAGAGGCCCGCCTTGCGAAGCGCCTCGACATTCTCAGCGGGAACCTGGCGTGCCTGTTCCGTGGCGAGCGCGTTTGCGGCGATGCCGGGCAATGTTTCGCGAATGCGGCTGAGAATCGTCGCGCGATCGGGGCGCTGCATGTCCCGCGTGAGCGAAACGAGATTGTCGGGGTGCGTGGCCATAATTCTCTCCCTTTTCAGTCGGCCCGCATCCGCGGCAGCGAGGTGCAATAGGATGCGTTGTGATAGAGCAAAGGCGTCTGGCTCACGCCGAAGCGCACGTCGCGCACCTCGCCGATGAACAAGGAGTGCGTGCCATAGGGCATCGCCGCCACCTTCTCGCAGAAAATGCTCGACTGGGCGTCCTCGAGATAGCCGATGCCGCCTTCATCGAAGCACCAGCTTCCACGGCTGAAGCGCTCGGCCGGTGGAACGCCGCCGCTGAACGCGGTCGACAGCGATTCCTGCGTCTCGTCGAGGACATTGACGCAAAAGGAGCGCGCACAGCACAATATATCGTGCAGCAAGGTCGACTTGTTGAGGCAGATGACCAGCGCCGGCGGGTCCATCGTGACCGACATGACGGCGGTCGCGGTCATACCATGGCGACGTACGCCGTCGGAGGCCGTGATGATATGAACGGTCGAGGCGACGCCCCTCAGCGCCTCCTTGAAGCGCGAACCGAGATCCGGGTCTGCGATCGGCCTTTGTACGGCGGCGAGAGTCATGCGAGTCTCCACTCCTGCCGCCGCTGATACTTGCATTTACAACTGTTGTCTATGCAATATTTCGTTTGGAAGTGCGGAGCTCGCCCTCGAGTATGTCGAGCGATGTGTAGATCCGGTCGAGCCAGGTCTTGAGTTGCTCGACTTCCGCCGGGTCGAGCAGGGATGAGGCGACTTCCGCATAATGCTCGGCGCGTTGCAGCAGGTTCTGGGCGATCTGCTGGCCCTCGGCCGTCAGATTGATCCGGACCGCGCGTTCATGGTCCGGGTCGCGCTCGCGCGAAACCAGATTGCGCTCGACCAGCGTGCCGATCATGCGCGACGCCGTCGGGAGCGACATCGACGTCGTCGCGGCCAGATCGTTGAGCCGCTGGTCGGGGCGCTCCGCGAGCGACACCATGGCCTGGTACATCGGCAGGGTAAGGCCGAAATCAGCGATGCGCTGGATGAATAGCAATCCCAGCCGAGTCCCCAATCGGTTCAGCCGATACGGCAGCGAGTCTGAAAGTCGGTACATCGGCGCCCCTCGTTTGCGGCACGATAGCAAAATCGCAAGGTGGGCATGGGATGTTTTCTGGAATGCCGGCCGATTGACGGCCATCGCCGCAGACTTGTCACGCGCGATCCGCTGCACCAACGATCCGGTAGCGGAAATTTGGGCGCGCCAGGAAATAAAGCCAACGCCGCCAGTCAACTTGCAGCCGCCTAATCGTGGCTTCGCGCTACGGATTGAAAAGAGGGCATCCCACATTCGCCACGACGCTGATCGTAGAATGACTATCGACACATAGAGCTTGCCATCCGCCAACCTATAATACAGGATGCCGTAATAACGGTGAGAGGTTGCATGGCAGGTCCCGGAGTGGCGGATGCGGAAGGGGTGCTTTCAAGGGCCAGTTCGCCAGCGTCAAAAACGACCTATCTCTGGTTCGTTGCAGGCGTGTCCGCTCTGGGCGGACTTTTGTTTGGTTATGATTGGGTCGTCATAGGCGGGGCGAAGCCCTTCTATGAGGCGCATTTCGGGGTGGTCGAGCCCTCCCAGCAGGCCTGGGCGATGAGCTGCGCACTGGTGGGGTGCCTGGTCGGCGCGATCGCCTCGGGGATGCTCAGCGAGGCGATCGGCCGACGCAACGCGCTGATCCTCTCGGCGGCCGCCTTTGCCGTCTCGTCGATCGGCACCGGCATGGCGTCGAGTTTCCAGGCTTTCGTCGTGTGGCGGATGTCCGGCGGGCTGGCGATCGGCAT
>NZ_DATHFV010000187.1:0-27704 GCF_035317925.1 Sphingomonas sp.
GACTGCTCAGCGACGCGAGGCATTACGCCGCTTTTCGCTTGGCCTGGATCAGCTTGCGATTGATCAGCGACTCGGCGATCTGCACGGCGTTGAGCGCCGCGCCCTTGCGCAGGTTGTCCGACACCACCCACATGGCGAGCCCGTTCTCGACGGTGGAATCCTCGCGGAGCGGGAGTTTCCGATCGATGAGATCGCGGCGCTCGCCTCTTCGCGTTCGGCGGGCGATGTGATCGATTTCGGCGAGACGGGCAAGAAGCTTACCGTCAAGAATATCGAGCATTTCGACTGGACCGGCTGGGATATGGCCCTGTTCGCGATCGGATCCGAAGGCACCAAGAAATATGCGCCGATCGCGGCCGCCGCCGGCTGCACCGTGATCGACAACAGCTCGCTTTACCGCATGGATCCGGACGTGCCGCTGATCGTGCCGGAAGTGAACGCGCACGCGATCGACGGCTATCTCAAGAAGAACATCATCGCGAACCCGAACTGCTCGACCGCGCAGATGGTGGTGGCGCTGAAGCCGCTCCACGATTTCGCGAAGATCAAACGCGTGGTGGTGGCGACCTATCAGTCGGTCTCCGGCGCGGGCAAGGCCGGCATGGACGAGCTGTTCGAGCAGAGCCGCAACATCTTCGTGGGCGATCCGGCGACGCCGAGCAAGTTCACCAAGCAGATCGCGTTCAACGTGATCCCGCACATCGACAGCTTCCTCGACGACGGTTCAACCAAGGAAGAATGGAAGATGGTGGTCGAGACCAAGAAGATCCTCGATCCCAAGATCAAGGTGAGCGCGACCTGCGTGCGCGTGCCGGTGTTCGTCGGCCATTCCGAAGCGATCAACATCGAGTTCGAGAACGAGATTTCGGCGGCCAAGGCCAAGTCGATCCTGCGCGAGGCGCCGGGCATCATGCTGATCGATAAGCATGAGGATGGCGGCTATATCACGCCGATCGAATGCGTCGGCGAATATGCGACCTTCGTCAGCCGCGTGCGCGAGGATCCGACCGTCGACAGCGGGCTCAGCCTGTGGTGCGTGAGCGACAATCTGCGCAAGGGCGCGGCGCTGAACGCGGTCCAGATCGCGGAGCTGCTCGGCCGGCGTCATCTCAAGAAGGCAGCCTAAGATCTTGAACTACCTGCGTAGCTGGGGCGCCTTGCCCGCGTCCCAGCTGCGTATGATCGTCGCGCTCGCGATCGCGGTCGGGCTCGCCAACCTGCGTCAGCCTTATCCCGACATCGCGCCGCTTCAGCATATCCCGACCGTGATCCTGATCCTGGCCGCACCGCTTTTGCTGCGGCGCTGGCCCTTGTCGGACGGATCGGTGGCGTGCGTGCTTGGCTTCCTGCTGCTGCACACGCTCGCCGGCCGCTACACCTATTCCAACGTGCCCTATGACGCCTGGGGACGAGCGCTGTCCGGGATTTCGATCGACCGCAGCTTCGGGCTGGTGCGCAACGATTTCGACCGGCTGGTCCATCTCGTCTTCGGCCTGTTCGCGATCCGGCCCTTCGCCGAAGCCGCACGCCGTCATGGCGGGATGGGCGCAAAAGCGGCGATCGTCAGCGCCTTCCTGTTCGTCGGTGCGGTCAGCGCGCTCTACGAAATCTTCGAATGGCTGCTCACGATCGTCCTCGCGCCGGGCGTGGCGGAAGAATATAATGGCCAGCAGGGCGACATGTGGGACAGCCAGAAGGACATGGCGATCGCCATGTTCGGCGGCCTGATCGTGGGGCTGGGGCTGCTCGCGCGGCGGCGGAAGGGGAGCCTGACGTGACGGGCGGGATCGGTGGTGGGTGCCGGTGCGGCGCGGTGCGTTACACGCTCGCGCTCGATGATTTGCCGCTGACCTATGCCTGCCATTGCACCGACTGCCAGACCTGGAGCGGGAGCGCGTTCAGCCAGCAGGCGGTGGTGGCGGAGGATGCGATCGCGGCGACCGGGCCGATCACGGTGTTCGAGCTGACGTCCCCGAGCGGCCGCATCTCGCGTCAGCGCATGTGCGAGGTCTGTCACACGCGCATCTTCAATACGAACAGCGCGCGGCCGGGCGTGGCGGTGATCCGCGCGGGGACGCTCGACCGGTCGAACGAGCTGATAGTGACCGCGCATATCTGGGCGCGGAGCAAACAGCCCTGGCTGGAATTGCCGGAAGGCGCGCCGAGCTGGCCTGAAGCGCCGCCGCCCGAAGAGATGGCGAAGGCGCTGGGTTCTCCGCGTTAAATATCCTGCGCCGCGGCCCAGCCGCTGGCCCAGGCCCACTGGAAATTATAGCCGCCGAGCCAGCCGGTGACGTCGACCGCTTCCCCGATGACATAGAGGCCGGGAAGGTGGCGCGCAGCCATCGTCTTGGAGGACAGGACGTCGGTCGAGACGCCGCCGACGGCGACTTCGGCCTTGGCGAAGCCTTCGGTACCGTTGGGATGGAATTGCCAGTCGGCCAGTCGGCGTTCGATCTCGGCGAGCGCGGCGTCGCGCTGCTCGTCGAGCGCGCCGGGCAGCGCGAGGCGTTCGGCGAGTGCCTCGGCCAGCCGGGCGGGCAGCAAGTCGCTCAAGACAGATTTCACCGTCGCGCGCGGCCGGGTGCGCTTGGCCTCGACCAGCCAGTTGGCGAGACCCGGCAGGAAATCGATCCCGATCGGCTGGCCGTGGCGCCAGTAGGACGAGATTTGCAGGATCGCAGGACCCGACAGGCCGCGATGCGTGAACAAGGCGGCTTCCGCGAAGGAAGCGCCGCCAGCGCGCGCGACGACGGGCGCGGCGACGCCCGCGAGCGCATGGAACAGAGCTTCGTCCTGGGGCAGGGTCAGCGGCACCAGAGCCGGGCGGGGCTCGACCACCTTGAGGCCGAAACGGCGCGCCAGATCGTAAGCGAAACCGGTCGCGCCGAGCTTGGGAATCGAAGGCCCCCCGGTTGCGATCACCAAAGCCGGTGCGGTGGCGGTGCGATCGCCATAATCGACCCGGAAAATGCCGTCGGCATGCCCGACATCGCGGATCGCATCGCGCAGATGCAGCGTCACATCGCCGGCGGCGCATTCGTCGAGCAGCATCGCCACGATCTGCTTGGCCGAACCGTCGCAGAAGAGCTGACCCAACGTCTTCTCATGCCAGGCGATATTGTAGCGATCGACCAGGGCGATGAAATCGGCGGCGGTGTAGCGGCTGAGCGCGGACCGCGCGAAATGCGGGTTGGCGCTGAGATAGCGGTCCGGCGCGGTGCCGATATTGGTGAAGTTGCAGCGGCCGCCGCCCGAGATCAGGATTTTCTTTCCCGGTTCGTCGGCATGATCGATCACCAGCCCGCGCCGGCCGCGTTGGCCCGCGACGGCGGCGCACATCAGACCGGCGCCGCCCGCGCCGAGGATGATCGCATCGTAAATGTCGGAGGCAGCCATCGTGCCGCCGTGGCATGGCTTGCGCCGTCTTGCCAGCCGCTGTGCACGGTGCCAACGCACTTGCCATGAGCGAGACCATGACGGGCGGCTGCCAGTGCCGGCGCGTCCGCTATTCGGTGCGGATCGACAGCGACGATGCCTATCTGTGCCATTGCAAGATGTGCCGCCACGCGACCGGCGGCGCGTCGATCGCGTTCGTGAGCGTAAAGCTCGACGGGATGGTGTGGGACCAGGAGCCGGACTGGTATCGCTCGTCGCCGATCGCCGAACGGCCCTTCTGTTCGGCCTGCGGTACGCCGCTCGGCTTCCGCTTCGTCGAGGGCGCCACCAAGATGGACGTGACGCTAGGCTCGTTCGACGATCCGTCGCGGTTCAGGCCGGTCCACAATTATGCGACCGAGAGTATCCTGCCTGCCTGGCAGGACACGTCGCATCTGCCGGGCTATCGCTCGGATCAGAATCCCAATGTCACCGATCGCTGGATGGAAGCCATTGGCAAGCTCCCCGACTGATTTCCCCGTCCTTTTCTTCAAAAGCGACGATGGGCTCGACCTTGCGTATCGCGCGCTGGGGGAGGGACGTCCGCTCGTCCTGATCCATGGCCTGTTTTCTAACGGCTGGGTCAATTGGATCCGCTATGGCCATGCGAAATTGCTCGCGGATGCGGGCTTTCGCGTGATCATGCCCGATCTGCGCGGCCACGGCGAAAGTGCGGCGCCGCACGACGCCGCCTCCTATCCGCCCGATGTGCTGGCGGCGGACGGCGAGGCGCTGGTGCGTCATCTCGGCCTGACCGACTATGACCTTGGCGGCTATTCGCTCGGCGGCCGGACGGTGTTGCGGATGCTGGTGCGCGGCGCGCGGCCGCGCCGGGCGATCCTGTCGGGCATGGGGCTGGACGGCGTGCTCGAACCCAACAAGAGGATCGACTTTTTCCGGCATGTCCTGACCGGCGCGGGCACGCATACGCGCGGATCGGGCGCGTGGCTGGCCGAAGCCTTTCTCAAGACGACCGGCGGCGATCCGGACGCAATGCTGCCGCTGCTCGACAGCTTCGTGGCAACGCGGCGCGACGAGATCGAAAAGATCGCGATTCCGGTGCTCGTCCTGTCGGGCGAGGACGATCATGACAACGGATCGTCGGCCGATCTTGCGGCGTTATTGCCGCAGGGGGAACTTACGGAAATTCCCGGCAATCATATGACGAGTGTGCTGCGGCCGGAACTGGGGCAGTCGATCGCAACGTTTCTCTTGCACGAATAGATAGTTAACGCGGCGGTTACCGGCTTGACCTCAGCGTGGATACAGGCTCTTTCATTTCGGCAAACTCTGTCTGGGGGGAGAGTTTGCGGCCGTTGATGTGTAAATTCCTCGCCACTCCTTGCGATCGGCAGGATTTGATGAGGAAAAAAGGCTGCGGCCGGCATCTGCACCCCGTCAAGTTATGGGGATCGGACCGGTCGACCTGGCGCAATGCGGCGAGAATTTAACCATTGCCCGCCTAAAAGGCACTATGGTCCGGCCTGTGATAGCGCCTTGCCTCCGGCATCCGTACGGATTCTGATCGCGTCGCGCGCTCGATGATCCTGATCGCCATCCTTTGCACGCCGCTCGCCATCAGCGGCCTGTTCGCGGGGGCGCTGCTCGCCATCTGGCGGCGGCGGCGCGAAGCCGCGCATGCGATGAGCTGGGGGGCAGCGTTCGCGGCGATCGCGGTCGGGTGGCTGGCGGTACTCGGTACGACTTCCGCGCTCCATAACGCCCCGCTGCCGGGCGCCACACCCAGCCTGTGCTGGCTAGCCGCCGCCTTGCTGCTGGTGCAGGGGCTGCGTCAGCGCGCGGGTCGGCCCAACCGCGCAGCTGCCTTGAGCGCGATCTGGACGACGATCGCGCTAGCGATCAGCCTGCTGTCCGATCTCGCGCCGCAGATGCGCGACGCGACCCCGCCGACGATCGCCTTGCTGACCGGCCTCGGCCTGCTGCTGGCCGCGTTCGCGGTCGGCCCGCGCCGATCGCGCAAGACGCGCAATTTCGACTGGGGCACGACCGCGTTGCTCGGCGCGTTCGCGGTCGCCAATCTGGCGTTGGTGGTCGGGCTGTACACGGTCGACCATGATTCGAACGTGGCGGTTGCGTTCATCGCGTTGGGGGGATCGGTGACCTATGTCGGCCTCGGCCTCGCCACCGTGCTTTTGCTCAACCAGGATTTCGGCGTGGTGCTCGAACGGCTGGCGCGGACCGATCCGCTGACCGGCGTTTGGAACCGGCGCGGCTTCGACGAAGCGGCACCGCATCTGCTCGCCCGGCTCCGGACCGATCATCGCGACCGCGCCGCCGTCGCCATCGCCGACATCGATTCGTTCAAGGCGATCAACGACTGTTACGGCCACACGACCGGCGATCAGGTTTTGGTCCATTTCGCCAGGATGCTCGGCACCGCCGTGCGCCCGGGCGACCTGCTCGCGCGACTTGGCGGCGAGGAGTTCGTGCTGCTGGCGATGGGGGTCGACGCGATCGAGCTCTATCAGCGGGTGGAACATGTCCGCGGGCTGGTCGGTCTGCCCAGCGACGAAGGCGTTTCCTTACCGTCGATCACCGCCAGCTTCGGCGTCGCGCAGATCTCGCCCGACACGCTCGCGCTGCGCGACGCGATGGAGCGCGCCGACCATGCGCTCTACCAGGCCAAGCACGAAGGCCGGAATCGCTCCGTCATCGACAATTGGCCGCAAGGCGCGATGGCGGAGGAAGCGGCGGATACGCCCGCCAGCTAAGTGGGGGTCGTAATCGGAGGGTCGGCAAACGACCCACTTGCGGGCATAGCTGGCAAACTACATGATCGCCAAAAGCGGACGCGGGGATTCTTAGGAAATGTTCGCGAAGGACGACGCCGAACATCCCATCCCGTCGGAATGGCACGCCACTTTTCGCGAAATAGTCGACGCGTTTGTGGCAGGGGATTACGCCCTGCGCGATCACGTTATCGTTGGCGTTTCCCCGATCGATACCTCAACGGCCGCATCCATCGCCGACAATGTCCTGGCTTACGGCGACACATTAGCTCCCTTAAATCCAGCGACCTGGGAGCGTTCGATTTATCGATGGATGGGCGGCTATTGGCAGTTGCTCGTAGATTTGACGACCACAAGGGAGCGGGTGAGCGATCTCACTCTCCACGCCAAGCTATACCGGACCGGCGTCACAAGCCTTGAGATCGAGTCGGTTCACGTCCCTTAACGAAGATGAGGCCCGAAAACTGCCGGACGACTTCCACCAATTGCGGACATAATGCCCGTTTAGCGGAACGGCGGCTCGTTGAAGGCACGAAGCTTGCGGCTGTGGAGCTGATCGCCCGCCAGCTTCAGTTCGTCGATCGCGGCGATGCCGATGCGCAGATGCTCGGCGATGGCGCGTTCGTAGAAGCGGTTGGCCTGACCGGGCAGCTTGATCTCGCCATGGATCGGCTTGTCCGAGACGCACAGCAGGGTGCCGTAGGGCACGCGGAAGCGGAACCCCTGCGCGGCGAGCGTCGCCGATTCCATGTCGATCGCGACCGCGCGGCTCTGGCTGAAACGCAGCGCCGAACTGGTGTACCTGAGCTCCCAATTGCGATCGTCGGTCGTGACGACGGTGCCGGTGCGCAGGCGCGACTTCAATTGATCGCTGCTCTCGCCCGAGACGCGCTCGGCGGCGCGGCCGAGCGCCAATTGCACTTCGGCGATCGCGGGCACCGGGATTTCCGGCGGCAGCACATCGTCGAGGACATGGTCGTCGCGCAGATAGGCATGCGCCAGCACATAGTCGCCGATCCGCTGGCTGGGGCGCAGGCCGCCGCAATGGCCGATCATCAGCCACGCCTCGGGCCGCGTGACTGCGAGGTGATCGGTGATCGTCTTGGCGTTGGACGGGCCGACGCCGATATTGACGAGCGTGATGCCCGAACGATCGGGCGCGACCAGATGGTAGGCCGGCATCTGGTGCCGCCGCCACGCGCTGTCCGCGACCGCGCGTGCCGGATCGGGATCGCCCGGATAGATTTCGAGCCCGCCAGCACCACTGAGCATGGTGTAGCCCTTGCCCGCGTTGAGCTCGTCGCACGCCCACGCCACGAACTCATCGACGTAGCGGTGATAGTTGGTGAACAGCACATATTTCTGGACGTGCGCGGAGGGCGTGCCGGTGTAGTGGCGCAGCCGCGCGAGGCTGAAATCGGTGCGGCCGGCCTCGAACAGAGCGAGCGGACGCGGACCGCTGCCCTGCAAGGCAGTGCCGTCGGCGATCTCGTCGCCGATATGGGCGAGTTCGGTCGCGGGAAAGATCCGCGCCAGCTCGACCGCGGCGGCGCCGGTCAGGTCAATCTCTGCATCGAGCACGTAAGGGTAGGCGATCTCTTCGTCGCTGCGGCCGATGCTGACCTCTGCGCCATAATCCTCGACCAGATAGTCGAGCTGCTCGGCGAGGTAATCGCGGAACAAAGCCGGCTGGGTCACGCTGACCGCATAATCGCCCGGTATGTGCAGCCGGCCGAAAGCGCGGCCGGGGGCGGAGGCGGAGGCGCGCCCGTCATAGCGGACGCGAATCTCAGGATAGCAGAAGGCGCCGGCGGCGCGCGCCGCCGGATCGGGACGCTCGCCATTGGCGATGTAACGCGACAAGGCGCCGCGTAGCGCGGTCACGGACTCGCGGTAGAGCGCCTCAAGCGCATCGACATGGGCCAGGTTTTGCGGTGACGGCATCAGAGCTCCGCCAGCAAATAGTCGGCGGAACTGACACGGAACTCGCCCGGTGCCTCGACAAACAGTTTCTCGACCTTGCCGTCGTTGACGACCATCGCGAAACGCTTGCCGCGCGTGCCCATGCCGAAGCCGCTGCCGTCGAAATCGAGGCCCAGCGCCTTCACGAAATCGCCATTGCCGTCGGCGAGCAAGGTGACCTTGCCGTCCGCGCCCGCGCTCTTGCCCCACGCGCCCATCACGAAGGCGTCATTGACGGCGGTGCCGACGACTTCGTCGATGCCCTTGGCCTTGAGCGCGTCGGCCTTGTCGATGAAGCCGGGCAGATGCTTGGCCGAACAGGTCGGCGTAAACGCGCCCGGCACCGAGAAGAGCGCGATGCGCCGTCCCGCGAAGAAATCCTGGGTCTCGACCTTTTCCGGGCCGGTGTCGGTCATCCGCACCAGAGTCGCGGCGGGGAGCGCATCGCCGATTGCGATCGTCATTTCTATTCTCCTTTTTCTTGTCCCTAACAGCCGGATCGGGAACCCGGAAGGGGCGTGGGGCGGTTGGCGTCATCATGACCGATCCCTATAACAGTCCCATGGCACAAGGTGATTTCGCCTCGCTCGCCGGCGAGCTGCTGCTGGCGCTTCCCGGCATCGGCGATCCGCGCTTCGAACAGGCGGTGATCGCGATGTGCCTGCACGAACCCGACGGCGCGATGGGCGTCGGCATCGGCCGGATCGTGCCGGGCCTGGGCCTGCACACCTTGCTCAAGCAGCTCGATATCGAACCCGGCGTCGCGCCGGACGCGCCGATCCATCTCGGCGGCCCGGTCGAGAAACAGCGCGGCTTCGTGCTTCATTCGCCCGACTGGCGCGGCGAGGATACGTTGCTCGTGTCCGAGACGATGTCGCTGACCACCACGCTCGACGTGCTGCGCGCGATCGCGGCGGGTGAGGGGCCGAACCGCTGGCTGGTCGCTTTGGGCTATGCCGGCTGGGGTGAGGAGCAGCTCGACGAGGAATTGCGGCGCCATGGCTGGCTGAGCGTCGGCGCGAGCGATGAACTGCTGTTCGAGATACCGACCAAGGAACGCTGGCCGCGTGCCTTTGCCGCCGCGGGGATCGATGTGCGCCTGTTGGCGCCGACGAGCGGGCACGCCTGATATTTCCATTGGTCATGCTGAACTTGTTTCAGCATCCATCGGGAGGCAGGCGCCAAGCCGCGGAATGGACCCTGAAACAAGTTCAGGGTGACGGGCCTAGTTACTTCCCCGTAACCGCGTGACGCGATGCCGGCGCACCGCTTCGGCGATGCGCGCCTGGAGCGAGTTGGCGGTGAACGGCTTCGAAATAAACGGGCCGTCCCAGACCGCGGACAAAACCTCGACATCGGCATAGCCGCTCATCAGCAGGATCGGCAGTTCGGGGCGCTGTTCGCGGATCGCGAGCGCGACTTCGGCACCGTTCATGCCGGGCATAGCGAAGTCGATCAGCACGAGATCGAGCTTGGGCGTTTCGGCCAGCCGCTTCAGGCCGAGCCGCCCGCTTTCCGCCTCGACCACAAGGCAGCCGGTTTCGCGCAGGATCGAGGCGGCGACGCCGCGGACATCGGGATCGTCGTCGACCAGCAGGATAAACAGGCCACGCAGATCACTGGCTTCGACCGCCGCGATCTCGGCTTCGGGCGGACGTTCGACCAGCGAGCGCGGCAGGAAGACGGTGACGCTGGTGCCTTCGCCGACGCGGCTCTTGATGCGGATGCCGCCGCCCAGTTGCTTGAGCACGCCCAGCACCTGGGGCAGGCCGAGTCCGGTGCCCTGGCCGACCGGCTTGGTGGTGAAGAAGGGGTCGAACGCGCGCGCCAGGATCTCAGGCGTCATGCCGGTGCCGCGATCGGCGAGCGTGATCGCGACGAAATCGCCGGGCGGCGGTTCCTCGGTGTTGCGCGGTGCTTCGCCGATCGTGATGTTGGCGGTTTCGATCAGGATCGATCCGCCCGCGGGCATCGCGTCGCGTGCGTTGATCGCGAGATTGAGCAGGATCAGATCGAGTTGGGTGGGGTCGGCGTGCGCGAGCCACAGATCGGCGGACGGCACGCGCACTATGCTGGTCGCGCCGCCCAGCGTGCTCTTGAGCAATTCGACCGTATTTTCGACCGCGCGGTTGATGTCGACCACCTCGGCCCGCAATTGCTGGCGGCGCGAGAAAGCGAGCAATTGCCCGGTCAGCTTGGCGCCGCGTTCGGCCGCCTGACGCGCGCTGCCGAGCAGGCGCTTGGCGCGCTCGTCTTCGGCGGTGCGCTGGAGCAGGTCGATATTGCCGATCACCGCGGTCAGCAGATTGTTGAAATCGTGCGCGATGCCGCCGGTCAGCCGTCCGACCGCTTCCATCTTCTGCGCCTGGATCAGCGTTTCGGCGGCCTCGGCCAGTTCGCGCGTCCGCTCCATCACGCGCAATTCGAGATTGTTGTTGAGCGCCTGCAATTCCTGCTCGCGCGCGTGCAGCGCCGCGCCGGCGTCGCGCAGCGCGTCCTGCACCGCCTGGATCTCGACCAGGGTCGAGCGTCCCGTGTCGCTGTCCTCGCCCCGGCCGAGCGCGGCCGCGCCCGCCGCGAGCCGGCCAATCGGCAGCGCGACGCTGCGCCCGACGCGGTAGGATACGAGCAGGCCGATGCCGATCAGCACCAGCCCCAGCGCCGCACCTGCCACCAGCGACGACCAGGCGCCGGCCGCAAGCTCGCTGCGGGGTACCGCGATCGCCATCACCCATCCGGTCACGGGCGACCGGTTCCAGGCGGTGATCACGGCGATGCCGTCGAGGGTCGTGCTCGGACGGACGAAAGCCGGCCGGATCGCCATCAGCTTCTGCGTTTCCGCGGATGCCTGATGGCCGACATACAGATCGTTGTTCCGATTGCGCGCGACGATGCGGTGGCTGCCGTCGAGCACCACACCGGTCCAGCGCTCGGGCAGCTGCTGGTCGGCGAACAGGCGCAGGAAGCTGGAGGCGCGCGTTACGATCGTCAGCTCGACCATACGCCCATCATTCAGGCGGAGCGTCTTGGCGAGCACCACTACCGGCTGCCCAGTGACCGAGCCCCTCGACAGATTCCACAGCCGGATGCCTTGACCGAGCTGGGTATAGGTCACGCCCTTGTTGCTGGTCTGCCCGCGCGGCAGGCGTGCGCCTAGGGCAGCCGCGCTATTGACGAGCTGCTGGCCGTCGGCGTCGAGCACCACCACCCAGCGCGACGGATCGGCATTGGCTTCACGTGCCTGCAGCGCGAACGCATCGAAACTGCCGCGCTTGAGCCGATTGGAGGTCGCCAGCGCCTCCAGCAGCGTGCTGCTCTGGCCAATCTCGCGATCGACCACCAGGGACAATGCGCGGGCGGTATCGGACAATTGCCGTTCGGCGGCGACATGTTCCTGCGCGTAGGCGCGCCACAACAATACCGAGGTCACCACCAATGCTGGCAGCAGCAGCGCGAGCGTGAGCGCGATCAGCCGTCCGCGTATCGAATGGGGCAGGGTTGCGCGCATCCGATCGCCGTCCGGCTTTGCTCCAGGGACGCGGGATGCGCCATCGGAGGCGATCTTATCCGAGGGGCAAGCCGGGCGCCAGCCGACGAACGGCGCGAGCAAGCTAACGCTACCATGGCAGCGGCGAAAGCTACGCGAGACGTCGCGGGCACAAAAAAATGGCCGCACCGGCAGGATGCGACCACGAGGGAGGGTTAGTAGTTCGGCAAGAATGTCGAGCTGCAATGCGTGAGTCAATCAAAAAAAGATAGCGCTACCATGAAAGGCGCCAAACTGGTGCTTTTGCGGCTAAAATAGCTGGCGGTTTTGCTGGATCAGCCCGGTCAGGAAATCGGCCACCGCCCGGATCCGCGGCACGCGCTGCGCTTGGCGCGGGAAGATCAGCCAATAGCTGCGCTTCACCTCGACGCTGTCGGCGAGCACGCGCTGCAGGCGCGGATCGCCGTCCGCGGCGAAAGCGTGAAGCACGCCGTAGCCGAGCCCGCCCGCCACCGCCGCCTGCTGCGCCGCGATCGAGCTCGAGCGGAACACGCTGGAGGACCCGCCGGCAATCTGGTCGAGGAAGCGCAATTCGGGCAGGTCGATCATCTCGTCGATATACCAGACCAGCGGATGACCCCGGAGCGCGGCGATGTCGGTAAGCGGCTCGGTCCGGGCGAGATAGTCGCGCGACGCGTAGAGGCCGAGCCGGTAATCGACCAGCCGTCGCGCCACCACCTGGCCGCGCGGCGGCTGGGTCAGCACCACCGACATGTCCGCCTCGCGCCGGGACAGGCTCACATTGCGCGATTCGGGCATCAGCTCGAGCTGGAGGTTGGGGTAGCGGCGATAGAGCTGCTCGACGGCGGGCGCGACGATGAACAGGCCGAATGCCTCGGGGGTGGCGAGGCGGACCGTGCCAGAAACATGTTCTTCCTGTGCATCGAGCATCGTTCGCGCGGCGGCGATCTCGTCCGCGATGCGTTCGGCATGCAAAGCGAGGAGCGATCCAGCCTCGGTTGGCGTCACCCCGGCTGGTGAGCGGTGCAGCAATTGCTGGCCGATCCGCTCCTCCAGCTTCGTCATCCGGCGGGTGACGGTCGAATGATCGAGCCCGGTGTAGCGGGCGGCGGCGATGATGCTGCCACCCCGCAGCACTGCGAGAAAAATGCGGAGGTCGTCCCAATCCGGTTCCTGCATTTTTGCACAATGACAGTGATTGGCTTCGACTTCCAGCGTGCGGCCCAAGGGGCTAGGCCGCAGCCATAATCAGGAGAGTGATGTCATGCGCGCGATCGACCATTTCCTCGCAGGGTCCAACGGCGGCGGCGCGGCCCGCCAAGGCGACGTGTTCGATCCCAATACCGGTCAGGTGCAGGCGCGGGTCGCGCTCGGCGACAAGGCGGTGCTCGATCGCGCGGTCGCGGCGGCCAAGGCGGCGCAACCGGCGTGGGCGGCGGTCAATCCGCAGCGGCGCGCGCGCGTGATGTTCGCATTCAAGGCGCTGATCGAGACCCACATGGACGAGCTCGCGCATTTGCTCTCGTCCGAGCATGGCAAGGTCATCGCCGACGCCAAGGGCGACATCCAGCGCGGGCTGGAGGTGATCGAATTCTGCTGCGGCCTGCCGCATCTGCTCAAGGGCGAATATACGCATGGCGCGGGTCCCGGCATCGACGTCTGGTCGATGCGCGTGCCGTTGGGCATCGGCGCCGGCATCACGCCGTTCAACTTCCCGGGCATGATCCCGATGTGGATGTTCGGGCCCGCGATCGCGACCGGCAACGCCTTCATCCTGAAGCCCTCCGAGCGCGATCCGTCGGTGCCGGTGCGGCTTGGCGAATTGATGCGCGAGGCCGGCCTGCCCGAGGGCATCCTCCAGGTGGTCAACGGCGACAAGGAGATGGTCGACGCGATCCTCGACCATCCCGATATCAATGCGGTCAGCTTCGTCGGATCGTCCGACATCGCGCATTATGTCTATTCGCGCGGCACCCAGGCGGGGAAGCGCGTCCAGGCAATGGGCGGCGCCAAGAATCACGGCATCGTCATGCCCGACGCCGATCTCGACCAGGTCGTCGCCGATCTGGCGGGCGCGGCGTTCGGTTCGGCGGGCGAGCGCTGCATGGCGCTGCCGGTGGTGGTGCCGGTGGGCGAGGATACCGCCGATCGGCTGCGCGCCAAGCTGATCCCCGCGATCGCGGCATTGCGCGTCGGCGTCTCGACCGATGCGGATGCGCATTACGGCCCGGTCGTGAACGCCGCGCACAAGAAGCGCGTCGAGGACTGGATCCAGACCGGCGTCGACGAGGGCGCGGAGCTGGTGGTCGACGGCCGCGGCTTCAAGCTGCAGGGGCATGAGGAAGGCTTCTTCATCGGGCCGAGCCTGTTCGATCACGTCACCACCGACATGTCGTCCTACAAGGAAGAGATTTTCGGGCCGGTGCTGCAGATCGTGCGGGCGAAGGACTTCGAGGAAGCGGTCGCACTGCCGTCGCAGCACCAGTACGGCAACGGCGTCGCGATCTTCACGCGCAACGGCCACGCCGCGCGCGAATTCGCGGCGCGGGTCAATGTCGGCATGGTCGGGATCAACGTGCCGATCCCGGTGCCGGTCGCCTATCATTCGTTCGGCGGATGGAAGCGCTCGGGCTTTGGCGACCATAACCAGCACGGCATGGAAGGCGTCCGCTTCTGGACCAAGACCAAGACCGTCACCGGCCGCTGGCCCGACGGTTCGCCCGACGGCAGCAACGCCTTCGTCATCCCGACGATGGGGTGAGGATCAGTCCTCTCCCGCAAGCGGGAGAGGACTTAGCGGCTATTGGACAGCCCGCCGCAGCGACACTAAGCCATAACTCGGACAAATGGAGTTGATGGCTGCTTATGTCGTTCCCCACGCTTCGTGTCGTTGTCGGACTGTGTGCGGCCCTGCTGTTGGGTGCCGCGGCCCAAGCGGACAGAAGCGATATAGCACCCCGGCAACGGCTCTCCATCGACGCGGGGTGGCGCTTTACCAAGGGCGATCCCGCCGGCGCCCCCGCGATCCTGCTCTACGATATCAGGCCGGCGCTGAAGCCGAACGACGACGCCAAGGCCGCCGATGCACGGCCGGAGGAAGCCGTGCGGCCGGCAGGCGCGGACCAGCCGGTGCTCAAGCCGTGGATCCTGCCGAGCGGCAATGCCTTCATCCGCGATCCGGCCAAACGCTTCGAGCGTCCGGCGGGCGACCCGGGCGGTTCGCTTTCCTATGTTCAGGCCGGTTTTGACGACCGGAACTGGCAAGCAGTGACGCTGCCCCACGACTGGGCGATCGCCGGGCCGTTTCTGCAGGATGGGCCTTATGGCGGGATGGGACGGCTGCCGAGCTGGGGCATCGGCTGGTATCGCCGCAAGCTCGACGTTGGGCGCGCCGATGCGGGCAAATCGATCTTCCTCGATGTCGATGGGGCTATGTCCTACGCGGCGGTGTGGCTGAACGGGCATCTCGTCGGTGGCTGGCCCTATGGCTATAATGGCTGGCGGCTGGACCTGACGCCCTATGTCGTGCCGGGCGGGGTCAACCAGCTCGCGATCCGGCTCGACAACCCGCCCGAATCCTCGCGCTGGTATCCGGGCGGCGGTCTCTACCGGAACGTCTGGCTGACCAAGGCCGATCCGGTCCACGTCGCGCAGTGGGGCACCTACGTCACGACGCCCGCAGTTTCGTCGACTTCCGCGACGGTGAAGCTCCGGGTCGCGATCGACAATGCCTCCGCGGTCGACCGGCCGGTCGAGGTTTCGACCGCGATCTACGCGCTCGATCCGGCCGGCCATCGCACGGGCGCTGTCGTTGCGACCTTCAGGCCAGTCGGCGCGATCGTCGCCGGCCACGGGACGGGCCAGATCGAGGGCATGGCGACGATCGTCAATCCGCGCCTGTGGGGCCCACCGCCCGGGCAACAACCCAACCTTTATGTCGCGGTGACGAGCGTCACGAGCGGCGGCAAGGTCGTCGACCGCTACGAGACGCGCTTCGGCATCCGCACGATCGGCTATGATCCCGATCACGGCATCCTCGTGAACGGGCAGGCGGTGCCGTTGCGCGGCGTCAACGACCATCACGATCTCGGTGCGCTCGGCGCGGCGTTCAACACGCGCGCCGCCGAGCGCCAGCTCGAACTGCTGTGCGACATGGGCGTCAACGCGCTGCGCATGAGCCACAATCCGCCCGCGCCCGAACTGCTCGAACTGGCGGACCGGATGGGTTTCCTCGTGATCGATGAGGTGTTCGACGTCTGGTATCGCCAGAAGACCCCGCTCGACACGCACCTGATCTTTGCCGACTGGCACGAGCAGGATTTGCGCGCGATGCTGCGGCGCGACCGCAACGATCCGTCGATCATCCTGTGGAGCATCGGCAACGAGGTCGGCGAACAATATACCGGTGAGGATGGCGCCAAGGTCGCGAAGGAGCTGGTCGGGATCGTGCGCGAGGAGGACCCCACGCGCCAGACGATGACCGCGATGAATTACGCCAAGGCGGACATGCCGCTGCCGGCGGCGGTCGACACGATCAGCCTCAATTATCAGGGCGCGGGGGTGCGGGCCTTTCCCGGCCAATTCCCGGCGTTTCGCGCGCGCTTCCCGGACAAGGTGATCTTCAGCAGCGAAAGCGCGTCGGCGCTGAGCAGCCGCGGCGATTACCAATTCCCGGTGCCCGGCATGATCAGCGGCCCGGTGCGGCCGGGATCGGGGGGCGATCCGGTGAGCCATCAGGTCAGCGGGTACGAATTGTTCGCCGCCGATTTCGGATCGTCGCCCGACCGCGCGTTCGCGGCGGAGGATCAATATCCCTATGTCGCGGGTGAATTCGTCTGGTCCGGCTTCGATTACCTGGGCGAGCCGACGCCCTATTACACGTCGCGCAGTTCCTATTCGGGCATCCTCGATCTCGCCGGGTTCAAGAAGGACCGTTTCTATCTGTATCAGGCGCGCTGGCGGCCCGATCTGCCGATGGCGCATATCCTGCCGCACTGGACCTGGCCGGAGCGGCTCGGGCAGGTGACGCCGGTCCATGTCTTCACGTCGGGCGACGAGGCCGAATTGTTCGTCAACGGCGTGTCGCAGGGCCGCAAGACGAAGGCGCCCTACGAATATCGCTTCCGCTGGGATTATGTGACCTACGCGCCGGGCGAGCTGAAGGTCGTCACCTACAAGGCCGGCAAGCCGTGGGCGACGGATGTCGTGCGGACGGCGGGCGCACCGGCAAAGTTGGAGGCGACCCCGGATCGCGCGGTGATCCGCGCCGACGGGTCCGATCTGTCCTTCATCACCGTGCGGGTTGCCGATCGTGACGGGAACACCACGCCGCGGGCGGACAATCGCATCAGCTTCACGATCACGGGCCCGGGCGAGATCGTTGCGACCGACAATGGCGACGCCACCAGTTTCGAGCCGTTCCAGTCGCCCGTGCGCAAGGCTTTCAACGGGCTTTGCCTGGTGATCGTCCGGTCGAAGCCGGGCGAGAAGGGGGCCATCACGGTCAGCGCGCAATCTGAGGGGCTGACGGCGGCGAGCGTGACGCTGCAAAGCCGATAAGCTGCGCCTATCGCCATATGGTTTGTCCCGCGATATCGAAGCGTCATGACAGCAGAGGATAGTGCGCGGCGGCCCAAGCGGGTGATCGTCCTGTCTTATTATGAGACAGTCAATTTCGGCGACCGGCTCGGCTATCACGTCTTGAACGGCATCCTGCCCGCACATGCGGACGTGACCTATGCCAACCTCAACCCGTGGACGGTGCCCGATCGCGATTACGATCTGCTGATCCTGGGCATCGGCAACAGTTTGCTGCCGAGTGACGCCTGCAACCCCAGGCTGGCCGCTTTGATGGAGCGGGTGCCGCATTCGATCGGCATCTTCGGCACGCAGTTTCGCGGCCTGTTCCGGGAGGGGCCCGCGGCGGATGGCTTGCAGCGGATATTGAACGGGCTGACGACCTGGTGGGCGCGCTATGAAGATGACATCACCCTGTTCGGCGGCGGACGATCCAACGTACGCCATCTCGGCGACTGGCTGATCACCGCCTTCCCGATGGCAGTTCCGACGCTGAACAGGGTGCTGACGATCCCGGCCGAATTCCTCCGGGAGAATGTGTCGCTGGATCGGACCATCCAGAAGATCCAGTCCTATCGCGGCGTATCCAGCGCGCGGCTCCACACCTTGCTGTGCGCGCTCACCAGCGCCGACCATGTATCCTATCAAGAGCAGCGCGTCGTGCCCGGCTCGGACGAAATCTCGGGCAAGTTCGGGTCGATGCTGATCGACATATTCGGCCGGAGTTTCAACGAGGGCGAGCTGTTCGGTGTCGATCGCGAGGCGGTGCGGCGCTACAAGATCAAGGTGACGGACAATGTCGCGGCGCTACGCGAAGAGCTGGCGGAATTGTTGACAGATCAATAGCTTCCCGGCCAGCGCTCGTCCGATCGTGTCTTTTCGGAACGGGCCATGGCCGGCCGAGCACCGCATTCGAATAGCTGCTAGGCCGGCTGGGAAAACAGAGGGTGCTGGCTCAAAGTCCCTGCCGCCTCCAGGCGCGCTTGCCTGAAGGTCGTTTCCGCCTCCGCAAGCGTGAGTTCCGTGTCGCAGAATGTGGCCTCGAACAGCCGCATGACGGACGGGACGATCATCGGATGCAGATGGCGCCCGTCGTCGAGGAACCGGTTGGGAAAGCATTCATTTATGATTTCGAAGGCAGGAAAGTAGAAAACGTCCTGCCGAAGATCGTCGTCCAATTCCCTCATTGTTTCATCGAGCGCAGCCCTGATAATCGCTTTCGAAGCTGAGTTGGCAGAGATACAAGAGACAGGCCTGAACGTCGCAATCAACGGTATAGGCGAAACCGTCATTATGATCTTCGCATGCGGGACATGCTCTTTTATCAGTCTTATGGTTTCACCAATATTGCTTTTCGTTTCCTCGAAGGAGCAAACGCGAAATTTGTGACGCGACGGATCATAATAACGCAACGGCACGGCGCGCCAGAAAACGCCACCGGTCGTCTCGTCATACCAGATTTCGGACAAGCCGAATGTCAGGATGAAGACTTCCGTGTTGAGGAAGACATCGCGAGTCACAGTCCGAACTTCTTCGCTTAGGTCGTATTGCTCCGCATTGTAGCCGTGCCAAAGATCGGAAGGGGGCATCCAGCCATCGAGAGCCCATTTGAACTGCTGTGCGATGGCGTGGACGTTGACCATGCCCTCGCCCATCACCGACACGTAAATGTCTTTCGCGCGCTGCTTGGATGTATCGAAGCCTATGCTGCCGAGATGATTGGAAATGTTCTCAGCAAAGCAGGATCCGAACGCCGTCACCTTGGTCTTGGCATTGATGATCGGTCCGTCCGGCAGCCACCCGTGCAGCAAAAATCGGTGCGCAAAATCGGGCACACAATGATCTTGCCCATAGGGATTGAAATTGCAGTCCTCGCCCCGAAAGAACGACGATCCTATCTGCTTGCGCTGCTGCCCGTGCGGCGATGCACCTATCGTCTCCTGTGTTCCGAGCGCCGTTAGTACGTAAACCATCGTCGTCCACTCGCCATGATGTCATCCGTTAAAGGACGAAAGTCCCGTATCCAGCCCGGATATCTGTCCGGCTTTCAACCTCAGGGCAAGGCGCCAAGAAGCCACGCCATCAGCCTATTCGTGTGCGATCGACCTATTCGAGCAGGCTGGACAATTCTTCGCGCAGGTCAGCGAGGTTGGCCTCGACCTTCTTTTTGTAGCGGATGACCGCATCGCGATCGACGGCGAAGAGCTGCCCCTCCTCGAACGTGCGACCGAAGATATCGACCAGCATCGAGCGGAATTTGCCCGATTCCTTGGTGGGATCGTCGCTGACGCGCTGCTCTTGATAAAGGACGTGGTCGGCGCTGGTAAGCGCGCACAGCAAGGTGTGGAGGCGTGCGCTGGAGACGGCGCGATAGGCCTGGATCCGCTGGATGGTGCGGTCGAGCGGGACTTCCTGGCCGAGGATTTCGGCGGGGATGGTGAGGCCCTTGTCCTGCGTTGGAACCGCCATCGGGAAGGCCGCGATCAGCCAGTCGCCGAGATGGCGTACATTGGCTCGCCCGCGGCCGAAGGCCAATATGTCCTCCTCGTAACGCGCCCACCAGGTGGTGAGCTTGCCGAGCAAGGTATCGAGCGCCGCCGCCCGTTCGGGCGGAAGAAACTGATCGCGAAAATGGGTGCCGAAAATGCCGATCGCGTGCGGTATCCGATCGATCAGCGCGTCCAGTTCGGGCATGAGCGCATCGCGCGCCATCAGGCTGTTGCCGATGCCGAGGATCAGGAGGTCGAAATCGCGGTCGGGCACGCTCCACGGATGGAGCGTCCCATAGGTGACCTCGGCATCGGCGGGCAGCACGCTGTTGAGGACGTGATAGCCGAGCCGGTCGCCGAAATTGGCGATGTTGTAATAGGACAGGACAAGCACGCGCTTGGTTGTGCCGGGCGCTTCCGCCGCATACGGTTCGGGCACGAATTTGAGCAGGCAGAGCGCAGGCGTGGCCTGCTCCGCGCATTGCAGGCGAAAGCCGGCGCCTTTCATGGTCTCGCCGAGCGCGACCAGATCGGGGGCGTCCAGCCCGGTTGCCGGCCACGCGCAGACGAGCGGCTGGCCGAGACTGCGGGCCGCGGCCGCCAACGCGTCGTCCGATCGCAGCAGGACGACGATGTCCGCCATCGTCTCGGCGGGTACGGTATCGGCGGATTCGTACGCGCAGCCGATAGGAAGCAGCGCTTCCAGCGCGCGGCTGTCCGGCCCGATGCCGAGCACGCGCGAATAAGCGGGGATCATCCCCGCCGCGAGACGAAGCATTGCCGCTTGCGCATCTTCCGTGGGTTGGGGTGCCACCGGATCCGGCTCCAGCCGCAGCAATATCTGCGCGTTCTTTATCGGCGCGCCGACATAATGGGAAAAGCCCGCGGCGGCGCAGACCGCGATGAACTCGGCCTGCGTGTAAGCGTTGACCCAAGGCGCGCGGGTCGCGTAGCCGGGCCGATCGCTCGCGCTGTAGCTGAGCACGACCGGGCAATTCAGCGCGCGCACTTTGGCCAGGAACGCGGGAACGTCGGCGACATATTCAAGCACGCCGAGCACGCTGACGACGTCGCAATCGAAACCTACGGGAAATTCGCCCTCGTTGAAATCGCACACCAGGGTGCGCGCGTCGCGCGCGACCAGATCGCACGGCTGATAGGTGCAGCCTTCGGCCAGATAGCGTTCCAGCGCCATCGCGCCGCAGCCGAGATCCAGCACGCGCGAACCGGCGGGGATATAGGTGGCGGCGCGCTTGGCGCGGCCGTCCCACACGGCGTGGAGCGAGCGGGGATCGGACCAGGGCAGAAATTGGGGATCCGCGGCGTCCGCTATGTTCCGTCGCCGCGCGACCTCGTCATTGTCCATGGCGGCTGGCTAATACGGCTTTCGGGCCAGCGCAAACGCGCAGGCCTTAGTTTCAGCGATAAGGAAAGTGGCGCGCCCGGAACGATTCGAACGTCCGACCCTCAGATTCGTAGTCTGATGCTCTATCCAGCTGAGCTACGGGCGCGTGAGGACGCTCCCCCTAAGCGAGTGATCGGGGGGGCGCAACCCCGAACTCGCGCATGTTGCGTGCATCTGGCGGCCAGACTAGGGCCGCCCGGGTGCGCATGACCCATATCATCCTGCTTTCCGCCACCGCGCTTTCGCTCGCCGGGTGCGGAGCCGAGGTTTCGGCACCGTCGCTGATGCCGCGCGCGGTCGAGAAACAGCCGATCGACATGCCCCTGACCAGCTCGATCGAGGCCGACACGCCGGTCGATCCCGCGCTCCACGCGAAGATCGCGGCGCAGGTCGCCGCCGCGCAGGCGGGCGACAGGGCTTTCATCGCCCAGCATGCCGAGACGGAAAAGGCGGTCGCGCGCGCATCGGGCGCGGCGCAGGGCAGCGATGCCTGGGTCGAGGCGCAGGAGGCGGTGACCGCGCTCGCATCCGCGCGCGCGGCCGTCCGCGATGCCGCCGCCGCGATCGACGCGCTGCGCGACGATCCGGCCAATGCCGCGCCCGGCAACCGCGCCGCGATCGATACCGCCGCGACCGAGGTGACCGCGCTGGAGACTAAAGAGGCCGACGCCGTCGCGGCGTTGAATCAGAAACTGGGATAATTTCCCGTCATTCCCGCGAAAGCGGGAATCCCGCTTCTTCTTACATTTAAAGGCAGCGGGATTCCCGCGTGCGCGGGAATGACGAGGCTAGGATCTAGGCCGGTCCGCCGCATAGACGATATGGCGGTGGAGCGGGTGGTTCTCCGGAAACAACGGATGGCCGAAATCGAGTTCGGGGCGGCGCGTCATGCCGATCCGCTCCATCAGGCCCCAGCTGCGGCGGTTGGCGGGCACGGTCATCGCGATCACGCGCTTCTGGTCCTGGTGCGCCCATACCCAGCGCAACGTCGCCAGCGCCGCCTCGCGCATATAGCCATGGCCCCAATCCGCTTCGCGCAACCGCCAGCCGATCTCGATCTCGCCCTCGATCGGCGCGCCCGCGGTGTCGGCGATCTTGAGCCCGCAAAAGCCGAGGAACGCGCCGTCAGCCTTGCGTTCGACCGCCCAGAAGCAAAAGCCGTTCTTCGCTTGCGACGCCTCCATGCGGCCGAGCGAGGCATCGACCTGCTCCGCGCTGGCGGGGCCGCCGAGGCAGGCCATCACCGCGTGCGACTGGCACAGATCGAAAAAGGGTACGCGATCCGCCTCACGCCAACTCCGCAGGAGAAGGCGCTCGGTCTCGATCACCGCGCGAGCAGGCGCGCCGCGTGCGCGGCATGGTAGGTGAGCACCCCCGAACAGCCCGCCCGGCGGAAGGCCATCAACGTCTCCAGCACGAGCGCGTCGCGGTCGCCCGCGCCGGCGGCGACGGCGGCCTCGATCATCGCATACTCGCCCGACACCTGATAAGCGAACACCGGCACTTCGAACCGTTCCTTCACGCGGCGGATGATGTCGAGATAGGGCAAACCGGGCTTGACCATCACCGTGTCCGCGCCCTCGGCCAGATCCAGCGCGACCTCGCGCAACGCCTCTTCGGCATTGGCCGGGTCCATCTGGTAGCCGCGTTTGTCGCCCTTCAAGAGCCCGCCCGAGCCGACCGCGTCGCGGAACGGGCCGTAGAAGGCCGAGGCATATTTGGCGGCATAGGCCATGATCTGGACGTCGTGGAAACCTTCGGCCTCCAGCGCGGCGCGGATCGCGCCGACGCGGCCGTCCATCATGTCCGACGGCGCGATGATGCTGGCGCCGGCGCGCGCCTGGACCAAAGCCTGATCGACGAGGATCTTCATCGTATCGTCGTTGAGCACGCGGCCCCGCGCATCGACCACGCCATCATGGCCGTGCGCGGTATAGGGATCGAGCGCGACGTCGGTGAGGATGCCGATATCGGGCACGCCGTCAGCAATCGCCTTGATCGCGCGGCACATCAGATTGTCGGGATTGAGCGCTTCCTCGCCGCGTTCGGTGCGCAGTTCGCGCGGCGTGTTGGGGAAGAGCGCGATGCAGGGGATGCCGAGCGCCTGCGCTTCCTTGGCGCGCGCGACGATATTGTCGACCGACCAGCGCGATACGCCGGGAAGCGTGGCGATCGGTTCTTCGACGCCCGAACCCTCGGTCACGAACAGGGGCCAGATCAGGTTGGCGGGCGACAATGTGTTCTCGGCGACCATCGCGCGGCTCCATGCGGCCGAACGGGTGCGGCGGAGACGAAGCGCGGGATAGGAAGCAGCGTGACTCATGGGCGCTTCCTAAAGCCAGATGCGCCCCGACGAAAGCATCGCGTCCTTTAGCCGTCACCCCTTAGCCGTCACCCCAGCGAAAGCTGGGGTCCATCACCCGACCGTCGATCGCGCGGAACCGACAGGAGATGGATGCCAGCGTCCGCTGGCATGACGGCTAACACATGCGCCGAGCCGCGCCGTTTTGGCGGCAAATCGTCTTGCCCGCGCCGCGCCATTAACGCATCCGTAAAGCGGGGGCGTTAACTATAGTTTTCCGCACCCAGTATCCGGTCCGGGGGGATCTTAGTAATGTTCGAGTTCGCCGCGCTTACCTATGGCGTTATCGCCACCTTCGTCATGGCCAGCACCAGCCGCAACCGGCGCGAGGCCCGCAATAACCCACCCTTGCTCAGCCTGTTCGGCTGGGTGCTGATGGCTTTCTCGCTGAGCGTCGGCGTGGGGCTGCTGGGCTATGCCGGCTACAGCGCGATCACCGGGGCGCCCATCGCGATCTGAGCGCGTCAAAAGCGCCGCTACGGCTCGCGCCGGCTGGTGGGCCTGCTGCCACGGACATTGCCCCACGGGCATCCGCCCCCGATCCATGCCGCGCCTTCTTCCAAACCGGGAACGGCGTGATGGTATTACGATTGACTCAAATGATAATAATATTGATGTTTCCGCTATGTCGGATCGTCAACCTTGCCTGACCGGTAATGCCTGTGGTCGGTGCATGCGTCTGCCATGCGGCGGCTCGCTATGAAGCGCGCCGCCGCGTTCCTCCTCGCCGTATCGCTTTGGACTGGCATCGCCAGCGGTGAGCCGGTGGCCAAGCCCGGATTGCCGGCGATCCAGCGCTCCGTTGCCGCGCTCTCGCGCCTCGCCACATTCCCGGTGGCGAAGCTCGATGCGGATTGGGTGGCGATCGACACGGATTCCGTGTGGGTCGCGGGCAAGGGGCCCAACGTCGTCCACCGCATCGATCCCGCTACCAACGCGGATACCGCTACGGTCGCGTTGCCGGGTGCCGCTTGCGCTGGTCTCGCTGCGGGTTTCGATAGCCTGTGGGTGCCGATCTGTGGCGAGAAGGCCTATTCCGTCGTGCGGATCGACGCCGCCAGCGGCCGCATCGTCGCCACGATCCCGATGGGGCCGCCGGCGGAGGGCGGTATCGCGGCGGGCAAGGACGCGATCTGGTTCGTCGTCGACGGCAAGACGCTTGTCGCGATCGACCCGAAGACCGATCAGCCCGTTCGGCGCATCGAGATCGCCACCGGCTCGCAGGTCCCGATCGTCGATGGCGATATCGTATGGATCAGCAGCACCGATCATGATCTCGTCACCGCGGTCGACGCGCGCACCGGGGATATCATCGGCACGACCGCGACAGGCCCGCGCCCGCGGTTCCTCACCGCAGGGGGCGGCGCAATCTGGACGATGAACCAGGGCGACGGCACGGTGACGCGCATCGATGCGAAAACCCGCCTCGTTACCGCGTCCATACCCCTCGGCCTGCCGGGCTCGGGCGGTGACATTGCCTATGGCGACGACATGGTCTTCGTGACCGCGCTTGGCGTGCCGCTCACCCTGATCGACGCGCGCACGGATCGACCGCTGGTGCAGTGGATGGGGCCGGGCGGTGACTCGTTGCGCTTCGGACACGGCTCGGTCTGGCTGACCGACTATGTGAACGGCAGTTTGATCCGGATCGATCCAAAAGCGGCGGCACGCGGGAAGCTGCGCAAATAAGCCGATCGAGCGATCTGATAATGCAGTGGGTGGGAACGGAGCGGCAGGATTGCCATTTGCCCTGGCGCACGCTTAATCTCGATCCTCTCTCGGGAGGATAAAGCATGCGCCTGATCGTCGCCCTTCTGCTGCCGTGGCTGTTATTCTTCACGATCGGCCGGCCCGGCGCCGGCATCGTCTGCCTGTTGCTGCAACTCACCGTGATCGGCTGGCTGCCGGCGGCGATCTGGGCGGTCTACGCGCTCAGCCAGTACAGCACCGATCAAAAGATCGATCGGGCGTTCGGGCGGCGTTGAGCGCGATGGTCAATTTGGGTCGCGAAGCGCGGAAGCCCGTGCCGGAGAAGCCAGAGTGATTCGAGATTTCGGCTTCCTTGCCGCTCTTTTGGTGCTCATCGGGATCACTATCAGGTTTCATATCGGCTATTGGCCAGCCATAACGATGGGCGTGGCGCTGGCGGTTTTTTGGACTGCCGCTGAGCTATACTTGCGTCGGCGCAAGCGCGCACCAAGGAAGCCAAAGTGATGATAGGGGTTGCGGTCACAGTGCGCCAAATTCCTGTCGAATAAGTGCACTGTCACCGTAATTCTAGTTTCGCATCGCGCTTCGGCTAATAGCTAGCGGTTTCGCCTCGCCTGCCGGATCAGCTGGTTCATCTCGACCTTATGCTCCCTATGCCAAAGCAGCCGTTCTTCTGTCAGTTCGTGATAGAAGATTGGGAACGTTTCGCTCGGAGCGAGTAAACCTTCTACGGTCGCTAGATCTGCACCTTGCGGCACGTCGGCGAAAAGCTTCTTCTTTTTCGCCTGCGATTCTGTGCGTCTCGCAGCTACCGCAAGTTGATCGATCAATTGGAGGGCTACCGCCTCCGTGCGCGACAGCGGGATGAAATTTCCGAGCGACTTAGCCTTGTCGCCGAGGCTGTCCTTCATTTCGAAAAATATCTGCTGCACGTTGGGGAGGTTCTGGTGACCCCTCTCCCAGACAAAATTGAGCGATTCCACGTCAGAAAAATACTCATTGGCGTGACGCTGCGCGTTCACGATCAACTCTTTCGACGCGATGCCATAGGCGGAATCCGGGGAATGCCCCTTAGGGAAATTGGCCCGATAAACATCGTTGTATAATTGGGTGTCTATCGAGACGGTAAGCCCCATCTGACACCAGTCCCGCATTAGGTCATATTGGACCTGTAAGAAGGCGCTCTTGCGCCCACGGTTCCAAACCGTGCGATCCGCATACGGCCCCTTGTTGCGATCCATCTCCAGGTAGTGGGCGTAGGGCACTTCGGCGCGGTCAAGCAGGCTGTTCCAAGCCAGCGTGAAGCCTAGCCACTTGTGCCAAGATGAAAGCAGCCCTCCGACCAAAAGTCGGGACGTATCGCCGTAGGATTCATCTACGTAAACCGTGGCGATCATAAGCGGCGTATCCCCCTCCATCGACCTTCGCTCGATAGAAGCGCGACGCCCATTTGATCTAGGTCAGGTGGCGCGCCCTCGAACGCTGCCAGCTCCTCAGCGGTGAGTCGATGCTCCATAACATCAACTCAGACCGCTGAGTACGCGATGTTCAAAATATTTGACACCCGTCGTTGGCCGTCCTACTCCGTGTCAAAGATTTTTGACACGGAGTAGGATCATGTCGTTTCGCTACAAGAGTGCGCTGCTTTCGCTAGCCAGCATGGCATTGGTCTATGGCTGGTACTTCGTCACGTTGATGATCCATCGTCATGACGGCACGCACCCCAATCCGGCTTTGCATCTCGGCGGCGCGGTGCTGTTGCTCGCGCTCATCCAGATCGTCGGACACATCGTCATCGCGGGTACGTCGTCCGACAAATATGATGCGATGGACGAGCGCGAGCGCTTCTTCGATCAGCGCGCGACCCGGGTCGGCTATTATCTGCTGATCGTGGGCGGGCTGGCCGCGATCGCGACTTTGCATATCGGCGCGAGCGGGCCGGATATGGGCAATGCCGTCCTGCTTGCGATCGTGGTGGCGGAATGCGTGCGCCAGGCGGTGTTCCTGATCTCGCACCACAAGGCCGCCTGATGTTCCCGATCGCGAACAATGTCCGCGCCGAACGCGAGGCGCGGGGGATGACGCAGAGCGAGCTCGGCACCGCGATCGGCCTGACCCGCCAGACGGTGGCGGCGATCGAGCAGCGCCATTATTCGCCCTCGCTGGAAGCCGCGTTCCGGATCGCGCGGCTGTTCGACACGACGGTCGATGCGTTGTTCCAGTGGGAAGAGTGACGCATCCGAAACGGTAAGGCGCGCGTTTGGGCGGGGTGAGCAAGCTTCCCCGTACCGCCGCCCTGATCGTCAACACCAAGTCGCGTAAGGGCCAGCACGCCTTTCGCGAGGCCAGCCGGCTGCTCAAGGCGGCCGGCGTGGAACTGAGTATCGCCAAAGCGGTGAGGAATCCCGCGCACGTGCCGGACGAGGTGCACAAGGCGGTCGTGGCGGGTGTGCCTATGGTGATCGTCGGCGGCGGCGACGGATCGATCTCCTCCTCAATCGAC